>CAMWNH010000040.1 GCA_947175605.1 uncultured Porphyromonadaceae bacterium
AAGAGAAATTCGAAAGAACCAAACCGCATGTAAACATCGGTACTATCGGTCACGTCGATCACGGCAAGACCACCCTTACGGCCGCCATCACCACGGTGCTCGCCAAGAAGGGTCTCTCTGAAGTAAAGTCCTTCGATCAGATCGATAACGCACCTGAGGAAAAGGAACGCGGTATCACCATCAACACCGCACACGTTGAGTACGAGACGGCTAACCGTCACTACGCACACGTTGACTGCCCGGGACACGCTGACTATGTGAAGAACATGGTAACGGGTGCTGCACAGATGGACGGTGCTATCATCGTAGTAGCCGGTACTGACGGCCCGATGCCCCAGACCCGCGAGCACATCCTTCTCGCCCGCCAGGTGAACGTTCCCCGTATCGTTGTTTTCCTGAACAAGTGCGACATGGTTGACGACCCCGAGATCCTCGACCTCGTAGAAATGGAAATGCGCGATCTTCTTTCGGCATACGAATATGATGGCGACGAAACTCCCATCATCCGCGGTTCCGCTCTCGGCGCCCTCAACGGCGAACCCCAGTGGGAAGAGAAGGTTCTCGAGCTGATGGATGCAGTCGACACATGGATTCCCCTGCCTCCCCGCGATATCGATAAACCCTTCCTGATGCCCGTCGAGGACGTGTTCTCGATCACCGGCCGCGGTACCGTAGCAACGGGCCGTATCGAAACCGGTATTGTAAAGGTAGGCGACGAAGTACAGATCATGGGTCTCGGCGCTTCGATGAAGTCGACCGTAACCGGTGTTGAAATGTTCCGCAAGCTCCTCGATCAGGGCGAAGCCGGTGACAACGTAGGTCTGCTTCTCCGCGGTATCGACAAGAAGGATATCAAGCGCGGTATGGTAATCTGCCACCCGGGCGTTGTTAAGCCTCACAGCGAGTTCAAGGCTTCCGTATATATCCTGAAGAAGGAAGAAGGCGGTCGTCACACTCCGTTCCACAACCACTACCGTCCTCAGTTCTACATCCGTACGCTTGACGTAACCGGTGAGATCACTCTTCCCGAAGGTGTAGAAATGGTGATGCCCGGTGACCACGTTGAGATCATCGTTAAGCTGATCACTCCGGTTGCCTGCGACAAGGGTCTTCGTTTCGCAATCCGCGAAGGTGGCCGCACGGTAGGTTCGGGTCAGATCACCGAAATCCTCGACTAATATCAGCGGCGTAAGCCAGAAGATATAAAATCACAGCTCCGGAGGCCGGGCCTCCAAGGGACAGTCTCCGGAGTTTTTACATACGGGAATAGCTCAGTCGGTAGAGCACTGGTCTCCAAAACCAGGTGTCGGGAGTTCGAGCCTCTCTTCCCGTGCAAAAAAGAAAGAAAATGAAAAAGCTCAAACTGATAACCAATATAGAGGAGAGCTACGACGAGCTTCGCTACAAGACGTCGTGGCCGACCCGCAAGCAGCTTGTAAAGTCGGCTATCATAGTCATGATTGCTTCCGCCATCATCGCACTGTTGATACTTGTCATGGACCAGATAGTGGACCGGCTGATGCACTTTATCTACAGCTTGTAAGTTTGTGTAATCTCAACTTTTTAGGGCGAAGCAATGTCTGACCACAAGAAAGGCTGGTACGTACTGCGTGCGATATCCGGAAAAGAAGCCAAGGTTAAGGAAGTTCTCGAGGCATCGATGAAAAATACCGACCTTGGCAATTATGTGTTTCAAGTGTTGATTCCGACCGAGAAGGTGATGACAATGCGCAACGGAAAGAAGGTTGTAAAGGAAAAGAACCTTTATTCCGGATATGTCTTTATCGAGGCGGAACTTACGGGTGAGGTAATCCACATTCTCACGAACACAACCAACGTGATAGATTTCCTGAAGGGGCGCGACAAGAACGCAGCTCCCGAACGTCTGCGCGAGGTTGAGGTGATGCGAATGCTCGGAGCTGCCGACACGCTGAACGAAGCGGAGGGAACTGACGAGATGAGCTATCTCGTAGGAGAGACTGTCAAGGTAATTGACGGAGCATTCAAGGGTTTCCAGGCCGTTATCGACGAAGTGAACCAAGAAAAGAAGAAGCTGAAGGTGAAGGTCAAGATCTTCGGGCGCGAGACGCCTCTGGAGCTTGATACGACTCAGGTTGAGCGCGTGTGAGTACGGATTTCCCGGAGCGGCGGGGTTACGACCGCGGCGAGGGATGAAGTGGGAGACACGCAAAAAAATCTCTAATTTTTTAAGTATTTAAACGATGGCTAAAGAAATTGCTGGACAAATCAAATTGCAGATTAAAGGTGGTGCAGCCAATCCTTCTCCTCCTGTGGGCCCTGCCCTCGGTTCGAAGGGTATCAACATCATGGAATTTTGCAAGCAATTCAACGCCCGCACACAGGACAAGGCCGGTAAGATTCTTCCTGTAGTAATCACGTACTACACGGACAAGTCTTTCGACTTCGTGGTAAAGACGCCTCCTGTAGCCGTACAGCTCAAGGAAGTATCCAAGATCAAGAGCGGCTCGAAGGAACCTAACCGTACGAAGGTAGCTGAAATCACCTGGGATAATGTGCGCGCAATTGCTACAGACAAGATGCCAGACCTAAACTGCTTCACTGTAGAATCCGCTATGCGCATGGTTGCCGGTACGGCCAGAAGTATGGGTATCACCGTAAAGGGTGAGTTTCCCGGTAACAATTAATAAAACTTCGCTGATATGAGTAAACTGACAAAGAATCAGAAGTTGGCCCTTGCGAAGCTTGAAGCCGGGAAGTCTTACAATCTTCTCGAGGCTGCAGAGGCCGTGAAGGACATCACCTTCACGAAGTTCGATGCATCGCTCGACATAGACGTACGCCTTGGTGTCGACCCCCGCAAAGCCAACCAGATGGTGCGTGGCGTAGTAACGCTGCCGCACGGGACCGGAAAGCAGGTGCGCGTCCTCGTACTCTGCAGCCCTGAAGCTGAGGCAGCCGCCAAGGCAGCAGGTGCAGATTATGTAGGCCTCGACGAATATATCGAAAAAATCAAAGGAGGCTGGACCGATGTTGACGTAATCATCACGCAGCCCGCTATTATGGGTAAGATCGGTGCGCTTGGCCGAGTTCTCGGTCCTCGCGGTCTGATGCCTAACCCGAAGAGCGGCACGGTGACGGTCGACGTTGCAAAGGCAGTAGAAGAAGTCAAGAAAGGTAAGATAGACTTCAAGGTTGACAAGAACGGTATCGTACACACATCGATCGGCAAGGTGAGCTTCACGGCCGAGCAGATGCGCGACAATGCGAAGGAGTTCATCAACACGCTTATCAAGCTGAAGCCTGCAACTGCGAAAGGCACGTACATCAAGAGCATTTATCTTTCGAGCACCATGAGTCCCGGTGTGAAAGTTGACCCCAAGAGTGTTGACGCCTAAACATTAAAACACGGAACAAGATGAAAAAGGAAGATAAAGATATCATCATCAAGCATATCGAGGACACGATCAAGTCTTACGGCTGCTTCTACCTTGTAGAGACTGCCGGCCTCGATGCCGAGAAGACGTCGGCGCTTCGCCGCAAGTGCTTCGAGAACGACATCAAGCTCATGGTAGTGAAGAATTCTCTTCTTCACAAGGCTCTTGAGAACATGGAGGAAGATTACAGCGAGCTTTACGGCGCGCTGAAGGAGTCGACCTCGCTGATGTGCTCGAACGTGGGCAATGCCCCGGCCAAGCTTCTCAAGGACTTCATCAAGAAGGACGATAAGCTTCCCCTGCTGAAAGGCGCGTGGGTAGAAGGCACGGCTTATCTTGGTGCAGACCAGATGGACACCCTTGCAGCAATCAAGAGCAAGAACGAACTCATCGCCGACGTTGTGGCACTTCTGCAGTCGCCCGCGAAGAACGTTATCTCTGCACTTACGTCCGGAGGCACGAAGCTTCACGGGATACTGGAGACCCTGTCCAAGAAAGAAAACTAAACTACACTCGAATAACAAACAAACTAAAACATACCAAAAATGGCAGATTTAAAAGCTTTTGCTGAACAACTTGTAAACCTCTCCGTAAAGGAAGTTAACGAACTCGCTCAGATCCTCAAGGATGAGTATGGCATTGAACCCGCCGCCGCAGCCGTAGCCGTTGCCGCAGGCCCCGCCGCAGCCGGTGCAGCTGTTGAGGAGAAGTCGTCGTTCGACGTAGTCCTGAAGGCAGCCGGTGCTGAGAAGCTGAAGGTTGTAAAGCTCGTTAAGGAGCTGACCGGTCTTGGCCTGAAGGAAGCCAAGGAACTCGTTGACGGTGCACCCAGCACTGTTAAGGAAGGGCTCGCCAAGGCAGACGCCGAGGGCATGAAGGCACAGCTCGAAGAAGCAGGTGCTGAGGTTGAACTGAAGTAAGTTCGGCTGATAGCCAACAAATTAGGTTAAGAATCCACCCGAAAGGGTGGTTCTTAACCTTTTGTGTCGTTAGTTTCCATTCCCCTCTCTCCATCCTATATATCATCATCCCAGAATACTTCGATGTCAGATACAACAGCAAACCCCCGTATAAATTTCGCTACGGTAAAGAATCCGCTCCCTTATCCTGACTTTCTGGAGGTACAGCTGAAGTCGTTCAAGGACTTTCTGCAGCTTGACACACCTCCGGAGAAGCGTACGAACGAGGGCCTCTATGAGGTTTTTGCGGAAAACTTTCCTATTGCGGACACTCGTAATAATTTCAATCTCGAGTTTCTTGATTACTATATAGATCCTCCACGGTATACGATCGAGGAGTGTCTTGAACGCGGGCTGACTTACAGCGTGCCTCTGAAGGCGAAACTGAAGCTATATTGCACTGATCCGGAGCACGTGGATTTCGCTACGAAGATCAACGATGTATATCTGGGTCAGATACCTTACATGACCGAGAAGGGCACATTCGTGATCAACGGTGCTGAGCGCGTTATCGTGTCGCAGCTGCATCGTTCGCCGGGTGTATTCTTCGGTCAGAGCACACATGCCAACGGCACGAAGCTTTATTCGGGCCGTATCATTCCGTTCCGCGGTTCGTGGATCGAGTTTGCGACTGATATCAACAATGTGATGTACGCCTACATCGACCGCAAGAAGAAGTTGCCTGTGACGACTCTTCTTCGTGCCATCGGGCTTGAGACAGATAAGGACATCATCGAGGTGTTCGATCTGGCCGAGGAGGTGAAGGTGAACCGCACGAATCTGAAGAAGTCCATCGGCCGTAAACTTGCGGCTCGTATCGTGAAGCACTGGTACGAGGATATGGTGGATTCGGATACGGGTGAGGTTTCGACTATCGAGCGTACGCAGGTGCTTATCGACCGCGAGACCGAAATCACGGAAGATCTCATCGATGAAATCCTCGAGAGCGGCGTGGAGACGATCCTGCTGCACAAGAGCGAGTCGGGTGCGAGCGATTATTCGATCATCTTCAATACGCTGCAGAAGGATACGACGAACTCGGAACTGGAGGCCATCGAATACATCTACCGCCAGCTGCGCAACGCGGAGCCGCCGGATGAGGCGAGCGCTCGCGAGGTGATCTCGAATCTTTTCTTCTCGGAGAAGCGTTATGATCTGGGCGAGGTGGGCCGTTACCGCATCAACCGCAAGCTGGATCTGGATACGTCGCTGGACGTGCGCGTGCTGACGAAGGAGGATATCATCGCTATCATCAAGTATCTTATCGAGCTCATCAACTCGAATGCTGTGGTGGATGATATCGACCATCTGTCGAACCGCCGCGTGCGCACTGTGGGCGAGCAGCTCTACAATCAGTTCGGTGTGGGTCTGGCCCGCATGGCACGTACGGTGCGCGAGCGCATGAACGTGCGCGATAACGAGGTGTTCACGCCTATGGATCTGATCAACGCGAAGACGATTTCTTCGGTGATCAACAGTTTCTTCGGCACGAACGCACTGTCGCAGTTCATGGACCAGACGAACCCGCTGGCTGAAATCACGCACAAGCGCCGTATGTCGGCACTTGGCCCCGGCGGTCTGTCGCGCGAGCGCGCAGGCTTCGAGGTTCGAGACGTGCACTACACGCACTATGGCCGTCTGTGCCCGATCGAGACGCCTGAAGGCCCGAACATCGGTCTGATCAGTTCGCTTTGTGTATATGCAAAAATCAATGACCTGGGCTTTATCGAGACGCCTTACCGCAAGGTGGACGATGCCAAGGTGAACCTGAATAACGACGAGGTGGTGTATCTGACCGCCGAGCTCGAGGAGGGCAAGACCATCGCGCAGGGCAATGCTCCGCTGAATCCGGACGGCACGTTTATCCGCAAGACGGTGAAGGCGCGCAAGGATGCGGACTTCCCCGTGGTTCCGCCGAAGGATATCGAGCTTATGGACGTGTCGCCGGCACAGATCGCGTCGATCGCCGCTTCGCTGATTCCCTTCCTGGAGCATGACGATGCTAACCGCGCGCTGATGGGATCGAACATGATGCGCCAGGCTGTGCCTCTGATGCGTTCGGAGGCTCCGATCGTGGGCACTGGTATCGAAGCACAGCTTGCACGCGACTCGCGCACTCAGATCATGGCTGAGGGCGACGGCGTGATCGAATTTGTGGACGCTACGACGATCCGCATCCGCTACGACCGTACGGAGGAGGAGGAATTCGTGGCCTTCGAGCCGGCTGTAAAGGAATACCGCCTGCCGAAGTTCCGCAAGACGAACCAGAGCACGACCATCGATCTGCGCCCGATCTGCAACAAGGGTCAGCGCGTGAAGACGGGCGACATCCTGACGGAGGGCTATGCAACCGAGAACGGAGAGCTGGCTCTGGGCCGCAACCTGAAAGTGGCGTTCATGCCCTGGAAGGGTTACAACTACGAGGATGCTATCGTGCTGAACGAGCGCGTGGTGCGCGACGATATTCTCACGAGCGTGCATGTGGACGAGTATTCGCTTGAGGTGCGCGAGACGAAGCGCGGCCTCGAGGAATTGACGTCGGATATCCCCAATGTGTCGGAAGATGCGACGAAGGATCTTGACGAACGCGGTATCATCCGCGTGGGCGCGCATGTCGTGCCGGGCGATATCATGATCGGTAAGATCACGCCTAAGGGCGAGTCGGACCCGACGCCGGAAGAAAAGCTGTTGCGTGCGATCTTCGGCGACAAGGCCGGTGATGTGAAGGATGCGTCGCTGAAGGCCACTCCTTCGCTGAAGGGTGTTGTAATCGGCACAGCTCTGTTCTCCCGTGCGGCCAAGAAAAAGAAGAGCAAGAGCGCGAACGCGCTGCTTCCGAAGCTGGACGAGGAGTACGAAGAAAAGCAGGATGCACTGAAGGAAGTGTTCGTGGAGAAGCTTCTGACTCTGACGAAGGGCCACGTGAGCGCCGGTGTGAAGGACTTCCTGGGCACCGACATCGTGCCTGCGGGAGCGAAGTTCACGGCAGCTGCGCTGAAGGGCATCAATTACGATACGATCAATCTTTCGGGATGGACCGAGGATGAACATGCGAGCGACCTTGTGCGCCAGACGATCGTGAATTATCTGCGCAAGAGCAAGGAGATAGACGCCGAGCTGCGCCGCAAGAAGTTCGACATCTCGATAGGCGACGAGCTGCCCACGGGTACGATGCAGATCGCCAAGGTGTACATCGCCAAGAAGCGCAAGATCAGCGTGGGCGACAAGATGGCCGGCCGTCACGGTAACAAGGGTATCGTTTCGCGTATCGTGCGCCAGGAGGATATGCCTTTCCTCGCGGACGGAACGCCTGTGGATATCGTTCTGAACCCCTTAGGTGTGCCTTCGCGAATGAACCTGGGTCAGGTGTTCGAGACGGTACTGGGCTGGGCAGGCCGCGAGCTGGGCGAGAAGTTCGCCACTCCGATTTTCGACGGTGCGTCGATGGAGGACATCAACGAGTGGACTGACAAGGCGGGGCTCCCGCGCTACGGCAAGACGTATCTCTACGATGGCGGTACGGGCGAGCGCTTCGACCAGCCTGCAACGGTGGGTGTGATCTACATGCTGAAGCTGGGCCACATGGTCGAGGACAAGATGCACGCACGTTCGATCGGTCCGTACTCGCTGATCACGCAGCAGCCTCTGGGCGGTAAGGCACAGTTCGGCGGCCAGCGTTTCGGTGAGATGGAAGTGTGGGCGCTGGAGGCATTCGGCGCATCGCATATCCTTCAGGAAATCCTTACGATCAAGAGTGATGACGTAAACGGTCGTTCGAAGGCATACGAGGCCATCGTCAAGGGCGAGCCGATGCCTACGCCGGGTATTCCGGAGTCGCTGAACGTGCTTCTGCACGAGCTTCGCGGTCTGGGCCTTAGCATCAATCTCGAAAACTAAATACTCTCCTCACAAAAAGACACATACTCCATACGATATATGGCTTTTAGAAAAGAAAATAAAGCAAAGAACGCCTTCTCGAAGATAACCATCGGGCTTGCATCGCCCGAGGAGATACTCGAGAAGTCGAGCGGCGAGGTGCTTAAGCCCGAGACGATAAACTATCGTACTTACAAGCCGGAGCGCGACGGTCTGTTCTGCGAGCGCATCTTCGGTCCTGTCAAGGACTATGAGTGCCACTGCGGAAAGTACAAGCGCATCCGCTACAAGGGCATTGTGTGCGATCGCTGCGGCGTCGAGGTAACGGAAAAGAAGGTGCGCCGCGAGCGCATGGGCCACATCAGCCTTGTCGTGCCTGTGGCACATATCTGGTATTTCCGCTCGCTTCCCAATAAGATAGGCTATCTTCTGGGTCTGCCCTCGAAGAAGCTCGACGCTATCATCTATTACGAGCGTTATGTTGTGATCAATCCGGGCGCTGCGAGCGACATCGTGGTTGGTCAGGGCAACAATGCCGAGCCCGTGCAGAAGCTACAGCTTCTGACGGAGGAGGAATATTTCGAAATTCTGGAGCAGCTTCCCGCCGGCAACCAGCAGCTCGAGGATGGAAATCCCGACAAGTTCGTTGCCAAGATGGGCGCGGAGGCTATCTATGACCTTCTGAAGGATCTGGATCTGGATTCGCTGTCGTATCAGCTGCGCGCACAGGCTAACGCCGAGGGCGGCAGCCAGCAGCGCAAGACGGAGGCTCTGAAGCGTCTACAGGTTGTGGAGTCGTTCCGCGCGTCGCGCCACCGCAACAAGCCCGAATGGATGATCCTGCAGGCTGTGCCGGTGATTCCGCCGGAGCTGCGCCCGCTGGTGCCTCTGGACGGCGGCCGTTTCGCGACGTCGGACCTGAACGACCTCTATCGTCGTGTGATTATCCGCAATAACCGTCTGAAGCGCCTTATCGAGATCAAGGCTCCGGAGGTGATCCTTCGCAATGAGAAGCGCATGCTCCAGGAGGCTGTGGATTCTCTGCTTGATAATTCGCGCAAGAGCTCGGCTGTGAAGAGCGACGCGAACCGTCCGCTGAAGTCGCTGTCGGATTCGCTGAAGGGTAAGCAGGGCCGCTTCCGTCAGAATCTGTTGGGTAAGCGTGTGGACTACTCGGCCCGCTCGGTTATCGTGGTAGGTCCTGAGCTGAAGATGCATGAGTGCGGTCTGCCCAAGAATATGGCTGCTGAGCTTTACAAGCCGTTCATCATCCGCAAGCTTATCGAGCGCGGCATCGTGAAGACGGTGAAGAGCGCAAAGAAGATCGTGGACCGCAAGGAGCCCGTGGTATGGGACATCCTTGAATATGTGATGAAGGGTCATCCGGTGCTTCTGAACCGCGCCCCGACACTTCACCGTCTGGGTATCCAGGCGTTCCAGCCGAAGCTTATCGAGGGCAAGGCAATCCAGCTTCACCCGCTGGCATGTACGGCGTTCAACGCCGACTTCGACGGTGACCAGATGGCCGTGCACCTTCCCCTGGGCAATGAGGCCGTGCTGGAGGCTCAGATGCTGATGCTTGGCGCTCACAATATCCTGAACCCGGCTAACGGCGCACCTATCACCGTGCCTTCGCAGGACATGGTGCTTGGTCTGTACTACATCACCAAGCTGCGCAAGGGCGATAAGGGCGAGGGCCATATCTTCTACGGTCCGGAGGAGGCTCAGATTGCCTACAACGAGGGCCGTGTGACGCTGCACGCTCCTATCACCATCATGGTGGACGACGTGGACGAGGAGGGCAATCCTATCCGCCACCTTGTGGAGAATACGTCGGTGGGCCGTGTGCTTGTGAACCAATATGTGCCGAAGGAAATCGGCTATGTAAATACGATCCTGTCGAAGAAGTCGCTGCGCGACATCATCTCGCGTGTGATCAAGAAGTGCGGTATTCCGCGTTCGGCGCAGTTCCTGGACGATATCAAGAATCTGGGTTACTACATGGCGTTCAAGGGCGGACTGTCGTTCAACCTTGGTGACGTGCTGATTCCGCCGGAAAAGGAAGCCATCGTTCAGGAAGGCTACGAGCAGGTGGCCGAGGTGATGGAGAACTTCGGCATGGGTGTTATCTCGGATAAGGAGCGCTATCAGCAGATCATCGATATCTGGACAAACGTGAACGCCCGCCTGACGAACATCCTGATGAAGCAGATGGCGGAGGCCAATCAGGGCTTCAACGCTATCTACATGATGCTTGACTCGGGTGCCCGTGGTTCGAAGGACCAGATCCGTCAGCTGGCCGGTATGCGCGGTCTTATGGCCAAGCCTCAGAAGGCCGGCGCCGAGGGCGGCCAGATCATCGAGAACCCGATTCTGGCGAACTTCAAGGAGGGTCTTTCGGTGCTGGAGTACTTCATCTCGACGCACGGTGCACGTAAGGGTCTTGCCGATACGGCACTTAAGACTGCCGACGCCGGTTATCTGACTCGCCGTCTGGTGGACGTTGCACATGACGTGATCATCAACGAGGAGGATTGCGGAACACTCCGCGGCCTGGTATGCACGGCTGTGAAGAAGAATGATGAGGTGATAGCTTCGCTGGGCGAGCGTATCCTGGGCCGCGTGAGCGTGCACGATGTTGTGCATCCTCTGACGGGTGAGGTGCTTGTCCGCTCGGGTGAGGAAATCACGGACGCTATCGCTGACGCTATCGACGCGTCGCCGATCGAGAGCGTGGAAATCCGTTCGGTGCTGACTTGCGAAAGCAAGAAGGGCGTATGCGCCAAGTGCTACGGCCGCAACCTTTCGAACAACCGCATGGTGCAGAAGGGCGAGGCTGTGGGTGTGATCGCGGCACAGTCTATCGGCGAGCCGGGTACGCAGCTGACGCTCCGTACTTTCCACGTCGGTGGTGTGGCATCGAACATCGCAGCCGTGTCGAAGATTACCTCGCGCTACGAAGGTAAGCTTGAAATCGACGAGCTGCGCACGGTGACGACGGACAACGGTCAGCAGATCGTGGTGGGCCGTCTTGCCGAGCTGCGCATCCTCGACCCGAATACGGGTCTGCCCCTGATGACGGCAAACATTCCTTACGGTTCGAAGCTGTTCCTGCAGGACGGTGCCGAGGTGCACAAGGATGACGTGATCTGCGAATGGGACCCGTTCAACGCCGTTATCGTTTCGGAATATGCGGGTAAGATCCACTACCGCGGCCTTATCGAGAATGTGACTTACCGCGTGGACAGCGGCGACAAGCATCAGGCCGAGGACCGCGTGATCATCGAGTCGCGCGACCGTACGAATGTGCCTGAGGTTGATATCGTGGATAAGGACGGCAATACGCTTGCGACTTATTCGCTGCCTGTGGGCGCTCACCTGATATTCAAGGACGGCGAGGACGTGGCCGTGGGTGATACGTTCGTGAAGATTACGCGCAGCACCGGTGGTGCGGGCGATATCACGGGCGGTCTGCCCCGTGTGACCGAGCTGTTCGAGGCCCGCAATCCGTCGAATCCTGCCATTGTGGCTGAAATCGACGGTGAGGTGCGCTTCGGCAAGGTAAAGCGCGGTAATCGCGAAATCACTGTTACGTCGAAGCTCGGCGAGGTTAAGAAGTATCTTGTGCCTCTGTCGAAGCAGCTCCTGGTGCAGGAGAATGATGTGGTGCGCGCAGGTATGCCTCTGTCGGACGGCGCTATCACTCCGACGGATATCCTGAATATCATGGGTCCGACGGCTGTGCAGGAGTACATCGTGAACGAGGTTCAGGATGTGTACCGCATGCAGGGCGTTAAGATCAACGACAAGCACTTCGAGGTGATCGTGCGCCAGATGATGCGCAAGGTGCGTATTATCGACGCCGGCGACACGGCGTTCCTCGAGGAGCAGATCGTGGACAAACGCGAGTTCATGGATGAAAATGACCGTATGTGGGGCATGAAGGTTGTGACCGATCCGGGCGACAGCCAGAATTTCCAGGAGGGTCAGATCATCTCGGCCCGCAAGCTTCGCGACGAGAATTCGCTGCTGAAGCAGCGCGACCTCCGTCAGGTGGTTGTGCGCGAGGCTCGTCCCGCGACGTCGGAGCAGATTCTGCAGGGTATCACCCGTGCGGCACTCCAGACGTCGAGCTTCATCTCCGCGGCATCCTTCCAGGAGACGACGAAGGTGCTCAACGAGGCTGCCATCCAGGGCAAGAGCGACTCGCTGGAGGGCATGAAGGAGAACGTGATCTGCGGTCACCTGATTCCCGCCGGTACGGGTCTGCGCGAGTACGAGACTATCATCGTGGGCTCTGTGTCGGATCTGGATCGTGATGATTTCCAGAACGAAGGCCGCACGCCGGAAGACGTGGAGGCTGTGGAAGTGGTAAACGATTGATTTATCTATAAATATGAAAGGGTCCGCCCCGGCAGCCGTGACGCTGTCGGGGCGGATTTTCTCAGGGGGTGGGGCGGTCTTTGCGGGCTAATTTATCAGGCCGGCTATGAAGATTACGGCTATGGCTGCGGGGGCGGTGTAGCGGAGGGTGAAGATAACGATTTTCGTGAGTATGCGCGGGGCGGGAGCGAACTGCTTGCGGAGCATGGTGCGGTCCATGAGCCATCCGGCAAATATGCAGATGAGGCATCCGCCTATGGGCATGAGGATGTTGGAAGATACGAAGTCGAAGAGGTTGAAGACGGTCATTCCGGCTATCTTGAATTGGGCCATGGGGCCGAAGGAGAGGGCGCAGAGGGAGGCGAGGACAGCCACGAGGGCGGTGTGGACGGCTACGGCTGTGCGACGACGGAGGCCCCACTGCTCGGTGAGGAATGCTACGAAGATCTCGGACATGGAAATGGTGGAGGTGATGGAGGCGAGGGCCAGCAGGAGAAAGAAGGCGTCGGCCGTGAAGGCGCCTCCGGGCATGGCGGCGAATATGTCGGGCAGGACTTCGAACACGAGTCGCGGTCCGGCAGCCGGGGAGGCTCCGAAGGAGAATACGGCGGGGAAGATGATGATGCCTGCGAGGATGGCAACGAGTGTGTCGAGTGCGGCTGTGGTAGCTGCGGAGCGCAGGAGCCGGGTGCTCGAGGAGAAGTAGCTGGCGTAGATCATCATGGTGCCGATGCCGAGCGAAAGTGAGAAGAATGCCTGGCCGAGAGCGGAGAGCACAGCGCCGGGGGTGAGAGCCGAGAAGTCGGGTTGGAAGAGGAAGCACAGGCCCTGCGATGCTCCGGGGAGGAAAAGGGAGTGAAGGGATAGGGCCAGCATGATGATGAATAGCAGGGGCATGAGGACGTTGGAGACGCCTTCGATGCCTTTGCGCACTCCGCCGAGGAGCACGGCGGCATTTAGGGCTATGACGACCAATGTCCAGATGAGACATCGGGGGCCGGCTGTGAAGGCGCTGAAAGCTTCGTGGCGCCCGGGGCCGGAAAAGTCGTTGATATGGCCTGTGATGGACTCGGCGAGGTATTCGAATGTCCATCCTGCAACTACGGAGTAGAAGGATAGGATGAGCAGTGATGCGAGTATTCCCAGGGCTCCTACGGCGGCCCATGCGCGTCCGGCAGAGGGGGCGAGTGTGCGGAATGCTCCGAAAATGTTGAGGCGCGATGCACGGCCCATGGTGAATTCGGCGCATATGACGGGCACTCCGATGGCCATGACGAAGAAGATATAGAGGATGAGGAATGCGCCCCCTCCGTTGGAGCCGGCTTCGTAGGGGAAACGCCAGATGTTGCCGAGGCCGACAGCAGAGCCGACTGTGGTGGCAATTACGCCAAATCGTGTGGCGAAACGTGGTCGAGGGTTCCTTCGTGACATGGGTGTATGCTTTTAGCTTGCAAAGATATGCATAATTCCTGAATTTTGTGGCTGAATGGGTGAAAAACGTGTGGCGTGAAGGTGAAAAAGGATGAGAGTTGTAAGGGATGAATTCAAAAAATATGTTTAAAAACATAAAAAGGCGAAATAGCGACCGGCTAAGAGCTGAAAACGGCTCTGTGGGGCTTTTAGGGGCGATTTTGCGATAGAGAGAGGGGTGAAAAAAGTGCTTTTGAGATATGTTAAAAAAGCGGATTTGTAGTGCGATATTTAAAAACTTTCCTTAAATTAGCGGAAAATTAACTGGAACATCTATCCTACCACACAGACAAAACGACATAAAACATTGCATTTGTGTCCGTTAGGGGCCAAATGGGTTTCTAAACCGCAAAAATAAAACCCAAACAATATCAATCAAGCGCCAAAAAGTGGAAGCGTCAAGGCGGCGGCCAAGCTCGGAGGCAAAAAAATCAATCAACATTTTTTACTTTATGAGAAAGCATCTATTTGTGACTCTGCTGTTGCTGAGCGGGATGCCCTTGTGCGGAGTGAATGTCGCACAGGCCGCGCCCGAGCCTCAATCGCAAAGTCAGGCGGCCAGCGTGATCCGCGGTACCGTCCTTGATGAAAACAATGAGCCCGTGATCGGTGCAAGTGTTGTTCAAAAGGGTACTAAGGTTGCAGCCGCTACGGATGTCGACGGACACTTCTCGATTAAGGTTCCTGCCGGCACCCCGCTTGTAATCAGCTATGTAGGCTATAAGACAATGACGATGCCGGCCGCAGCCGACATGATCGTTTACATGCAGCCTACGACCGAAATGCTTAACGAACTCGTGGCCATCGGTTACGGTTCGCAGAAGCGTGCGAACCTGACGGGCGCCGTAGCAACGGTAGACGTAGCGCGCACGATGGACGCACGTCCTACCAGCGATGTGACGAAAGCCCTCCAGGGTGCTGTTCCCGGTCTTACCATCACCACGGGTGACGGCGATCTTACAACTACATCTTCGATCAAGATCCGTGGTACAGGTTCGATCAAGAATCAGGATACAGCTCCGCTGTTTGTAGTGGATGGTGTTCCTACGGATGATATCAGCTTTGTAAATCCTGATGATATTGCCGAGATCTCTGTTCTTAAGGATGCCGCTTCGAGCGCCGTATATGGTGCACGCGCAGCTTTCGGTGTGATCCTGATCACGACGAAGACTCCTAACAAGGCAGACCGAGTTTCCGTAAAATATTCAAACAACTTTGCATGGAGCCAGGCAACAGTACTTCCCCAATACAGTTCTGTTCCCAACCAGATCCGTCTTCTGATGCAGGCCAACAACCGTATGGGTCTTGAGAACGAGCTCTTCGGTATGTACCTCGACCAGATGCTTCCCTATGCAGAGGCATGGGAAGCGCAGAATGGCGGTCAGGCAGCCGGCCATCGTGAAATGCTTCCTTTCCAGAGCTGGGACAACGTGGGCGATTTCTATCAGGATCCTACCACGGGTGCCACAATGTTCTATGCCAACTGGGACGTTGCCGGAATCATGTTCAATAGTGCAGCTCCTTCGAACAAGCATAATGTAAGCCTTGAAGGTACGGCGGGTAAAACGTCTTATCGTCTGTCCTTCGGCTATGACAGCCAGCAGGGTCTGATGACCTACGGTTCCGACCGCAAGCGTCGTTATAACGCCAATGCACTCGTCAGCACGGAAATTTTCTCGTGGTTGAAGGCCGGCGCTCAGTTCAACTTCGGTCAGAAGGTTTATGACGCTCCCAACATGTGGGGTAATGGCGGTAACTTCACCTATCTCTGGCGCTGGGGTTCGTATTTCGGCCCTTATGGTACACGTCGTGCGAGCGATGGTCAGCTCTACGAATATCGTAACATCGCATCGCGCCAGCAGGCCGGTGATCGCCATGAGGTTGCTACGGAGAATAAGCTTCAGGCATGGATGGAAGCAACCATCATCAAGGGCCTGACACTGCGTGCAGACTTCACTTATGACAAGATCTCCATTAACGACAACCGTTCGTACCTCCCCCTGTATGCATGGAACAACTGGACGAATTCAGCCAAGGGTCCGGAGTATATGGTAAGCCAGGCAAATACTTACGCATCACAGTCTAATACGGCACAGGATATGTGGACAGTGAATGTATATGGCACGTATGCTTTCACCGTAGCACGCGACAACAACTTCAAGATTATGGCCGGTGGTTCTGCCGATCGCAAGACATATAACAAGTTCACTGCGCAGAAGAACGTTCTCGGCAATAATAATCTTCCCAACCTTGAACTTGCTACTGGTGGTCCAGAGAACAATTCTCAAACGATCAGCAATACTATCACCCGTCATGCTACCGCCGGTTTCTTCGGCCGTATCAACTATGACTACAAAGGAATCTACCTCCTCGAGTTCAATGGCCGTTATGATGCTTCTTCGTCCTTCCCTGCAAGCGACCAGTGGGCATTCTTCCCCTCGGGATCGATCGGCTATCGCTTCTCTGAAGAGAATTATTTCAAGCCCATTAAGAATTGGTGGAGCAACGGTAAGATCCGCGCCTCGTGGGGCCAGATCGGCAACCAGGCCATGGGTGACTACCTGTTCATCGAAACTATAAGCAAGATTACACAGGGCAATACCTATACAGATGGTATCCATTGGATCACGTCCGGAGGTGCGAACATCAACCAAATGGGAACTCCTGCACTTGTTAATGACCTTTTGAAGTGGGAGCGCGTAGAGACCATCGATGCAGGTCTTGATCTGGGCTTCTTCAACAACTCGCTTAATGCGACATTCGACTGGTTCCAGCGTGACACGAAGGATATGATCGGCCCGGGTATGTCTCTCCCCGCAGTTCTCGGTGCAGGTACTCCTGTTGATAACTCCGCACACCTCCGCACACGCGGTTGGGAACTTGGCGTGAACTGGAACCACAGCTTCGGCGATGCAGACATCTATGTGAATGCAAACATTTATGACGGTAAGACCACCGTTGTAAAATATGGTAACGACAACAAGCTTCTCGGCAGCTTCTTCGACGGCTCCGTATATGGCGACATCTGGGGCTTCGAAACCGAACGTTACTTCGAGGAATCCGACTTCGTAGGTAAGGATGAAAAGGGCAACTGGATCTATGCTCAGGGTGTTGCCAATCAGCATGGCCTGGAGCAGGGCACGTTTAAGTACGGCCCCGGCGACGTTAAGTTCAAGGACCTCAACGGCGACGGCGTAATCAACGGCGGTGATCCGAACATGGTTGACGAGAATGGCAATCCCGTGCCTGTAGGCTCTCTTGCAAACCATGGAGACTTGAAGGTTATCGGTAATGCAGTACCTCGTTACGAATACTCTTTCCGCGTAGGCGGTGCTTATAAGGGCTTCGATATCGACCTCTTCTTCCAGGGCGTCGGTAAGCGTAACTACTGGACGACTTCGGCATTCGTGACACCTCTTGCCCGCGGTAATGACGGTTCGTATGCAAACCAGGATTCGTACAACAAGATGATCTTCGACGCCAACAACCAGATCATCGGTTATGAAATCGACCAGAACAACGATTATCCTTGTATGTACGGTGGCGCAGCCGGCACGGGTACAGTATCCGGCATTTGGCAGGGCCGTTACAACTTCTATCCCCAGAGCCGCTATCTGATGAACATGGCTTATCTGCGCTTCAAGACTCTGTCCGTAGGTTATACACTTCCGATAGATCTGACCCGCAAGGCCCTCATCCAGAAAGCCCGTATCTACTTCACGGCAGAAAACCTCTGCATGCTTTACAATGGCATGAAGAAATATCCGATCGACCCCGAAATCGGTTCGCAGTGGAAATCGTCGACATCGTATTCCAACGGTACGTTCGGCCGTACGTCTCCCATGATGCGTTCCTTCTCGTTCGGTATGCAAATCACTTTCTAATATCATTCAATAAGACATAATATGAAGACTAAATATTTAATCGGTGGCCTTGTGCTTGTAAGCACTGCCCTTGCCGGTTGTGATGACTTCATCAACGATAATCGCTCTCCTATTACACAGGAGGAAAATTCTCCGACATTCTGGAGCGCAGAAACGAATGTGATCCAGGAGTGCGACCGTATGAAGAACTTCTTCGACGGCTATGGCTACGGCGGCACAACGGGCACGTTCTATTTCAGCCAGCTCTCTGACGACCAGGCCGGTAATGCTTTCAAGGATTGGACATTCAAGAATGTGCCCGCTTCGGGAGGCTATTGGACGACTGGTTATAAGAACCTTCGCCATATAATGTGTATCATCGACGGTGTGCGCGGGTCGTATCTCGACGAGAAGCTGAAGCCCAAGTATGAAGGTATCGCACGTCTGATGCGCGCTTACGTCTTCACGGAGCTCGTAAAGCGCTATGGCGACGTTACGTGGCTTGAGAAGACTGTTCAGGTAAGTTCGGAAAATATACTGTACGGTCCTCGCACCTCGCGCGACCTGGTGATGGACTCGGTTCTCCGCGACCTTGACTATGCAGTAGCAACGATTCCTGCTTCCACGGCAAAGGATGACTGGAGCCGCGACCTCGCACTTGCCATCAAGAGTGATATCTGTCTTTACGAAGGTACTTTCTGCCGCTACCGCACAATGGCAGAAAACGGCGCAGCCCCCAATGAGGAGCGTGCCAAGAAGTTCCTTCAGGAGTGTGCAAACGCTTCCAAGCAGATCATTGACGGCAACTATACTCTGAGCGAAGATTATCGTGCAGCCTACAACTCTGTACGCGCAGATGCTCTCAAGAATCCTGAAATCATCCTTACCCGTACGTATGACCCTGTTAACTCGATGCACTCGACAGTCAGCTACACCTGTTCTTCGACTGCAGTTGCAGGTCTGTCCAAGGATGCATTTGATGCGTTCCTTTTCTCGGACGGTCTTCCCAAGGGTCTTACTTCGATGAACACTTCTGATGAAGGTGAAGTTGACGCAGAAGGCAACTACTCGATCGCAAAGCTTCTTGAAGTTCGCGATGCCCGTCTTTCGTCCATTACTGATCCTATCGTGTACTACAAGGGTATGACATGGAGCCGCGCAGGTGCCATGCAGATGACTTCTTCGACCGGTTACGGTGTGAGCAAGTTTGATAACATCACCCTTCCTGTAAGCGACCGTCAGAACTCCGCAAAGAACTATACGAGCTGCCCCCTCTACTACCTGAGCCTTATCTACTGCAACTACGCAGAGGCAAAGGCAGAGCTGGGAACCCTGAGCGACGCAGACCTGAATGAAACGCTCAACAAGCTCTACAAGCGTGCTAATCTTCCCATGCAGACTGTTGCAGGCTTGTCGTCTATCGCTGACCCGGCTAACAAGTGGGGAGTATCGAATCTCATCTGGGAGGTTCGCCGTTGCCGCCGTTGCGAGCTCATGATGGATAAGGACTACCGTTATTGGGATCTCATCCGTTGGCATCAGCTTGATAAGCTGGATAACACAAAGTATCCTGATATTGCTCTTGGTGCTAACGTGAAGAATGCTCCTGTTAAGCCGACTCTCATGTCCGGTGATTACTTCAGCACTTACTTCGGTCTCAATCGTATTTTCGAGGCTCGTCATTACCTCTATCCCATTCCTACTGAGCAGCTCAACCTCAACCCGAACATGACTCAGAACGATGGTTGGAAGGGTCTCTGATCCACCGCTTTCTGAATAATAATGGGGCCCGCGCCAATAGGCGCGGGCTCTTTTATTCTTTTTTGGGGGGAGGGGGTGGTTGGCTTTCGTTGCTGCCGTGCCGGAGGCACGTCCCGACGGGTTTCGGGGGCGGATCCGTAGGGGTGGCGGGGGGGTAGGCCGGATTTATCG
>CAMWNH010000041.1 GCA_947175605.1 uncultured Porphyromonadaceae bacterium
AATATACATTTCCGATATTGTTGTATGATCGGGCGACATCCGGATGGTTTTCACCAAACAATTCCGATTGGATCTTAAGAGCTTTTTGATAATGCTCCAAAGCTTGCTGATATTTCCCCAAAGAGTTATATGCGTATCCGATATTGTTGTATGATGTGGCGACATCCGGATGGTTTTCACCGAATACATCCAATCGAATACTCAAAGCCTTTTGAAGATATTCCAAAGCCTGCTGAGATTCACCCAAGGATGAATATATAGCCCCGATATTGTTGTACGATGTGGCGACATCAGGATGTTTTTCTCCGTATATTTCCGACCAAATCTTTAGCGCCTTTTGGTTGTATTCCAAAGCGTGCTGATAATCCCCCCGTGATGAATATAACATCCCAAGGTTATTATAAGATGTAGCCACATCAGGGTGATTCTCCCCATGGATTTCCTGCCAAATCTTCAGAGATTTTTGATAATATTCCAAGGCTTGCTGATACTTACTCATGGAAGAATAAGCATATCCGATATTATTGTAGCACGTCGCTGTTATGGCATTATTCTCACCAGATTGTTGTATGGCCGCATTCAGGGCCTTCTGATAATAAGATAGCGCATCGGAGTAATCGGCGATATAATCCACAATGAATCTGCCGGTTGTCAATAGCCAATCCACATTCGTTGTGTCCGCATCGGCGATTTCGCGGTAGATTGCGAGGATTTTGCGGTTGTTTTCCACGCCGCCGGCCAGGCGGAGGGTGGCAATCTGGCGTTCGGCCGAGGCGTAGAGGCTGTCGATAGTAGAGCCCATGCTGCTCTCGGCTGCTGTCAGCTGCTGGATAGCGTTTTGAACCTGCCGTCTCTGTCCTAAGGTCTCCACAAGCTTCTCCTTGATGCGCAGGTCGTCGTATTTTTGGATGGCCTCATCGAATCGTCCGGCTTCCACCAGCTCGATTATCTTCTGCTCCGTGCCCGAGATTTCCGACAGGTCGATGCGGGCAAAACGGTCCACATACGAATCAAGATTGTCGAGCTGGCGCTCGTAGCTGTCGCTCACCTCGGCCAGCCGCTTGCGGTATTCTTCATCCTTCAGACGCCCCTCCTTTTGCAGGCGTGCGAGCTCGTCGCGCTCCTTTTTGTACTGCGCGGCATAGCGTTCCTCGGAGTTCCGGTAGTAATTGTCGCGGATGCGTTTGAAGCGGTCAGCGCGACACATCACAAGCACAAACGGGCTCGACGGGTTGAGGTTCCACTGCTCCACGGCCTCCTTGTTGAAAAGCACGTAGCCCTCCTTTTCGATGCGGCGCACGTTCACGCGCTGTCCCGGTTCGAGAGTCAGAAACTCGAGAGCGAAAGCCCCGTCCTTTCCCGACACGGTGCTGCCCGCACCGGTCACGCGCAGCTCCACTCCCGCCAGCGGCGTCTTCGCCGCCCGCTCATTATACTCCCTCACCACACCCCGCTGCACAGTCTGTCCCCATGCAGGGCATAAACATGTCATTATAAAAGCATAGAGCAGAAAGGTTCTCATGGTAAGGCGGTTTGATTGAATATATATGCAAAAATTCGATTCTAATCAGCTTTTGCCGTATTGGAATCGAATTTCTTTCGTAAATGTAGCCCATAGCAGAATCGAACTGCTCTTTCAAGAATGAAAATCTTGCGTCCTAACCGATAGACGAATGGGCCGGCTGTTGGCTGCCGCCTCAACGGGCAGCTGCCTTTTCGGCTGCCTTAGGCAGCGAGCTTGGCGATGTGCTTGGCCAGCTTGCTCTTCAGGTTGGCAGCCTTGTTCTTCGAGATTGCCTTCTTCGAAGCCAGGCGGTCCAGCATTGCCGTTACCTCGCGGAAACGTGCTTCTGCTGCGGCCTTGTCGGTCATTTTACGCAGGTTGCGGACAGCGTTGCGGGCTGTCTTGGCATAGTAACGGTTGCGGAGACGACGGGCTTCGGTCTGACGGATTCTCTTTTCGGATGATTTATGATTTGCCATTGTTTAATTCGTGAGATATGTCCTAAACTTATCTTTATTTGTAGCCCATAGCAGAATCGAACTGCTCTTTCAAGAATGAAAATCTTGCGTCCTAACCGATAGACGAATGGGCCTTGCAGATTTTGCGAGTGCAAATATACGCACTATTATCGACTCCCACAAATAAATGTTAGCGACAGTTCGTAATTTAAGATTCTTTAAGAATTGATACCCGCCCTTTTATTAGTCCTTGCGGTGTTTTTGGCAAAAATATTTGTAACTTTGTCTGCAAATCCCCCCGTATAGCGAATGTACACCACTCTTCACTGCATAGCCTTGCGCACCGTGCGTCATTCCGACTCACGGGCTATCCTCACGGCTTGGAGCGCCGAGCGGGGGCGTGTCGCCATCGCCATGCCCGACGGCAAGGGACGCGAGGCCGCGCGTCGCAGGGCTCTCACCATGCCCCTGGCGCTATTCGAGTGCGTGGCCGATCTGCGGCCGGGCAAGGATATCCTCACTGTGCGCGATCTGCGTCCCTCGCCGGGCTCGCCTGCCGCGGCCGCTCCGGGTCCGGCCCGCACGATGCTGCATCTGTTTCTTGCCGAGGCCCTCGATCGCCTGCTGCGCGAAAGCTCTCCTCAGCCACTTCTGGGCGAGTATCTGTTCGGGAGTCTGCGCCGACTCGGGCGCATGGTGCGCCCGGCCTCGCTGGCCAATTATCATATCGTTTTCCTGTTCCGGCTTGCACGCTTCCTCGGTGTGGCGCCCGACATATCGCTGCCGGCCGGAGCCGAGCCCTCGCACATGTATTTCGATCTCCGCGACGCACGTTTCCGGGCCTCGCTTCCCGCTCATCCGCTCTTTCTTGCCGGCGAGGAGGCTGCCGCCGTGGCTCTGTTGGGCAGGCTCGATTTCAACAATATGCATCTGGCCCGTTTTTCGCGGGAGGAGCGTGCGCGCATCCTCGATGCCATTCTCGATTACTACCGCCTGCATCTGACGGCACCGGGCGAACTTCGAACGGCCGACGTCCTGCGGCAACTTTATTAGACAAGCCATGGAAACTCTTATAACATACAATATCAACGACTTCCTCAATCCCGAGCTCCCTCCCGAAGTCGAGGTTTTTGCCCTCGAGAAGGATTATGTGATTTTCGATCTTGAACCGGGCAAGCTGGCGGAGTTTGATAAAATGCCCGGGCGCCACGTGCGTTTTGAGGGCCTTCTGCTTACATTCGTCAGTCATGGAGCATTGCAGGTGAGCTATAAGAACCATATGTTTTCGGCTCCGGCCGGATCGGTGCTGGCCCTTCCGCCCAATCTCGCAGCACGTATCGAATCCGCCGATTGGTCGTGCGTCGGTCTGACTCTGGTGTATCTAAGCCGTGAATTCCTTCAGCAGCTCAGCTTTTCCATATCCGCATTCTCCGGTCCTGTAGAGCTCGAGCACCGCTCGCCTGTATTTCAGGTGAGCGAGACGGACGCTCTGATGCTCGATTCCTATTTCCGGCTTCTAAAGCTCACGGCCCGTCAGCCCGGCTCGTCGGGCCTCACACGGCATGGCGCCGCAAGTCTATGCGTAGCCTTGTGCTATCAATGCATGCAGATGTTCAGGCAGCAGCTCGAACGCACCACTTCCGCACCGGCTGCATATGCCGACGGACGCAAGGCACGCAGCGCGCACGTGCGCGATTTCATCCGGATGGTACACGCCGATTTTGCCCGCGAGCGTTCCGTGGCCTATTACGCCTCTGCCCTCTGTGTGTCGCCCAAATATCTGTCGGCGCTGGTCAAGGAAATCACGGGGCGCACGGCCGCCCGCTGGATAGAGGATTATGTGATCATGGAGGCCAAGAACCTCCTCCGCTACTCGGGCAAGAACGTGCAGCAGGTGGCATACGCGCTCAACTTTCCCAATCAGAGCGCTTTCGGAAAGTATTTCAAGCATCTCACGGGAATGTCTCCTACGGAATTTCAAAAAGCTTGAAAATATGTTAAATTCATCTTATCTCGCCGAAAAATCACTAACTTTGTGGTGCATAGATAAGATCGCGGCTTGCCGGGTCCTATGACAAGTGTTCATTTATAATACCTAAAAACATTCAACCTGATTAACCGCAATGGCTAATGAATTAAAAAACAGCGTGATTGCCGCTCTGCGTCCCGAGCTTGACGCAAACGGTTTAATCGGCCTCGACGAGGCAGCCCGTCTTCTTGAAGATTTCGACTTCCAGCCCTACGCAGAGGATGCGATGTCGTACTTCGATGTAGAAAGCGATACGTTTGAAGTCGATCCCGACAACGGTACGCTTCGTATTCTCGAAGTAGCCGACGAAGAAAACGAAGAAGGCGATGGCGAAAAGAAGTACCCTATCCCTCCCCGCGACTTCCAGTTCAACGGCAAGCTCATCAAGCTGATGAACTCCATGGCCGACGACAGCACCCCCGAGGATGGTCTCTACTTCGCGCAGTTCGCCAAGGCTGCAAAGGAGCATAATCTCAGCATCCCGCCCCACGAGGACAAGCTGTTGAACTACTGCCGCCTCTATCCCCGCGTGTTCACTATCACCGTGGATCCATCGGCTTCACAGAAGATTTTCATCAAGCCCATCAAGGGCTTCAAGAGCTATAAGAAGGACCGCAAGTTCGGCGACAAGACCTTCGGCTTCAAGCCGCAGCATACCCTGGGCGGCTTCCATCAGGGCGCTATGGCTCCCGCTGCCAAGGAGCGCACCCTCTCGCTCTACTCGCTCTCCGACTTTGCTTACTTCCCCACGCTCGTGGCTACTCTCAAGCAGCTCTACGATATGGCCGCTCCCTCCGATGATCTCTTCATCATCGAAGGCGACGTGAATCCATACCGCATGCTCTGGAACAAGCTTGAACGCGATTTCGCCGAGGCCGTGCGCCGCGAATATTCCGAGAGCGAACAGCTTTTCCTCATGTCGCCCATCGGGGCTGACTTCCCCACCGGCTTCAAGACCATCGACGGCCGTCGCATCTTCGGCTCCTGCGAGTTCAACAAGGTGCGCAACGCCGAGAGCTACCAGCCCTGGCGCTTCACCGGTTTCTATGCCGACGAAGAAAACGCATAATCACTCCCCCATACAATAACAAATGCCGCGTCCCCCTCTTCCTGGACGCGGCATTTGTTTTGTATGTAGCCCTGATTATTTCAAGCTCAGGATATCTGTGCCGGAAGGTGTCTGGAATATGCGCAGCCCGAAGCGCGACACGCTCGCATACACCTCGTCCATGATTTCGGAGGCGCAGTGTTCGAAGGCAACCCAGTTGGTGTCCGTGATGAAGAAGTACATCTGCACGGGCAGTCCGGAGGGCGTGGGCTCGAGCTGGCGCACCATGAGCGTGGACGTGGAGCTTACGAGCGGATGGCCGCCGATGAGCCGTTCGAGATAGCGGCGGAGCAGCCCCAGATTGACGGCGCTCCCCTGCGTGCGCTCCTCCTCCGATAGGAACCCTTCGCCGGCAAGGCTGTCTACCTCCTCGCCCGTCAGATAACGCACGCTGTTGATATCGATATAGATTGAGCGATCCACACGCCGAGCTCCGGCCTCTTTCATGGGCGTGTAGTTGCGGAATGGTCCGGAAACGAGAGAGTAGGGGGGCACGGTGGTTATTGAGTTGTCCCAATTGCGAACCTTCACCGTTGTGAGCGATATGTCCGTCACCTCGCCGTTGGCGTCAAGTCCGGGCACAATGATCCAGTCGCCGCGATGCAGCATGTGGTTTGCTGTCAGCTGCACGGATGCCACAAGACCTAAGATCGTGTCCTTGAACACCAGAGACAGCACGGCCGCCGATGCTCCCAGAGCTGTGAGTATGGTCATCGGCGTCTTGCCTATGAGCAGACTGATGCCGACGATAATTCCCACGGCAATGAAAATTATCTTGAACATCTGGAACACACCCTTTACGGCGTAGCCCTTCGTGCGAGGGCGCCGGCTCATGGCTGAATACAGGTTGTCGCAGAACACCAGAAGTATCCGTATCAGAGCCCAGAGGATGTAGAAGCTCGTGAGCGTGGACAGCCAGTGGAAGGTCTGGGGGGTGTGTCCGAACATCGCCGGCAGCAGCCAGTTGACGGTAATGGCCGGCGCGAGTTGCGACACGGCACGCAGGAATTGAGGATTCAGAAGGTCGTCGTCCCAGGTCGTGGATGTGCGGCCTATCACCTTCTCTACAAGCTTCAGAGCGTAAGAGGCGAGATAGTAGGTGATAACGGCAACTGCGGCTATCGCTGCCAGAAGAATTACTGTGGAGAGCCATTCAGGCCATGTTGGCGGGATATTGCCGGTGATGAGTGTGCGGAGCTGTTCAAGCATAGCGGAGATGGAGTATTGGGTGGAAGTTTTTGTCAGTCAGTTTCGCGGAAACGGCGTCCGGGGGGTGTGATGCGGAATGCCTCGTCATTATAGCGCTCGCAGTAGGAGAGGTCTATGCCGGCGTCGAGAAGCTGTTGTGCGGCCGGGGCTCCGCCACGGAAGCCATGCACGATCCACCGTCCTGAAGGGTGTTTTCGGCGAAGCTTCAGAAGCCTGTCCTGAGCGCGCACGCAGTGGATGATCAGCGGAAGCCCGAGCCGCTCGGCAAGCACGATCTGCGCCTCGAACGCGGACTCCTGCTCTGGAAGCGCCGCGCCGCGCAGCTTGTCGAGACCGCATTCGCCTATGGCCACCACGCGGCTGTCGCCGGATGCAATTCGCTCGAGTTCTTCAAGTTTTTCGGGGGGTGCGGGCGTATCCCACGGGTGGATGCCTATGCTGTAGAAGCCTTGAGGGTCCATGGAGTCGCCGGGGCTGATGCTGAGCACACGGTCCGGTCCGGGTGCGATGCCGTGGGCATGGATGTTGTCGAAGCTCGCGATGTCGCGGCGTGATTTGTGGGGAGAGATCATGGCACAGGATCGTAGCCGCTCCCGCCCCAGGGGTGACAGCGCATTATGCGTCTGAATGCCAGCCAGGAGCCTCGAAGCGGCCCGTGGCGCCGCAGAGCTTCGAGGGCATAGGCACTGCAGGTGGGGGTGAAGCGGCAGCTTGGCGGTGTGAAGGGCGAGATGCAGTGACGGTAGAAGTGTATCGGCAGACACAGGAGCCACGTGGCACCGGCGCGGACGGCCCCCGGGATGTCGGGTCTCATTCCTTTGCCTCCTCCGATGTGGCCGAGGCTGTGAAGGCCTGTGAGAGATGGCTCAGCAGTCGCAGCATGGCCTTCTCGATATCGGCGTAGCTGCAGAGTCCGTTGGCTACATATACAAATCCCACATCAAGGCGTATGCCGTCCTCGAACGTGTATTTGCCGTGATGCAGGCGATAGGCCTCGCGGATACGGCGGCGCATGGCCACGCGGTCCACGGCATGACGCAGGCGCTTCTTGGGCACGGAAATCATGAATGCCACGGGAGCATCCGAATGGCGTCCGGGATTCCGACGGGCCACCAGGCGCAGCGGAAACACAAGCCGTGCAAAGTCGGCGCCGCCGGGACCAAAGAGTTTCTCGATGGCCACGGCGGAGCAAAGTTTTTCCTTTTTGTAGAGACGGAGATTGTCAGGCATCGGCCGGGGCCTCGTCCCCCTCGGCGGGTGCATTGCTTTTTGCCAGATAAGCATCCATGGCCGCGGCCATGGAGGGTGCCTTTTCCGTGGGAGCTTCGATGTCCACACGCAGTCCGGCGTCGCGCGCAGCCTTGGTGGCGGGTGCGCCGAAGGTGGCCACTGCTATGTCGCCCTGCTGGAAGTCGGGGAAGTTTTTCAGCAGCGATTCTATGCCCTGGGGGCTGAAGAATACAAGCATATCGTAGTCGAAGGCCTCGTCCGGCCCGAAATCATTGCTCACGGTGCGATACATGGCCGCACGCGAGAAGTCGAGCTTAAGGCTTTCGAGATATGAAGCGTCGCCGCCGGTATTGACGTCGGAAACGGCAAGCAGGAACTTTTCATTCTTATTCTTCACCAGCTGCGACTGCAGGCCGTCGAGCTTGCCGGTCGGAGATGCGAAGATTTTACGCTTGCGGTAGACGATGTATTTTTGAAGATAGTTGGCCACGCTCTCCGAGGTGCAAAAATACTTCATTGTAGCAGGCACCGTGAAGCGGGCTTCCTCACAAAGGCGGAAATAATGATCCACCGCCGTCTTGGCCGTGAAGATTACCGCCGTATAGTCCGGAAGGTTGATTTTTTGAGCTCTGAAGTCGCGCGAAGACACGCCTTCCACCTTGATGAAGGGCCGGAACACCACCTCTACGCCATATTTGTTCGCTATGTCAAAATATGGCGATCTATCATTGGCCGGCCGGGGCTGTGACACCAGTATCTTATTAACTTTCACGCTGAAATGTGGGTTAAAGATTAGTCATTAACCGCCCCTGGCAGGAAATTGCCGAATCATAGGTCTGCGCCCATGAGAAGAGGATAGATTTTCAGCAGGGCCAGAAGCGGTATCACTTCGAGAGTGCAAAGGTACAAAATAAAATAAAGCAAAGAGGGAATTCCCTCAAAAAAAATTCTTACCCCCTTGCTGATGAACACACATCGGAAGAGCAGAAACACCCCCAGCGACAGTGGCGCAAGCACAGGAAACCACTCGGGGAAGAACAGCAACAGCAGCGCCGGAACGAACAGACACAGGCCCGTATAGACCACGGAAGCCGTGAAGCCCTGAAGCCAGCGTTTGCGCGGGCCCTTGAAGGTAAAGGCATAGCCCGTGAGCCAGTAGGCGCAGTATTCGAAAACGAAGAATGCCGCGGCAAGAGCCACGCCGGCGAGAATAGAGAAGGTGGACACTGCGCCGAAACAGAGCGATGCACATACGCCGCACACTATCACAGCGCCGGCGGTGAGGAACATGCGCATCACGGCCATGCCGCCGGCCGTGTCGTCGTCGAAGGCATTCCTGCGAGGACGCACACTCCAGAGCTCAGAACGGTAGTGGGCGAGCGTGCGGCGGAAGGCGGCGGGATTGCACCCGGCGCCAACGAAGAGTGCCAGCAAGATAGCCGGAATCACCGATTGCTGGCCCGGAAGCGTATGCAGGGCCTCTGGGCGGAGGCCGTCGAGGCTTCCCACGGGATCGATGGGCACGGAGGCTATGATGGAGTCAAGCTGTGTCGCACTCACGGAGTCATTCCCGACATGCAGGATACGTGCGGTAGTGTCGGGAAGCACGATGTTTTCCTCCGCGGGCCATGCCTCAGCCTCCAGCGGATGCATCTGCATGGCAATGGAATCCTCGGTGCTGTCCGCGGATAAGGATGCCTGACGGTGGATGTGTGTGCTGTCCGAACTCATTTCCATTTATTTGCCAAGGGCCAGACGCACGGCCTCTTCGGGGTCGGAAGTAACGTGATAGAGATTTTCGCTTCCCGGGCGCATGAAACCATCGGCCGATGCCTTCTCAAGCATCTGAAGGAAGGGGGCGTAATAGTCGGCCGTGTTGAGTATCACCACGGGGCCATCGTAGAGCTTAAGCTGCCTCCACGTGAGGATTTCGCACAATTCGTCGAAGGTCCCGATACCACCGGGAAGCGCGATGGCGCCGCGCGACAGTTGCGCCATGAGTTCCTTGCGACGGTGCATTGTCGGAGTCACGCGTACGTCGCTCAGTCCATGGTGTGTCCAGCCCCGCTCGGCCATGAAGACCGGAATCACACCGATGCAGCTGCCGCCGGCTGCGAGCGCGCCGTCTATGGCCGCGCCCATCAGGCCTTTGGCCCCTGCGCCATTCACCAGCGGCACGCCGGCCCGGGCGATCGCGCGGCCCACGGCCTCGGCAGCATCCTTGAATTCGGGAGCAATACGGTCCGATGAGGCTCCGTAGACGACAATTCCGGTTGGGGTATTATTCATGCTTTAGTTTTTTACATGCAAAAATAGCAATTTATTTTGTGCCTTGCAAGCACCCTCGCCTCCGCACGACGCTTATGAGTTGGCGAGTCCAATTGCAAAGAGGCTCACCGATGCCGCACCTGCCTCAAGAAGCGTCCGCGCGGCTTCTGCAGCGGTGGAGCCGGTTGTGACGATATCGTCAACGACGGCAACACTGAGTCCATGTATTTCATGAGGATGTTCTACGTGGAAGAGATCGTGCACGTTTCGCCGACGTTCCTCTGCCGAGCGGCGCGTCTGTGTAGCATGGGAGCGTACGGCTCTAAGATTGTCGCCGACAGGTATGCCCGTGGTCTCCCCCAGTCCGCAGGCTATGCGTTCGCTCTGATTGTATCCGCGGCTTATCTCCTTGCGCCAATGCATCCCCACGGGCAGGAGCACCTGTATGCGCGAGGCAAGGTCGGGAATGTCGGCAAGCAGTTCGGCGCCATATGCCCGACCCATCTCCACGCCCCAGGACGGACGTCCGTAATACTTGAGGCCCCGCACAAGAGCCGTATATGGAGAGTTACGGCTGTAGTAGAACCATGCCCCGGCCAGAAGAAGGGGCGGTCCGTCGGCCAGACGCTCCTGTACGGCATTTATCCCGCAGGAAGCTGTGGGGGCTGTGTGCATTGCCGTGCGTGGAAGTTTCACAAAGCAATCCAGACACAGCAGAGGCCCCTCGCCTCTGCCCAGCGAGCACCCGCACACCTTGCAGACCCGGGGCACAAATAATTCGCTCGCTGTAGCGAGCACACGGCGCATATCCATTTCGCTTGCAAAGATAAGACTTTCTTTTGTGCTGCCGCTAAAATTGACTAACTTTGTGCTTGGGAGCTTCCATGTGGCTCCGTTCCGTATGTCATGATTCTTTTATCTGTTTTTCAAAGTGTCGAGTTCTATGTGATTGCAGCTGTCATGGCCGCGGCTGTAGTGGCGGCTGCTGTAAAGCCCCGCGATAAAAAGCCTGTCGTGACGCGCTTCTATGGAGGCCTGCTTCTCGACGACGGACCGAGGGCCGAGGGCGAGGCTGCATCAATTCTGCTGCAGGTGGATGAAGACGGCCGCGAGCTCGTTCTGGAGCGTCGCGGCCTTACGGGGGTGAATCTTGATTCGGGGGCCTATTCGGTGGTTGTGTCGGTGTCGGGGTTCGACATCGTGATAGAGGAGCGGCTCACATTCGGCGAACCGTCCGGACCGCATGCCACAGGTGCTGAAGTCCGTTTCGAAAGCCCCGGCCCTGAGCGCTTCCACTTCCTCTATCGTAGCGATGTCCTCGGACGCAACTGCGCCTTCACGCTTTCGCTGCGTCCGGGCTCGCGGGTTGAGCGGGAGTTGGTGTAGGCTGCGCTTAATTCAGTAGTTTCCGATTGGTGCCATCATTTTCCAATACTCTCATTTGGTGAATTGCTATTTGATTAAGTTTTAGCAGTCGCTCTGTCTGGGGAATTCCCTGCTCAATAAACACAGCATTCAGACTTTCCATGTTTGACAAGCATATCAGTTCATTCACAGATGCATAGTCGCGAATATTCCCTTTTAGCTCAGGATTAGTCTCACGCCATTGCCTTGCCGTCATACCGAACATTGCCACATTCAGTACGTCAGCTTCATTTGCATAAATAATACTTGCCTGGGCCTTGGTGATTTTGTAGGGTATAAGATTCTCTTTTATGGCATCAGTATGGATACGATAATTAATTTTTGACAACTCTCTTTTTGCCGACCATCCGATGAGTTGTTGTTCTTCAGCCTTAAGTCTCTGAAATTCTTTGACCATATAGACTTTGAACTCAGGGCTTATCCACATGGCGAACTCAAATGCGATGTCCTTATGGGCGTAAGTACCGCCGTATCGGCCTGTCTTAGCCTGTAAAGATATTGCATTGGTTCGGGCTACAAACTCTTTTACGCTTATTTTGAAGCTATTGAGACCCGACTGATTTCTAATTATGGCGAATTCGCCATAATTAAAATCGGGATTATAGACCTTCTCCCATATCCCTATAAACTCAAGAGTATTCCGATTGCGTAGCCAATCCGCAATAAAGAAATCACCATCCTTGGCACGAAGCATATCGGTGAGGCAGATGTAGTCCTCACCATCAACTTTGAGAACATTAACTTCAGTTTCGTTTACCCGGATCTTTGTCATTGGTAATGTGATAATTGTTTTATTGGGCAAAGATAATAATAAAGTTTTAAAGCACAATGAATCCCCCGAGCGGCCTTTTTGAATGACAGCACGGGGGATCTTTTCAAAGGAGTCTAAATCAAGAATCGTACGCTCACGCTTTCGGTGCGTTCGGGCTCGCGGGTTGAGCGGGCGTTGGTGTAGGCTGCGCGGACTGCGGACCGCGGTCGGCGTAAGGCGAAGCCGCATTCGGGTAGTACTGTTTGGTGCCGACGCGCGAAGAGGCGGGACCGTCGGGTGCGTCGGGGCTCTGGAAGAAAGGATAGGGAACGCCGAACACGCGGTCGATGTCGCCGCCGGGGCTGAGATAACCTTCCACGACCGTATCGCGACTCGAGGGATTCTCGAAAGTGTAGAGCTGGAAGAAGCGCAGCATCGCTGCCAGTTGCTCGAACACTGTGTCCTGAATAGCCTCGTAGGGGAACCACTTGGACGTATTGGTGAAGCAGTAGACCTGGAAGGGGATACCAGAAGCGGTCTGGGGCAGCGTGGACACGAAGCAGTCGCTGTCATGCGAGATGTGCGGATTAGCGTCCAGCCACATCTTGAAGTATGCACGGAAGAGGCCGAGGTTTGTGTCAATGGTGCCGTCCACCAGCCCGTCGGGATTGTCTACATCGGCCACCTTGCCGGCAGCCTTCTGGGCCAGTTTCTTGGTAATGTATTCATCCATGAACGGCACCTGACGGATATTTTCGAGCATCTGCGGAGTAGTCGGAAGCACGGAGTCGGCATCGATCATGTATGAACGGCAGATACGTCGCGTGTTGCTCTCCTGCATGCTTCGGTAATTCGTGAAGCCGCCGGAGATGAGGCTGTAGGGCGGAAGCGTTGTTGTGGTCTTGTCCCAGTTCTGCACCTTCACGGCCGTGAGGGATACCTCCTCTACGGTGCCGTTGGCATTGGTGCCCTGAACGGCAATCCAGTCGCCCACGTGCAGAGAATCGTTCTCGGCCAGTTGCACACCGGCTACTACACCGAGGATACTGTCCTTGAAAATCAACATCAGCACGGCAGCGAACGCACCGAGTCCTGCCAGAAGTGCACCGGGCGACTTGTCGACTATAATTCCTACAACGGTGATGATGGCGATTATCCATATGATGCCGCGTACCAGCTGCGCAAGGCCGTTGAGCGGAAGTTTACGTTTGTTTTCCTTGGCGTCGAGATGCATCCACACAGCCACGACCATAGCCGAAAGTGTGATCGCCATCACGAAAACGATGTAGATGAGCGATGCCCGGGTGAGCCATGTGGAGAGCATGTTGTGATTGGACAGCGTGAACTGTATGAGGATAAGGAATACCAGAGGCGGAATTATGCGGCAGAGCTTGGAGAAGAAGTTCACGCTTGTCAGGCTGCGGTAGATGCCGCGATCCCACCGGCGTGCTACCAGTCGCACGAGACCCAGAATGATCCACTGTACTATCCAGCCGGCTATGAGCGATATGCCCAGAACTACTGCGGCATAGAGAAAGGTCACGATAGTCTGGTTGTGATCGAGGCCGACAACTCCCAGAATCCAGTCCACGACCTTCATGATAAATTGTGCGATCGCATAGGAGGAGCCCGTGCTGTCGCCGATAAAATGAGTTACATCGTAATTAGTGCTTGCCAACATGATGAATTCGGATTAGATAGTTCGGAAAATAGTGTGGGTGTTCATCTTGTAGAACAAGCGTGACGCCGTCATTGTTCGCCGTCAGTCGTCTCTTGGCTCTTCGAGCAGAGCCGGAGGTGGAGCGATCAGAAACAGGCGCCGGCGAGCGCGGGTCACGGCGGTATAGAGCCAGCGATATAGCTCCATGCCCAGTGCGTCGGCCGGAATGTAGCTAAGGTCGATGAAGACGTTGCGCCATTGTCCGCCCTGAGCCTTGTGGCATGTGATAGCATAAGCGAATTTCACCTGCAGGGCATTCCAGTAGGGGTTGGTGGCCAGCGAACGCAGGCGCGCGTCGGCTGTCGCGTCCGGCGCGAAACTGTCCGGGTCGTATACAATGCCGTAGTATAGCGCATTATACTGTTCGGTAGGCAGTGTTGCGCCTTCGGTGTAAAGGCCCTCTATCAGAATCTTTGTATCGAAGCTTACGGCATCGGCAATACGCACGCACACGTCCGCGAAACGAAGTCCGTAGCGCATCTCTGTACCATAGACCTTCTCCACAAGCAGCATATCGCCGTTCGCCACAAAATCCACGCCCTTGGGTTTGGCTCCGGGGAAGTAATGATTCTTCGACACGATGAGCATATCGCCGGCGGCCAGTTCCTCCTCGCGGTAAAGTACGAGATTGCGCACGCCCATGTTGTACTCCAGCGCGCGTCGGTTGCTCCGGGTGATCATTATCGTTTCGCCCGTGCCGTCTTCGCGATAGCACTTGTCAACGAGCTCCGGAAGGTCCTCGGCATTGTCTATCACTTTCACATCCTCGAGTCCGAGAGTCCGCAATTTGGGCACAAGGGGCGCCTGTTCGGCTGTGTCGAGAGGACGGTCGCCGGCTGCTGCCAGAGCCTTACGGCAGGCAAGCATGGCACGTCGGAGCCGTGTGGCGTTGAAGAGGATGCCCGAGTCGGCAGTCTGACGCGCCGTTTCCGTGAGTGTCGCTGCGCTCACGCGAAGCCCGTACGCCCGGAGCACGTCATGATTCATTGCCGGAGAGAAGGGTGAGCCTACGGGAGGGAGCTGTGCCGTATCGCCTACGAGTATCAGACGGCAGTTGTCGCCCGAGTAGACATAGGTTATCAGGTCTTCGAGTAGTCCTCCCGTGCCGTCGCCCCCGATCATGGAGGCCTCGTCCACGATAAACACCATATTGCGGGCCGTGTTCTCCCGCGTAATAGCCGGCCCACGCGGGGCATCGGCATCAGGTGCACCCTGAGGCACGTGACGATATATCTTGCGGTGGATGGTCCAGGCAGGATGCCCTCCGGAATTGGCGGAGAAGACCTTGGCCGCGCGCCCTGTGGGAGCCATGAGCATGCACTTGATGTTGGATGCCTCGAGCATCCGCACCAGAGCGCCGGTGAGCGAGGTCTTGCCCGTGCCGGCATAGCCGTTCAGCACGAACACGACATCCTCTCGCGGCGACGCACAGAAGCGTGCCAGGGCGTGGGCCACGCAGCGTTGCTGCTCATTGGGCGTGTAGGGCAGGAGCCCCAGCAGTTCTTCTCCAAATTCCTCGGGCGGGAGCATGGTCAGGATGCGTTTGTTGGTTCGGAGTCCGGAGCGCTCCCCTGCTGATAGTGCGCCAGCGCGTCGCTTAGCTCGGCCTGCACCTGGAGGCGGAGTTCGCGCGGTTCGAGCACCTCCACGCGCGGACCATGCGAAAGAATCTCACCGACTAGATCGGGGCTTATGCGCATTCGATAGTAGAAAATCGAATAATTGTCGTGCACAACCTCCTCCTGCGTGGGGTGCAGCGGCAGCGCGCGCAGATACTTTGCCTCGCGCGGGGGTGTTTTCAGTGCCACGCGGTGCACGGGACCCTCCGTGAACACAACGCCGAAGGAGTGGCGGAAGTAGTCTTCCGGGTCGAACGTCGGGTCGGGCTCGAAAGTTTCCGTCAGCACGCGCATGGCGCGTACGCGGTCGAGCGCGTAGGTCTTGATTTTGCGGTCGGAGCTCACCAATCCTGTCACGTACCAGCGCTGTCGGAATATTTTCAGGAACAGAGGCTGCATCTCTATACATGTCGTAGGCACCGTGCGGTAGTAGGGCAGATAGTCGAACACGATGGGATGATTGCCCTTAAGGGCCTCGATGGTCGGGGCAAGGAAGTCGCGCGCCGAGGGCACGTCCTCCACGAAAATCTTCCCTGCGATGTCGCGTGCCGAGGCCAGGGTATCGCTCATGGATGCGGAGTTTAGCAGCCAGTCGGTCATGCCGCTCTGATTGCCCGTGTCTTCCGATATGTAGTATTCGTAGGTGGCAGGATCGAAGCATATTTCGAGGTTGAAGATTTCCTCGATGGACTGACGATAGTTGTAGAAGGTCCGTCGCGGCAGCTTCTCGCCATTGGAGAAGTCGCTTTTCTGCCATGCCTCGTCGAGCTCGCGGCGCGTGATGCGTCCGTGCCGGCGGATGGTGTCTATCACCCAGAGATAGCGGTTCAGGAGCGACTGTGCCATGGCGAGAGAAGGCGGAGTCCGATTATTGTGATGACAGCGTTCATGAGCAGGAGTTCGAAGCTGGTCTCATATCCGCAGAAATGCGAGAGGGCCCATTGGATACACCAGCTCAGAGCCGGGGCGGCCACGCATACAAGCGGCACCCAGCGGTCGTGCACGGGGCGTTTCCAGAACATGCCGTAGACAAACAGGCCGAGAATCGGGCCGTAAGTGTATGAAGCCAATGTGTATACCGCGGATATGGCGTCCTGATTGGAAAGATAGTAGAAGGCTATGATCACGAGGCCCATGATCGAGCTCATGACCAGATGCACTACCTTACGGGTACGAGTGAGGGCCTTTGCGTCCTGCTTCTCGTGGGCGCCGAGAATGTCGACAGTGAATGACGTCGTCAGCGAAGTCAGGGCCGAGCCGGCGGCGGAGTAGGCCGCGCTGACAAGACCGAGAACAAAGAGGATGCCGACAATGGCGGGCACGTCCGGGTGCGTGGCTACGAGCCCGAAGAGCTCATCGCTCTTCTCGGGCATGGCTATGCCTTTGCGTTCGATGAAAACCATCAGCAGTGTGCCCAGAAGCAGGAACAGCGCGATTACAAAAAACTGCACCACGCCGCTCACGATCATGTTTTTCTGTGATTGCCCCGTATCGCGGCACGCAAGGTTGCGCTGCATCATGTCCTGGTCGAGGCCGTTTGTGGCTATGGCCATGAACACGCCCGCTATGAACTGTTTCCAGAAATATGTACCCTCGCGCGGATTGTCGAAGAAGAACATCCGCGAGCTGTTGTGTTCCTTGATTGTGGACACCATGCCTCCGAAATCAAGACCGAGATTCCGGGCCACGAACCATATGCACAGCACCACGGAAGTGACGAGGCAAAAGCTCTTGAGCGTATCGGTCCAGATCAGTGTCTTCACGCCTCCCTGAAGGGTGTAGAGCCAGATGAGGGCGATGGTGACTATGACGTTGAAGATAAACGGTATACCCAGTGGGCGGAACACCAGCAGCTGCAGCACGGCGCACACAACAAAGAAGCGCACTGCGGCGCCCAACATCTTGGACACGAAGAAGAACCAGGCTCCCGTGCGGTATGTGTGACGCCCGAAGCGTTCGCCAAGATAGCCGTAGATGCTCAGAAGATTCCGGCGATAGAACATGGGCACGAGCACCAGGGCTATCAGTCCGTAGCCCACGATGAAGCCCAGCACCATCTGCAGGTAGGCATAGCCCTTGGCCGCCACCATGCCCGGCACAGAGATGAAGGTCACTCCCGAGATAGCGGCGCCGATCATTGCAAAAGCCACAAGAGGCCAGGGAGTCTTTCGGCCTCCGGTAAAGAATGTCGAATTGTCCGACCCGCCGCGGTTGGCGAGCCACGATATCAGAAACAGCAGGACGAAATAGCCTGCGATGGTGAGGATGATTGTTCCGGCCACGTGTATTCTGGTTGATTGGTGTTATGGGTCTGCTGGATATTCAGTTTCGGGAGCCGCTGTCGGGGTATAGGAGATAGGGCTTGCGCTGCTTCCGGAAAGCCTCGACATCGGCTGCCCAGCTCGCCTTTATTTCTTCGGGCGACATGCCTGTCTCGATCATCCCGCGGATATCGCCCCTACCCATCAGCTTTTCGAAGAAAGTCGTGAAGAAGCGTGCTCGCACCTCGGGGCTCACGGAGCGGTACGCATCGATAAGATATTCGAGATTTATGCCGCCGGCTATGATGCTGTCCTCATCAAGTCCCCGGAGATCGCGGCCGTGGCATTCCTCGCCCATGCGCGGCGGAGTCTTCGCTCCCGGACGGCTTTCTGGTGTGAAGGTGACGACATGCAGCGAGTCAAAGGCGATGGACGGGTGGCCGTAGACCTCGAACGGCGCATCAGTACCGCGACCCAGGCTCACGGGCGTGGCCTCGAAATAGCACATCGAAGGATAGAGATATATCGCCCGCATCGTACGCAGGTTGGGCGACGGCGACACGGGCAGGCTGTAGCGCGTGGAGTGTGTGTAGCCCTCGCAGGGCACGACTTCAATATCGGGCTGCACTCCATTGCGCAGCCATCCCTCTCCGCGGGCCATAAGCGCCAGCTCGCCCAGAGTCAGCCCGTGCACGGTAGGAATAGGCAGGCGTCCAACACCCGACTGATATTTCATGTCCAGAATCGGACCGTCCACAGTCATGCCGTTGGGATTCGGGCGGTCCAGAATCACTACCTGCTTTGGCTCGGAAGCCGAGGCGCAGGCATTGATGAGATCCAGCATCGTGCAGTAGTAGGTATAGAACCGAAGTCCCACATCCTGAATATCCACCACGAGCACATCGAACGAATCCATAACCTCCGGCGCAGGTTCGCGGCGTCCGCTTCCGTCATACAATGAAGCGATGGGAATACCCGTTTTGGGGTCGGTACCACCCTTCACGTGTTCGCCGGCATCGGCTGTCCCGCGGAAGCCGTGTTCGGGCGAAAAAATCGTGGTCACGTTCACTCCGCTGTCAAGCAGCGCATCCAGGGTGTGACGCCCGTCAGGCAGCATTCCTGTGTGATTCGAAAACAAGGCCACCCGCCGGCCTTCCAGCAGAGGCAGATAGCGGTCGAAACGCTCGGCTCCGACGCGCAGTTCGGCTGCTTCGTCGGCTGTATCGGTAGAACTTTCCCGTCCGGCCTCACGCGCGCTGCACGATATGCCCAGAAGGAGCAGAACCGGAAGTGCGCACAGTAGAATATTCACGAGTTTCTTCATGGTGTATTAGGGAATGTTTGCGAAGATAATACCAAAAGCCGACACGGCGTGTTAACAAACGCTAAAATTGGACTGCGGGAATTGTAAAATTAAAAAAAAGCGCTACCTTTGCAACGCAAACAAACCAATCGGGGTATTAGCTCATCTGGTAGAGCGCAACACTGGCAGTGTTGAGGTAAGCGGTTCGAGTCCGCTATACTCCACCCAATAAAAGCGGATCGAATTATTTCGGTCCGCTTATTGTAATATACATAATTTTATTTATTTTTGCGACATGAAGCTGATAGAACTCAATATGGATAAAATAATAGCCTTGTGTAAAAATTACCAGGT
>CAMWNH010000042.1 GCA_947175605.1 uncultured Porphyromonadaceae bacterium
CCCCCTACCACATCCCCGCCCTGCTCCCTGAAGCCCTCCAAGCCCTGGACATACAGCCCGGCGGCATCTATGTGGACGCAACCCTCGGCGGCGGCGGTCATAGCCGCGCAATCGTCGAGCAGCTCGCCCCCGAGGGCCACCTCTACTCCTTCGATCAGGACGCAGACGCCATCGAACGCGCCTTCCGCGACCCCCGCTTCACCGCCGTGTACGGCAACTTCCGCTACCTGCGCAACTTCCTGCGCTACTACCGCGTCGAGAGCGTGGACGGTGTACTTGCCGACTTGGGCGTATCCTCTCACCACTTCGACGCCGCCGACCGCGGCTTCAGCTTCCGCAGCGACGCCCCCCTGGACATGCGCATGAACCGCCTCGGAGGCCCCTCTGCAGCCACCCTCCTTGCCACTGCCGACGAAGACCGCATAGCCGAAATCCTGCACCTCTACGGCGAAGTGCGCCAGAGCCGCCGCATAGCCCGCGCCATAGTGCAGGAGCGCAACAAAGGCAATCACATCGACACGACAGGCAAGCTCCTCGACCTGGTGAAACCCTTCGTGAACCCCCGTCAGGAGAAAAAAGAACTGGCCCAGATCTTTCAGGCCCTGCGCATAGAAGTGAACCACGAACTGAGCGCCCTCGAAGACCTGCTGCACCAGGCCCTGGCCGTGCTCAAGCCCGGCGGTCGCCTCGCCGTCATCACCTACCACTCGCTGGAAGACCGCATAGTCAAGAACTTCATGCGCTCCGGGCGCATGGACGGCGAAATAGAAAAAGACTTCTACGGCCGCAGCCAATCGCCCTTCAAGCTCCTCACCTCCAAAGCCATAGTGCCCGGCGAGGAAGAAATAGAGCGCAACCCGCGTGCCCGAAGCGCCAAACTGCGCTGCGCCATCCGGCTCTGACCCGCGCCGTCACTCTCCACCCGCCCAAACCAAGACCAAGCATATCACCGCCCCACAGCTCTCCGCCCCATGAAAATAATCAAGCACTGCAAATCCGGCGTCCGCCGCGGCTTCCGCAACATGATCACAGGCCGCAGCATCTCGAGCGAATTTTTCAAGCGCAACTTCTTCGCTACCGGACTCATAATCTTCCTATGCACAGGCATCATAGCCCTGCGCTTCGACTGTGTGACATCCATGGAGCAGATAAAGCAGATGAACAAGCAGATAGAGGCCATGCGCACCTACAAGCAGCGCGAACGCGCACGCTACATGACGCTGACACGCGAATCCGCCATGCAGCACACAGTGGACTCGCTGGGGCTGGGCCTGTCCGTGCCCGAGCAGTATCCGCTTGCAATCCACTATGCCGACTGATAGCGAAAGACACACCACAAGACAAGACACAGAAACACACACATCTGCAATGAGCCCTAAACCTTCATCCAGATCTCCCCGACGCGGCGAGCCCGACACATCCGGAAGCAGCGGCTACAGCCACTTCCGCGTGTTGGGGCGCTACGTTCTCATCCTTGCCGTCGTGCTTCTGGCATCCGTATGGATTGTCTACAACCTGCTGGGCAACACCGTGATCCACGGCGCAAGCTACGAAGCCAAAGGGCGCTCGCGGCTGCTGGACACCATAGTGTCGGCCCCCATGCGCGGCGAAATCCTGGCCTCCGACGGCTCTATCCTGGCCACCAACCTCAGCTACTACGACCTGCGCATCGACTTCCGGGCTCCGCGCTTCAAGATCGTGGAATACTACGACTCCATCCCCCTTCTGGCCGACTCGCTGGCCAAATACTTTCCCCAGCGCAGCCGCGAAGGCTGGGTGAAGCATCTGAAAAAACCGCTTCAGGACAGCGTGCAGAACCGCTCGCGCTCCTTCCTTCTGCTGCGTGCCATCCCCGAGGACATGATGAAGAAGGTGAAATACACCTTCCCCTTCTTCCGCGGATTCAAGAAAGCCACGCAGCACGGCCTGAAATGCGAAAGCGTGATACGCCGCTCCTATCCCTACGGCGACATGGCCGCCCTGAGCATAGGCCGCGTGGGCGACACCGGAGGCGAGGTGCACGGCATCAGCGGCCTTGAGCGGGCCCTGGACTCACTGCTGTACGGGACACCCGGCGTGCGCACCAAGCGCATGTTCACGCGCGGCGCAGGCTACTGGGACGAAGTGCCCGCCAAGGACGGCACTACGGTGATAACGACTATCGACGTGACCATGCAGGACATCCTCGAATACGAGCTAAGCGAGATGCTAATCAAGGCCAATGCCGACTGGGGCGCGGCAATCCTCATGGAAACGTCCACCGGCGACATCAAGGCCATATCCAATCTCGAGCGCGACTCCACCTCGGCCACACCGCGCTGCATCGAGGCCATGAACCGCGCCGTGCTGGGCTGGGAGCCCGGTTCGGTTATGAAGGTCATGACCATGGCCGTGGCGCTGAACAAGGGCTTCGCCAAGCCTCTGGACCGCATGTATAATATCGGGCGAAGCTACGGCTATCTCGGCCGCAAGCCCATCTCTGACACACACTCGCCGGCACAGCTGCCCGTGAGCCGCTTCCTGGAATACTCCTCGAACATAGGCATGGTGAAGCTGACGATGCCGCAGTATGAGAGCGACCCGAACCGCTTCAAGGCCGATCTGGCCGAGATGGGCTTCTTCGACCGTTTCAATACGGGCATAGCCCGCGAGCGTCCGCCCTTCTTCCCCAAGCTCCAGAACAACGTGGGCGGGCGGCTGAACCTCTCGCGCATGGTGTTCGGCTACACCACGATGATTCCGCCGCTCTACACCTGCGCCTTCTACAACGCCATAGCCAATGACGGGCGCTTCGTGCGTCCGCGCCTGGTGAAGGGCCACCGTCTGGCCGACGGCACCGACTCGCTCATCGACGTGAGCTATGTCCGCGACCGCATACTCAGCAGCGAGGATGCGGCCACACTGCGCAAGATGATGCGCGATGTAGTGTGGGAGCAGGGCGGCACGGCCAAGGGGCTGCGCGACCCGATCGTGGAGATCGCAGGCAAGACCGGCACCTGCCGTCTGGCCAAGGAAGCCCCGCGCGACAGTTCGGGCAAGATCATCCGCAGCATCCCCTTCACGGGCGGCTATCTGGAAGGGCGCTACCGCGTGACCTTCTGCGGCTTCTTCCCCTACGAGAATCCAAAATACACGTGCATTGTTGTGGTGAGCGATCCGCGCGGTGCCTATCGCGGCGCGGCCGGTTCGGCAGGTACCGTGGTGAAGAACGTGGCTCGCAAGCTCTACTCGCGCGGCCTCTTCGCCGACAGCCGCGACTTCGCGGCTGCACCGGGCGAGAAACCCGCCGGCGAGACGCCCACCATCTACGCCTCCTACAACAGCGAACGCGTGTCGCGTCTGCACAACAGACTGCAGATGAAGAGCTCCCGCAATATCATCACGCCCGACAGCAAGGCTACGGGCGAGAACATCGTGCCCGACGTGCGTGGCGTTGGCCTCCGCGAGGCTCTGTCCACGCTGGAGGGCGCAGGCTATGCCGTGCAGTTCCAGGGCATGGGCTATGTGGAGGAGCAGAATCCCGCGCCGGGCACCAAGGTATCCCCCGGCACGAAGGTGAACCTGCGCCTGCGACATCTCTAAACAAGAAAAACAAGCAAGGAGAAAATGAAGAAACTGACGACACTTCTCGATGCCATACACTGCGAGTCCCTGCGCGGGTCTCGCCCCGAGAGCGTAAGCATGCTCACGGATGATTCACGGGCCGTGGAGCCCGGCGGCATGTTCGTGGCCGTGCGCGGTACGGCCGTCGACGGACACCGCTACATAGGCTCGGCCATAGCCAAGGGAGCCTCCGTGGTGGTGTGCGAGGAAGTACCCGAAGATCAAGCCTCCGCAGCCGGCGTGCTGTGGGTGGTTGTGAAGGACAGCGCCCATGCCCTCGGACTGCTTGCCTCGCGCTGGTGGGACGACCCCTCGCGCGCACTGACGCTCGTGGGCGTGACGGGTACCAACGGCAAGACGACCATAGCCACGCTGCTCTACCGTCTTGCGGGAGCCATGGGCGAGAAGGCCGGACTGCTGTCCACGGTAGAGAACCGCATCGGCGAGGAGCGCGTGCCATCCACGCACACCACGCCCGGTCCGCTGGAACTGCAGGCGCTGCTTGCCCGCATGGTCGAGGCGGGATGTTCCTTCTGCGCCATGGAGGTCAGTTCGCACGCCGCAGCGCAGCAACGCATCGCAGGTCTGGACTTCAGCGGAGGCATCTTCACGAACCTTACGCGCGACCATCTCGACTACCACAAGACCTTCAAGGCCTATCTGGAGGCCAAGAAAAGCTTCTTCGACAAACTTGGGGCCAACGCCTGGGCCCTGACCAATCTCGACGACCCGAACGGCCCCGTGATGGTGCAGAACACGGCTGCACGCCCCACTGCCACCTACTCGCTGCGTGCGGACGCGGATTTCCGCGTGCAGGTTGTGGAGAACCGGCTGGAGGGCATGCTGCTGAGCTTCAACGGCACGGAAGTGGAGACAATGTTCGCAGGACGTTTCAACGCCTCGAATCTCGCAGCCGTCTACGGCGCCGGCGTACTCTTAGGCTATGAGCCGACGGAAGTCCTGCGTGCCATCAGCGCCATGACGCCCGTGGCCGGACGTCTGCAGACCTTCCGCAACGACGGTGGCGTTACGGCAATAGTAGATTACGCTCACACGCCTGACGCACTTGAGAACGTGCTCGACACCGTGAACGAGACACTGGACGGGCGGGGACGCGTGATCACCGTGTGCGGCTGCGGCGGCGACCGCGACAAGGGCAAGCGCCCCCAGATGGCTGCCGTTGCAGCCGAGAAATCGGCCCTCGTGGTCCTGACAAGCGATAACCCACGCAGCGAGGATCCGCAGGCCATCGTGGACGATATGCTCGAAGGCGTGAACGGAGACACGCAGCTTCGCCGCCGCGTGATCGTGAACCTCGACCGCCGTGAAGCTATCCGCACGGCCGTGGCCATGGCCACGTCGGGTGATGTGGTGGTGGTTGCGGGCAAGGGCCACGAGACTTACCAGATCATCGGCCCCAAGACACACCATTTTGATGACCGCGAGGAAGTGGCTCTGGCATTGGGCCTGACAGAAGACAAGAAATAAACTAACTACAAACACCGGCAATACAATGTTTTACTCCTTATTTGAAGGACTTGCACACTCGAGTGTGCCCGGAGCGCGACTGATGAGCTACCTGACGTTCCGTTCCGGACTGGCCTTTGTGCTCAGCCTGCTGATAGGCATCATCGCGGGCCACTACATCATCGCGGCACTCCGGCAGCACCAGATGGCCGAGAAGGCCCGCGAACTGGGCGTGGAGGGCGAGGAGCTGAAGAGCAAGACGCCCACTATGGGGGGCCTCATCATCCTTACGGCTATCCTTGTGCCCTGCGTGCTTGTGGGCAATCTCGGCAACGTGTATATGCTGCTGATGCTCCTGACGACCGTATGGCTCGGCACGCTCGGCTTCCTGGACGACTACAAGAAGCTGAAGAAGCACAACAAGGACGGCGTGGCCGGCAAGTACAAGATCATAGCCCAGGTGGGCATAGGCGTGATCGTGGCCGCGACGATGTATCTGAATCCCAACATGGTGATAGTCGAGAATTCGGAGGTAATATCCGTGGAGACGCTCCGTGTGGAGGAAGTGGTGTATGACGAGGGCGAGGTGGTGAAGTCGCCACAGACCACCATTCCATTTGTGAAGAACAATAACTTCAACTACTCGTGGCTCACGGAATGGATGGGCGGCGACGCTGCCGAGATCGGCGGCTGGGTCATCTTCCTGCTTGTGGCTATCTTCCTTGTAACGGCCACGAGCAACGGCGCCAACCTCAGCGACGGGCTCGACGGGCTCTGCGCGGGCCTGAGCGCCATATCGGGCGTGGCCCTGATGGCCATGGCCTATCTGGGAGGCAACATCATCTACTCGGCCTACCTGAACATCATGTATGTGCCCGCCTCGGGCGAGCTGGTGGTGTTCATGGCCGCCTTCGTGGGCGCGCTGGTAGGCTTCCTGTGGTATAATTCGTCGAAAGCCACAGTGTTCATGGGCGACACGGGCTCGCTGACGCTGGGCGGCATCATAGCCGTGTGCGCCATCCTCATCCACAAGGAGCTTCTGCTGCCGGTGCTGTGCCTGCTGTTCTATCTCGAGGACCTGTCGGTGATAATGCAGCGCCTGTACTTCAAAGCCACGCACGGCGGGCGCATCTTCAAGATGACGCCCCTGCACCATCACTTCCAGAAACCTGCGGGCGCCGTTCCGCGCGTGCTGATCAACGCTCCGAAGAACATCATCGTGGAGCAGAAGATTGTGATGCGCTTCTGGATCGTGGCCATGATACTGGCCGTGGTGACATTCGTAACACTCAAAATCCGTTGACAATCAGAATATAGATTATGGACACGAAGACAACAAAGCGACTTGTGGTGCTCGGGGCCGGCGAAAGCGGCACGGGCGCAGCCATTCTGGCCAAGGACCTGGGGATGGATGTATTTCTCAGCGACAGCGGCCGCATCTCCGAACACTACCGCGGGATGCTCGAGGCCGAAGGCATAGCCTACGAGGAAGGAGGCCACACGCGGGAACTGATTCTGAATGCCGACGAGATAGTGAAGAGTCCGGGCATCCCCCTGACTGCGCCGATGATCGTGGAGGCACAGGGCAAGAACATCCCCATAGTGAGCGAGATAGAGTTCGGGGGCCGTTATGCAGGTGACTCTCGCATGGTGTGCATTACCGGGAGCAATGGCAAGACCACGACCACGCTTCTCACCTACCACATCCTCAAGGAGGCGGGTCTGGACGTGGGTCTGGCCGGCAACGTGGGCTTCAGTCTGGCCTATCAGGTGGCCCGCGATCCGCACAAGGTGTATGTGATAGAGCTCAGCAGCTTCCAGCTCGACAACATGTATGACTTCAAGGCCAACATCGCCGTGCTGATGAACATAACGCCCGACCATCTTGACCGCTATGACTACAAGATGGAGAATTACGTTCGGGCGAAGTTTCGCATCCTGCAGAACATGACGAAGACGGACGCTTTCATCTACTGGAAGGATGATCCCGTGATCAACGCACAGCTGGCCAAGATAAGCACCGAGGCGCGGATGTATCCCTTCGCCGAGGAGCGCGAGGAGGATACGGCGGCTTATGTGGACGCCGAGAACCGCCTGATAATCGACGCAGGGGGCGACCGTCTGGAAATGCCGCGCGCCGACCTTGCGCTGCACGGGCTTCACAATCTCTACAACGCCATGGCTTCGGGACTGAGCGCGTCGCTGCTGGAAATCCGCAAGGACACCATACGCAAGGCTCTCAGCGACTTCGAGCCTGTGGAGCACCGCCTCGAGCCTGTGGCGACGATAGACGGTGTACGCTGGATCAACGATTCGAAGGCTACGAACGTGAATTCGTGCTACTACGCACTCGAAGCCATGACCGGCCCTACAGTACTGATCCTGGGAGGCAAGGACAAGGGCAATGACTACTCGGAAATCCTTCCGCTGGTGCACAAGCGCGTGAAGGCCATCGTGGCCATGGGGCTTCACAACGAGAAGATCATGGACTTCTTCCGGGGAGAAGTCGCTCAGATTGCTGATACATCGAGCCTCGCAGACGCCATCGAAGCCGCGCGCGGCTTCGCCGCCCCCGGCGACACGGTGCTTCTTTCGCCCTGCTGCGCGAGCTTCGACCTCTTCAAGAGCTACGAGGACCGCGGACGGCAGTTCAAGGCCGCCGTGCACGCACTGGAGAACAAAGACTAAGACATACGCATACAGACCTTTAACCTTTCACTTCACACACTCTCTCGCAACTATGGAAACAGAACTAAGCGCCGCAACACTGCCCGAACCCGGCACGCCTGCGGACGACGTGAAAAAACTGACATCGAAGGTGCGCACGGACCATCACATCTGGGGCATCTACATCTTCATCGTGCTCATTTCTATCGTGGAGCTCTTCTCGGCCTCGATCCAGGAGGTGAACCACGAGGACATCTACGGCCCCATCAAGCGCCACGTGATGTTTCTGGGCATAGGCCTTGGCATCATGCTGGTGCTTCAGCTGGTGCACTACCGCCGCATCTATCAGGCTATCCCGCTGTTCGTGGTCCTGAGTCTCGGTGCGATGGTGTACGTGCAGTTCGCGGGCACAAAAATCAACGGCGCCGAGCGAGCCATAGACCTGGGCTTCGCCACGGTGCTTCCGGCGGAGTTCCTGAAACTTGCCGCAGCCTTGGGCGTGGCGTGGATATTAGGCCGTTCGAAGCGTCAGAACGGAGGACGCGTGTCGCTGCAAGGGTTCATCACGTGCGTGGCATTCATAGGCATCTGTTGCGGAATCCTGATACTTCAGGGACTTAGCAACGCGATGCTTGTGGCTGCGATAGGCCTCTCGATGATGTTCGTGGGAGGCGTGGAGCTGAAGCATTTCGGCCTGGGCCTGGGTCTGATGGCACTGGTGGGCATATGCTTCTTAGGCTACATGACGCGCGAGAAACCGATGGAGGAACTGACCCCCACGGAGCAGCGCGTGTACGAGCTGAACAAGCAGGACCCGGACAGCGTGCGCGCGGGCATTGCGCGCGGCAAGACGTGGGCGGCCCGTGTGGACCGCTTCTTCGCCAAGGACAAGCACACGGCCAAGATAACCGACGACAACAAGCAGGAGCAGATGAGCTTCATCGCCCAGGCCCACGGGGGCTTCTTCGGCGTGGGGCCTGGCAATTCACGCGAGAACGCACGCCTGCCGCTGGCCTTCTCGGACTATATCTTCGCGATTATCGTCGAGGAGCTGGGGCTGTTCACCGGGCTGCTGCTGCTGTTCAGCTATCTATGGCTGCTGGGGCGTGCGGCGCATCTGACGATGAACTTCCGCCAGACGCTTCCGGGCATCATGGTGATAGGCTGCGCCTTCGTCATTGTCTTTCAGGCGCTATACCACATCGCCATCGTCACGGGCGCGGCACCCGTGTCGGGCCAGCCTCTGCCCCTGATCTCGAAGGGCGGCACCTGCGTGCTTGCGACGTCGATAGCCCTGGGGGTGATGCTCAGCGTGAGCCGGCATGCGGCGCGCTACAACGACTCGGTGGCCGTGAAGCAGGAGCTGTCGGTGCTCCCTGAGAATCTGCAGAACGAGAACCCCCTGACGGCGGGCAAGGAGAACAAGGACTGAACAAAACACAAACCAAACTGATATAGAAGGATATGCGAGTACTGATAAGCGGCGGAGGCACGGGCGGCCACATATTTCCCGCCTTGTCGATAGCCGGAGCTATACGCCGGCGCGAGCCGGAGGCGGAAATTCTGTTTGTCGGGGCCGAGGGGCGCATGGAAATGGAGCGTGTGCCTGCGGCGGGCTATGAGATCGTGGGGCTGCCGGTGAGCGGCTTCGACCGCCGTCGGCTGTGGCGCAACTTCCGGGTGCTCTGGAGGCTCTGGCGCAGCATGCGCAAGGCGCGCAAGCTGGTGCGCGATTTCCGTCCTGATATAGCCGTGGGCGTGGGCGGATATGCCAGCGGTCCGACGCTGAAGGCCGCGCAGAAGGCCGGCGTGGCCACGCTGCTGCAGGAGCAGAACTCATATCCGGGCGTGACCAACAAGATGCTGGCGGCCGGCGCAGGACGCATCTGCGTGGCTTATCCGGGTCTGGAACGCTTTTTCCCGGCCGAAAAGATAGTGATGACGGGCAATCCCGTGCGCGCCAATCTGCTGGAGTGCACGCTGACGAAGGCCGAGGCCAAGAAGGCTCTGGGCTTCGATCCTGCAAAGCCCCTGCTGCTTGTGGTAGGCGGCAGCCTTGGCGCGCGCACCATCAATCAGGCCGTGATAGACAATGCGCTTGACGGCAGCGTGGCCCGCGGGGGCTATCAGCTGCTGTGGCAGACGGGCAAAAGCGACGGCGAGCGCTGCGCGGCCATAGCGGCCGAGCGCAAGGCGGAGGACGTGAAGGCCACGATGTTCATCTCCGAGATGGATACGGCCTACCGCGCGGCCGACCTGGTAGTGGCCCGTGCCGGCGCCGGCACAATCAGCGAGCTTGAACTTCTGGGACTACCTACAATTCTTGTGCCCTCGCCCAATGTGGCGGAGGACCATCAGCGCAAGAACGCCGAGGCGCTGTCGACCCGCGGCGCGGCCGTGCTCGTGGCGGATAAGGATGCCTCCACGCAGCTGTGGCCCGAGGTGGAGAGGCTGATGGCCGATCCCGCGGCACGCGAGAAGCTCAGCGCCAATATCCTCAAGCTTGCCGAAAAGCACAGCGCGGAAAGAATCGTGGATGAAATTTACAAGCTCACAGACCGGAACGAAAAGTAAGACAATGAAACTGGAAGATATAAAGAACGTATATTTCGTGGGCGGCGGAGGCATAGGCATGGCCGCTCTGGAGCGCTATTTCCTATCGAAGGGGAAGGCCGTGGCGGCCTACGACCGCACGGAAACGGAGCTCACCCGCGAGCTGGAGAAGGAGGGTGTGGCAATGACCTACACGGACAGCGCCGACGAGATTCCCGAGGCTTTCCGCAATCCGGAGGATACGCTGGCGGTGTACACGCCCGCCGTACCGGCGGAGAGCTCAATACTCAGCTACTTCCGCGAGGGCGGTTTCGAGCTCTACAAGCGCTCGGCCGTGCTGGGCGCCATCACGCGCAGCAGCAAGGGGCTGTGCTTCGCCGGCACACACGGCAAGACGACCACTTCGTCGATGGCGGCACACATACTGCACAGCGGCCCCACGGGCTGCAATGCCTTTCTGGGGGGCATACTCTTAGGCTACAACAGCAATCTGATGCTGAGCGCCACGTCTCCCTTCAGCGTCATCGAGGCTGACGAATATGACCGCTCGTTCCACACGCTGCGGCCCTACGTGGCGGTAATCACGGCCACGGATCCCGACCATCTGGACATCTACGGGACCGAGGAGGCCTACCTGGAAAGCTTCGCGCACTTCACGGAGCTGATTCAGCCGGGCGGTTTCCTGCTGATACACACGGGGCTGAAACTGCGTCCGCGTCCGGGCGAGGACGTGAAGACCTACACATTTTCGCGCCACGAGGGCGACTTCCACGCCCGCAACATCCGCTGCGGCGAGGGGCGCATCGTGTTCGATTTCGTGCATCCGGAGGGTGTAATCACGGATATCGAGCTGGGCGTGCCCGTGGACATCAATATCGACAACGCCATAGCGGCATTAGGGGCTGTGTGGCTTGCCGGTGAACTCACACCCGAACTTGCGCGCAAGGCCATGGCGAGCTATCCGGGCGTGGAGCGCCGATTCCAGATGCACCTGCGTCCGTCCAAGCCGGGCGACCGCGCCATCATCGACGACTACGCCCACCACCCCGACGAGTTGCGCAGCTCCATCGCCTCGGTGCGGGCGCTCTTCCCCGGGCGACACCTGACCGTGGCCTTCCAGCCGCACCTCTACTCGCGCACCCGCGATTTCGCGCCGCAGTTCGCCGAGGCACTGTCGGCCGCGGACAGCGTGATACTGGTGGATCTCTACCCGGCGCGCGAGGAGCCGATTGCAGGAATCAGCGAGAAAACGATCTACGATCTGGTGAAATGTGCCGACAAGGAGATGATTTGCAGACAAGATTTTGTAGATCGGCTAAAAAATCGTAACTTTGACATTCTATTGACGGCCGGCGCCGGAGATCTGAATCTCTACACGCACCGGCTGGCCGAAGAGCTTAAAGATTAAGGACCTGAATAAAGGGCGCAAACAAGGTGATAAGCAGAAACTCGATAATGATGTGTGTGCTGGCGGCCGTGCTGCTGGCCTATCTCTGCTTCGCCATGATGATCAGCACTGACGCCGCGCGGCGCGAGACCCTGAAGCCGGGGCTGAACGTGAGCGTGGCCGATACGCTGATGACGCATTTCATCACCCCCGGGGACATAGTGCGCGAAAGCGGACTCGACCCCGACACGCTGGGGCGCTGCCGCATCGACCTGTTCGATCTGGGCGCTCTGGAGAAGCATCTGGGGGCCTCGGACAAGGTGGAGAGCGTGAACGCCTGGATTTCGGCCTCGGGGCGCGTGCATGTTGACGTCGTGCCCATGACGCCTGTGGCGCGCGTGTTCGAGAAGGGCCATGCGTCCTACTACATCAATGCCCAGGGCAAGAAGATCTCGGCCGACCCGCGCTATCATCTCGATGTGCCGGTGGTGCTTGGAGCTTTCGACAGTGTCCATCCTGCCACGCGCCTTCTTCCGCTGCTGGACCACATAGCCCGCGATCCGGACCTCTCGGCGCTGGTGTCGACGCTGGTGCAGGAGCCGGGAGGGAACATCATCATCGTGCCCACGATCGTGGGGCATGTGATCAACTTCGGGGATACGACCGACGTGGACGACAAATTCCGGCGTCTGCGCTCGTTCTACCTGCAGGTTGTGCCCGTGCGTGGCTGGGAGATGTATGACACGATAGCCGTAAAATGGCGCGGCCGCATCGTGGCTTCGAGGCGCAAGTCGCGCCTTGCGCCCACGAACCTGGCCACGGTGCTGGAGGATTCGCTGATATACGAGGACTTCGACGACGAGTCCACGATGACGGACCCGACGACCGTAGCCGAAGGTCTGGCCGATGAAGAAAAGATAATACCGAAAAACGACTGATATGGAACCACGCAGCATAGTAGCAATAGAAATATCGTCCTCGAAAATCAAGGGGGGCGTAGCCACGGTGGATGCCTCCGGCGCGCTCACCGTGCTGGCCGTTGAAGAAATCAAGGCCTTGAACAACGTGCGCTACGGACGCATCCAGAACGTGCAGGAGGTGTCCGCGGGCGTGAACGAGATAATCCGCAAGCTGGAGAATAATCCGGCCGTGTCGCCCAACCGCGTGACGGGCGTGGTCGTGCCGGTTGGCGGCCGCTCGCTGGGCTCGATTCCTGCCACGGGCACGAGCGTCTTCCCGGGCGACATCGAGATCCTGCAGGAGAACGTGACACGCCTGAAGCAGGAGGCGCTGAAGGATATCGTGACCTCGAAGCATATCGAGGCCGTGCTGCCCCGTACGTTCTATGTGAACAATCTGGTGGTTCCGCGTCCGGTGGGCACCTACGGCCAGCGCTTCCGCGGCGACTTCACGGTGATAACCATCGGCCAGGAATCGCGGCGCAATCTCGAGCGTCTGCGCTTCGAGAATATAGCGTCGACCCACATCTACCCGCGCCTGCGCTCCACGGCTATCGCGGATCTGGTGCTCTCCGACTCGCAGCGCCAGCTGGGCTGTGCGCTTGTGGATTTCGGGGCTGAGACGGTGACGGTGTCGGTCTACAAGGACGGGGCCCTGTGCTTCCTGTCGACTCTGCCGATGGGCTCGCGCACGGTGACGCGCGACATCATGGCCGGCAACAGCATGACCGAGGAGAGCGCCGAGGACTTCAAAATACGCTACGGCAATGCGGCGATGCCTGAAGCTGGCGCTGCGGCTGCGGGCGACAACGCTACGGAGGTGAACACCTACGTGCAGCCTCGCGCGGGCGAAATCGCGGCCAATATCGTGCACCAGATAATGCAGAGCGGCTACAAGGCTTCGGAGCTGTCGGCCGGCATAGTGCTGACGGGCGGAGGCGCCAAGCTGCGCAATTTCGACAATGTGCTGGGCGCACTCAGCAAGATGAACGTGCAGCCGGCCGAGATTCCCGCCGCCGTGGAATTCAAGACACCGGCCGACCGCAATGCGGACAATATAGACATCGTGGCCCTGCTGTGGGCCGGAGCGCGCTCGCCCAAGGTGGGTGACTGCCTGGAGAAGCAACCGGTGAACACCATAGTATTCGAGGAACCGGAGGATACGGCCATCTACGAGGCGCCCGCATACCCGGCACAGCGGCCGGAGCCGGAGCCTGAACCCGAAGAGGAGGAAGATGAGCCGACTCCCGAGCCCGAGGTCAAGCACGGACACACAGGCAAAAGCGGCGGAGGCCTGAATCTGGGACGCATTTTCGGTCGTCGGCCGCGGACACGCGATGATGAAGACGATCTGCTGCGCGACGAACCCGACGAGCCCGAGTACGAGGAGGAAAGCCAAGCCCGGGACTACGAGGAGGAGGAGCTGGAGGATACGCGCGTGAAACCGACTTCCGGCATTGATCCCTTCGAAGGCGAGGACCCCGAACCGGCTCCTTCGGGCAAACGCAAACGCAGTCCCTTCTCGGGAATAGGGTCGAGCCTCGACAATCTCACCCGCAAGATAGGAGAATTCCTGCAGATGCCCGATGAACCCGATGATACGGACTACCGTCCGCCAATGTAAACCATACAGACTACACGAAAATGGATAGCGAATATCTCGAAAAATATCAGTCGGGCACCCCGACAGGCGCCCGGCACAGCGACCACCTGATACTTGTAATCGGCACGGGTGGCGGCGGCTCCAATGCCGTGAATCACATGTATTCGCAACATGTGGACGACATACAGTTCGTAGTGGCGAACACGGACATGCAGGCACTGGAAATGTCGCCTGTACCGACCAAACTGCTTCTGGGCCCGGAGACGACCGGCGGCCTGGGCGCGGGCGGCAAGCCCGAGGTAGGCCGCACGGCTGCGGAGGAGAGCATCGAGGACATCAAGAAGCTGCTGACGCCGAAGCCGAACATGGTGTTCGTGACGGCGGGCATGGGTGGCGGCACGGGTACGGGCGCATCGCCCGTCGTGGCACGTACGGCCAAGGAGCAGGGCATCCTCACGGTGGGCATCGTGACGATTCCTTTCTTCTTCGAGGGTATGCCCAAGATCCGCATGGCTCTGCGCGGGGCCGAGGAGCTGTCGCGCCACGTGGACGCTCTGCTGGTGATAAACAACGACCGTCTGGCCGAGATTTATCCCGACCTGGAGTTCAGCCTCGCTTTCGCCAAGGCAGATGACATCCTGACGATCGCCGCACGCTCGATATCTGAAATCATCACGACGCCTATCATGATCAACCTTGATATGCGCGATGTGGACACGACCCTGCGCGACGGCATGACGGCCCTCATCTCCGTAGGCTACGGCGAGGGCGAGAACCGCATGACCAAAGCCATCCAGAGCGCGCTGCGCTCGCCGCTGATGCGCGACTTCGACGTGTATACGTCGAAGCGTCTACTGTTTGCCTTCTATTTCTCGCGCAACATCGACCCGCCATACACGGCCGCGGAGAGCAACGAGATCACGCAGTTTATCCGCGACATGAATATGGAGGTGAACGTGATCTGGGGCTACGGCTACGACGATACGCTGGGCAATCAGGTGAAGTTCACGCTGCTTGCCTCGGGCTTCGACATCACTGTGAACGGCGCGAACGTGGTCAAGGGTCAGGAGGCGCAGATCATCAAGGGCTCCGACGCTCCGGACCTTACGCCCGCTGACATGGAGCTCACAGCCAAGGTGATAGAGAATTACGGCACCGAGAAGCTCGACGAGCTGCGCCGCAAGAAGGAGACCGAGAACTACATAATCCTCGAGCAGGAGGAGCTGGACAGCGACGAGGCTATCGAGCGCCTCGAGCGCACGCCGGCCTTCCACCGCGGCAAGCGCACGACTTCGACCATGAAGCCGGCATCGGCCCAGGCTGCTCCCGAGACGACCAAGAAGCCCAACGTGATACCTTTCTCGCTCGACGACAGATGAAGAAGCTCGTGGTATCCACCGGCGCGGGCATAAGCGCCGAAAGCGGCATATCGACCTTCCGCGATGCGGGTGGCCTGTGGGAGAACTATCCCGTTATGGACGTGGCGAGCCACGACGGATATGTGCGCAATCCGGCACTGGTGCACCGCTTCTACAACGAGCGACGCAAGGCGCTGATGAATGTGGAGCCTAACGCGGCCCACCTCCTTCTGCACGACCTGGAAAGCGAGGGCTGGGAGGTGTACGTGATAACGCAGAACGTGGACAATCTGCACGAACGCGCCGGCTCGACCCACGTGACGCACTTGCACGGCGAGCTGATGAAGGTGCGCGCCACGGACAACGAACATCTGGTGTGGGAGCTGCGCCCCGAGGCGCTCGAGACTACGCCTGAAACGCTCATCGAGGGCCACCACGTGCGTCCGCACATCGTTTTCTTCCAGGAGGCTGTGCCGATGTTCGAGCCTGCAACGGAGATTGCGGGCGAGGCGGACGTGTTCGTGATCATCGGCACATCGCTGGTGGTGTATCCGGCGGCAGCGCTGCTGCAATATGTGCGCCGCGGGGTGCCGGTCTATTACATCGATCCGAATCCGGCGGCCGTGCCCGCGGGCGTGACGGTGATCCGTGCGACGGCCACGGAAGGCATGCGCGAGCTCTACAAAATCCTCACGGGCAAGGATACTCCAAGATAAGGAATAAAACAAAAACACGATATAGACATGGATCTCTACACACAAGTGGAAGGCGGCATCAAGGCTGCCATGCTGGCCAAGGATAAGCTGCGCCTGCAGGCTCTCCGAGGCATCAAGAAGGAATTTATCGAGGCCAAGACGGCTCCGGGCTCCAACGGCGAACTCACGGACGACGCTGCCATGAAGGTGCTGGTGAAGATGGCCAAGCAGCGCCGCGAGAGCGCCCGGATATATCAGGAGCAGAACCGCCCGGAGCTGGCCGAGACGGAGCTGGCCGAGGTGGCCGTGATCGAGGAATTCCTGCCCAAGGCGCTGACGGAGGCCGAACTCGAGGCCGAGCTGCGCAAAATCATCGAACAGACGGGCGCCGCAGGCCCCGGCGACATGGGCAAGGTGATGGGTGTGGCGAGCAAGGCCCTGGCAGGACGCGCCGACGGACGCGCGATTTCGGCGAAGGTGCGCGAGCTCCTGGCCAAATAAACGAGTAGAAACAAACAGGAATATATAGCTATAACCTATGTTGACAATCCAACAGATCAAGGCCGATCCGGAGCATGTGGTTGCCCGTCTGGCTGTAAAGGGTTTTGATGGCAAGGAAGCCATAGCCCGTGTGATAGCTCTCGACGACCGTCGCCGCGAGCTTCAGCTGAAAAACGATACTGCAGCCGCTCAGCTCAAAAAGATGAGCGACGCGATCGGCAAGGCCATGAAGGCCGGTAACAAGGAGGAGGCCGAGGCTGCCAAGGCCGAAGTGGCTACCCTCAAGGAGGAGCAGAAGGGCTATGCCGACGAGCTTGCCAAGACCGAGGCGGACATCCGCACGGAGCTCCTGAATATTCCCAACCTGCCCTGCGCCATGGTGCCTGAAGGTCGCACGGCGGAGGACAACGTGGTGGAGAAGACCGGCGGCCCGATGCCGAATCTTCCCGAAGACGCTCTGCCCCACTGGGATCTGGCCAAGAAATACAACCTGATAGACTTTGACCTGGGTGTGAAGATTACGGGCGCAGGCTTCCCGGTATATCTGGGCAAGGGCGCCAAGCTGCAGCGCGCGCTCATACAGTTCTTCCTGGACGAGGCTTCGAAGGCCGGCTACCTCGAGGTGCAGCCGCCGTATGTGGTGAACGAGGCCTCCGGCTACGGCACGGGCCAGCTCCCCGACAAGGAGGGTCAGATGTACTTCTGCCCCGCCGACGGCCTCTATCTCATCCCCACGGCTGAGGTGCCCGTGACGAACCTCTACCGCGACGTGATCATTCCCGCCGACCGTCTGCCCATCAAGAACTGCGCCTACTCGGCCTGCTTCCGTCGCGAGGCCGGCTCGTATGGCCGCGATGTGCGAGGTCTCAACCGTCTGCACCAGTTCGATAAGGTTGAGATCGTGCGCATCGAAAAGCCCGAGGACTCTTATGCGGCTCTCGAGGAGATGAAGGACCACGTGCAGGGTCTACTCGAAAAACTCGGCCTGCCCTGGCACATCCTGCGTCTGTGCGGCGGCGACATGAGCTTCACATCGGCCATCACTTTCGACTTCGAGGTTTACTCGGCAGCGCAGAAGCGCTGGCTTGAGGTATCGTCGGTATCGAACTTCGAGACGTATCAGGCCAACCGCCTGAAGTGCCGCTACCGCGGCGAGGACAAGAAGCCTCAGCTGTGCCATACGTTGAACGGCTCGGCCCTGGCCCTGCCGCGCATCATGGCTGCGCTTCTCGAAAACAACCAGACGCCCGCAGGCATCGTCGTTCCCGAATGCCTCCGCAAATACACCGGCTTCGACATCATCGACTGAAGTCAGACACATAGATCCCCCCGGCCGTTGCAGGAAACCCTGCCGCGGCCGGTTTTTAATAGATACGTATTTTTCAGGTCTATAAAAGTTTACATATATTGAAAACATTTTATAAATTTGTTGTGTTATTAAATATAACCCAAGGACGGAACCAAGAAA
>CAMWNH010000043.1 GCA_947175605.1 uncultured Porphyromonadaceae bacterium
GTTTAGAGAATTGTGATAAATTTGCATCATAATAAGCGGAAACTATCAAAGTATGAAGACCAATTTGTTTAGAATAATCATGGTTTCGGTGCTCTCGATGAGTGCTATGTTTTCTTATGGGCAGTGTGAGGGTAAGATCAGGGATTTTTACCTTGCTTATATGAGGAACGTGGAGACGGATCCGGAGGCAAATGCGGAGTTGATGGGATGTCATATGTCGCCGGAACTGATTGCGAAGCTGGCGGACTATACGGCTCAATATGATGCTGACGCGGTGATTCATGCACAGGATGTTTCCAAGTATGGGATGGAGTCGCTTATCGTCGTTCCTATTGAGGGGACGGATGATGGATATCTGGTGAAGTATAAATGGGATCCGGAAAGTGGCTATGCTTTCATTCCCGTAAGAGCAATTCTGGCGGAAGGTAAACTCAAGTTTCTCGATATATTCCCGCAGGGGACGGATGTTGAGGGTAAGAGCTATATGAAACGAAAGTAAGAAAAGCGGTTTTTTACGTATAGTGGGCTTTGGCGAACTTATGCAGTGCGTTAAAGCCCATTTTCAATATTATTTTGAGTGGGGAGTGTTTTCGGGAGGGCTTGAATATTCGGGGGAAATGTTGTATTTTTGTAAGTTCAACTGATATTATTTCGGAATACTATGGATTTTGAACTCACTTCAGCATATTCGCCTACGGGCGACCAGCCTCAGGCGATAGCGGAACTCGTGCGCGGTGTGCGTTCGGGCCTGGATTCTCAGGTGCTTCTCGGTGTTACGGGATCGGGCAAGACCTTCACGATGGCCAATGTTATAAACGAGGTGCGCAAGCCGACGCTTATCCTTAGTCATAACAAGACTCTTGCCGCACAGCTCTACAGCGAGTTCAAGCAGTTCTTTCCGAACAATGCCGTGGAATATTTCGTATCGTACTACGATTACTATCAGCCGGAGGCTTATATTCCTTCGGTTGACAAGTATATCGAGAAGGATCTGATGATCAACGACGAAATCGAGCGCTTACGTCTGGCTACTGTATCGGCGCTCATGTCGGGGCGGCGTGACGTGATAGTGGTGTCGTCCGTGAGCTGTATTTACGGTATGGGCAATCCGGAGGATTTCCACGCCAACGGCGTGACGGTGGAGCGAGGCGAGCATATTTCGCGAAATGATTTTCTGCGCAAGCTTGTCGGTGCTCTCTACAGCCGCACGGAGCTGGAGCTGAACCGCGGTACGTTCAGAGTAAAGGGCGATACGGTGGATATCCGGCTTGCTTATGAAGATATAATAGTGAGGGTGACGTTCTGGGGCGATGAGGTGGAGTCCATACAGACTATTCAGCCGGAGGTGAACACGGATCTGGGCGAACACGACCGCTTCAATATCTATCCGGCCAATCTGTTCGTGACGTCGCCGGCGCGTCAGGCTGCGGCTGTGGCGCAGATTCAGCTTGATCTGGGCCGTCAGGTGAATTATTTCAATGATATTATGAAGCCTCTCGAGGCTAAGCGCATCGAGGAACGCGTGACCTACGATGTGGAGATGATCAAGGAGATAGGCTACTGTCAGGGAATCGAGAATTACTCGCGCTATTTCGACGGGCGTATGGAGGGCGAACGCCCCTTCTGTCTTCTGGACTATTTTCCGGACGATTATCTTACTATCATTGACGAGAGCCATGTGACGGTGCCTCAGCTGCGCGCAATGTATGGCGGCGACCGCTCGCGCAAGGTGAATCTGGTGGACTATGGTTTCCGCCTGCCTGCCGCGCTGGACAACCGTCCGCTGAAGTTCGAGGAGTTCGAAGCCCTGACGCCTCAGACGATATATGTGAGCGCGACGCCTGCGGAGTTCGAATTGCAGAAGACCGAGGGTGTGGTTGTGGAACAGCTGATACGTCCAACGGGACTGCTGGATCCTCTGATCCATGTCGAACCTTCCTCGGGCCAGATCGATCGTCTGATGGAAATGATTCAGATCCGCATCGAGCGCGGTGAGCGTACGCTCGTGACAACGCTGACAAAGCGCATGGCCGAGGAGCTGAACGATTATTTCCTGAAGCTCCGTATCAAGACGGCATATATCCACTCGGATGTCGATACGATGGACCGCATAAAGATTCTCGACGGACTGCGGGCCGGGACTTTCGATGTGCTTATAGGCGTGAACCTTCTGCGCGAGGGTCTCGATCTTCCCGAGGTGTCGCTTGTGGCTATTCTGGATGCCGATAAGGAGGGCTTCCTCCGCAGTCATCGCTCGCTTACGCAGACGGTGGGGCGTGCGGCGCGAAATCTCAACGGCGAGGTGGTGATGTTTGCAGATACGATTACGGACTCCATGCGACAGACTATCGAGGAAACGGAGCGTCGCCGGCGCCTGCAGCTTGCCTACAATGAGGAGCATGGCATTACGCCTCAGGCGATTGTGAAGGCGCGTAATGCAATTGTGGGAATGGAGCTGGATGAGGTTGAGTTCGATGCCCAGCGGATGGCCTACGGCGGTGGCAAGCGTAAGGGCAAGGCTAAGAGCGAAGCTGTAACAGGTCGACCGCATCGCGCGCAGGATACGCCGTACTCCTACGAGTATTCGACAAGCGTGGATATTGCTGCGGACCCCGTGACGGCATATATGACATCCGAGGAGATGCAGCGCTCCGTCAATCGCCTGCGCGAGCAGATGGTGGCTGCGGCCAAGGAGATGGAATTTATGACGGCGGCCCGCTTGCGCGACGAAATTATCAAGCTCGAGCTTCGTATCGAGGCTATGAATAAGGAGAAGGGCGAATGAAAGAGATAGACTATAATGCGCTGCGGCCAACCGACTGGCTGCCTACTTCCGTGAAGGAGATGAAAGCCTTGGGCTGGGACAGTGTGGATGTGGTGTTGTTCTCTGGTGATGCATATGTGGATCATCCGGCATTCGGGGCTGCCGTGCTGGGCCGGACGCTCCAGGCTGCGGGCTACAGGGTGGCCATCGTTCCGCAGCCTAATTGGCGCGACGATCTGCGCGATTTCAAGAAGTTCGGCGCGCCACGTCTGTTCTTCGGTGTTTCGCCGGGCGCCATGGACTCGATGGTTAACCATTATACGGCTAACCGACGACTACGTTCGGACGATGCATATACGCCCGGAGGACGCCACGGGATGCGTCCGGACTATCCTACGGTTGTCTATAGCCAAATATTGCGCGAATTGTTCCCGGATACGCCTATTATCGCGGGCGGAATCGAGGGCTCGCTGAGACGCCTGAGTCACTATGACTACTGGCAGGATCGGCTGCGGTCGTCGATTCTCGCGGATTGCGATGCTGATATGATCATCTACGGTATGGGAGAGAAGCCTGTGCTGGAGCTTGCGCGACGCCTTGATGCGGGAGAGAAGATTGGCGATATAAGGGATCTGAGGCAGAGTGTGGTGCGCCGTCCCCTTAGCGAACTTCCCGCTCCGGATGCGGAGAATATAGTGCTGAACAGCTATGAAAGCTGCATGCGCGACAAGGCTTTGCAGGCGGCTAATTTCAAGCACATAGAGCAGCAGAGCAACCGCTATGACGGCGGGGCGACATTGTGGCAGGCCACAGGTGATGTGGCCGTGAAGGTGAATCCTATGTTTCCGGCAATGACGCAGGGCGAGATCGATGCGTCCTTCGACCTGCCATATACCCGCCTGCCTCATCCCCGCTACAAAGGTAAGACTATCCCGGCTTATGAAATGATACGCCACAGCGTGAACCTGCATCGCGGATGTTTCGGGGGCTGCGCCTTCTGTACGATTTCCGCGCATCAGGGCAAGTTTATTGCTTCGCGATCGAAAGAGTCGATTCTGCGAGAGGCCCGTCAGGTGTCGCGTATGCCCGACTTCAAGGGCTATATCTCCGACCTCGGAGGACCTTCGGCCAACATGTATGCCATGGGCGGTCGCGACCGCAGTATATGTGCGAAGTGTCTGAGGCCTTCGTGCCTGCATCCTGCGCCATGCGCTAATCTCGATACGGACCATAGGCCACTGCTGGATATTTATCATGCTGTGGACGCGTTGCCGGGAATAAAGAAATCCTTCATCGGGTCGGGTGTGCGATATGATCTGAGCATGCACAGAACGGGTGTTCCCGAGATCGACAAGGCGAATGCGAGCTACAATGAGGAGTTGATTACGAATCACGTGTCGGGGCGTCTGAAAGTGGCGCCGGAGCATACGTCGGACGATGTTCTGCGTATCATGCGCAAGCCCTCGTTCAAGCTTTTCCACGAGTTCAAGGATATTTTCGATCGCGTGAACAGCCGGGCTTCCCTTCGCCAGCAGATCATCCCGTATTTCATTTCCAGTCATCCCGGATGCCGGCTTGAGGACATGGCCGAGCTTGCCGTGGAGACCAAGGATCTGAACTTCCATCTGGAGCAGGTGCAGGATTTCACGCCTACGCCAATGACGCTTGCCACGGAGATTTATTATACCGGTATTCACCCATATACGGGCGAGAAAATCCCCGTTGCCACGACCAAGGAGCAGAAACTTGACCAGCGACAGTTCTTCTTCTGGTATGATCCGGAGTATCGCGCGGGCATCACCCGCACGCTATCGCGCATAGGTCGCCGCGACCTCATCCCCCGTCTTTTCGGGCAGGAGCCACCCCACAGGCGAGGATCCAAAAAACGTTGACAGGCATTAGTCCCGGTAACACCAATCATTACTAAACATGTTTCGACTGAATAATCTTAGATATATCGCTGCGGGTGTCGTGCTGTTGTCCGCACTCACTGGCCATGGCGCCGAGTCGGCGGATAGTGCTGATATAAAACCGGAGCCCAAGTGGACGGATTATCTGCCATCGGTACGCGGAACTGTGCGTGCCCGTATGGAAACCGAGTTCGGACACGATCTGCCCACTGCGGCCCGTTTTCAGGTGCGAAATGCACGCCTGAGTCTCTCTGGGTCTGTCGGTCAGGCTGTCGATTATTTCTTCAATGCTGATTTCTGCGACTGCGGCAAGATAAAGATACTGGATGTGTGGGCGCGCGTGAATGCTCCCGAGCATATAGGCATCCGCATGGGGCAGTTCCGTATGCCCTTCGGTGTGGACCCGTTCATGGCGCCTAACAATTATATCTTCTCGAACCGTTCGTTCATCGGAAAGCAGATGTGCAACGTGCGCGCCGTCGGAGCGTCAGTAGCATACCGCCCGACGACTTTTCCCTTTTTTGTGGAAGGTGGTGTCTTCAATCCTACACCGATCGGCGACCATATGGTGTGGAACACGAGCTTCGCCTATGCCGTGAAGGCAAGCTATTGCCTGGACAAGACCACTATCGCCACAGGTTTTCAGAGCATACGCCCGGACGGAATCCGCATCAATCTTGTGGATGCGGCCGTTACGTGGCAGCCATCGGCGCGCGTGATCGTGTCGGGCGAGTATATGTATAAGCATTATACATCGGATGCATACCGTCTCACACACGGGTGGCTTGTATGGGGCACATACCGTATGCCTGTGAAGGCTTGGGTCTTCAACAGACTTAGTTTTCAGGGCCGCTTCGATGGCATGACAGCACATTCCACAGGCGTTCGCGGAAGCGACGGACTTTTGTGGACCAATCATGCCGCGCGCAACCGTATAACAGTAGGTTCAACCCTAAGCTATATCCGATCCAAGAATATGTTTCTGGACATACGCGCCGACTTTGAGAAATATTTCTACCATGCCGGGACGGCGGTGCCGCAAGGCGACGGCGATAAATTTCTCCTCGAAATGATCGTGAGGTTTTAGGATATCTGACTCCAGTCGGCCCGGCGCTTGCATATCTCGCGTATGGCCCGTGCGAGGTCGGCATTCTGCGGTGCCCGCAGTCCGGGGTCGGAGGAAAGCAATTCTTCAGCAGTTGCCCGGGCAAGCGCGATGATCTGGCCGTCCTGTGCGAGCGATGCGATTTTTAGCTCGAAGGGGAGACCGCTCTGCATGGTTCCTTCAATGTCGCCCGGTCCGCGGAACTGCATGTCGGCTTCAGCTATGACGAATCCGTCCGTAGTGGACGTCATGACGTCCAGACGCTTGCGCGTGTCGCCGCTGATGTTGTAGCGGCTCATAAGCACGCAGTAGCTTTTGTCGGCTCCGCGGCCTACGCGTCCGCGCAACTGATGGAGCTGCGAGAGGCCGAAGCGCTCGGCATTCTCGATAATCATGGTCGTGGCGTTGGGGACGTTAACGCCGACCTCAATGACCGTTGTAGCCACCATTATGCGCGCATCTCCGCGAGCAAAGAGGTCCATCTGATGGTCCTTTTCCGCAGGCTTCATCTTGCCGTGCACGAATGCTACGCGGTAGTCCTTGAATATCTCGCAGATGCTTTCGTAACCCTCCTCGAGACTCTTAAGGTCAAGTTTCTCGTTCTCTTCAATCAGGGGGTAAACGATATAGACTTGCCGCCCCTGACGCAGCTGTGCGCCCATTGCGCGGTATACCTGCGTACGCTGCTGATCGAAGCGGAGCACGGTGCTGACGGGTTTGCGTCCTGGCGGAAGTTCGTCAATTACGCTAACGTCCAGATCGCCGTAGACGGTCATGGCCAGCGTGCGGGGGATGGGCGTGGCGGTCATCACGAGTATATGAGGTGCGAATCCGTCCGGACCTTTCGACCACAGTCGTGCGCGCTGGGCCACTCCGAAGCGATGCTGCTCGTCTATTACAGCAAAGCCAAGACGTGCGAATTGGACCTTGTCTTCGAGAATGGCGTGTGTGCCCACGAGGATATGGATGCTTCCGTCCTCAAGGCCGCGATGTATCTCAGCGCGTTCGCGAGCACGCGTACTGCCTGTGAGCAGGCGAACGTTCAAGCCCACGCGTGCCGCGAGCTCGCGGATAGTGTGGTAGTGCTGCGTCGAAAGGATTTCAGTGGGAGCGAGCAGAGCAGCCTGATAACCATTGTCGATGGCCAGCAGCATGCTCATAAGCGCCACGAGGGTTTTGCCCGAACCGACATCGCCTTGCACGAGACGGCTCATCTGGCGCGGCCCTATAATGTCGGCGCGGATTTCCTTGATCACGCGTTTCTGCGCACCTGTAAGTTCGAAAGGAAGACAGGTGGAGTAAAAGCGGTTGAACCATTCGCCGATGTGGGGCATTGGCAAGCCCGCGGATTTGGCTTTGCGACTCTGCGAGCGCATGAGCATGTCCGTCTGGATGTAGAATAGTTCTTCGAACTTAAGCCGGAAGCGTGCTTGCTGCAGTTTTTCAGGCGATGTCGGGAAGTGCACTTCGCGTATCGCGTCGGAGATGTGCATGAGTCCGCGACTGCGGAGCACGCTTTCGGGCAGAGGGTCCGCGAGCCGGCGCGTCTCCTTTCCTTCGCCGAGGATGTTATATGCTATAGTGTAGAGTACCTTTGAGCCTATGTTTGCCTTGCGGAGCCCTTCCGTGAGTGGATAGACGCCACGCGTGCCCTGCGAGGTCATGCTCTTGGCGGAATCCTCCATTTCGGGATGCACCATCTGCAGTTTGCCGTTGAAGCTCGTCACCTTGCCGAAAAGCACATAAGTCTTTTCCGGATCGAGCATCTTCCGCATGGACTTGATACCTTTGAACCACGTGACTTCCAAGGTGGATGTCCCGTCGGAGAATAGTGCTACAAGACGCATACGCGCGCCTTCGCCAAGGACGTTTGAACTGACAAAGCGGCCTCGGATCTGCAAGGCCGGCAGGTGCTCGAGGTCGGCGCCACGCAGCTCGCGGACACTGTAGAAGCGCGACCGGTCGACATAGCTCGTAGGATAGTGGCGCAAGAGGTCGTAGGCCGTGCGTATTCCGAGCTCTTTGGCCAGAATATCGGCGCGGCGTGGTCCCACACCTTTCACGAACTTAATGTCTACGTTGCGCAGCGACAGCATCAGAGCAGAGCTTCGGCAATCTTCAGGTCGAAGGGATTTGTGATCTTGATATTGTAAGGCGAACCGGCTGTCAGCATCGTGCGCGCCCCCGGTATGCAGCGGGCAACTACGGAGGCGTCATCCGTGAAGCCTTCGAGGCCGAAATCGGTCCGCGCCTTGCGGTAAGCCTCCACAAGTGTACCCCCCGGAAATGCCTGTGGGGTCTGTACGGCCCGGAACATCGAACGGTCCACGCTTTCGGAAGTGCCGTCAGCGTCGAGGCGGCGGATGGAATCCGTGAGTCCCACGGCAGGAATCGCACAGTCAGCGCCGTCGGCAATGGCCGAATAGAGGCCTTCGAGTATCTCGGCCGTCACGAACGGCCGCACGCCGTCATGAACGAGAACGAGCTCGTCCAAGCCGGGATGACATGCATTCAGTGCATTTGAGACGGACTCGGCCCGCGTCGCTCCTCCGGCCACAAGAATATCCTCCCTTGCCGTGCCGTATTCTTGCGCCAGCTCCTTCCACACCTCGAAATAGTCGGGATGGAGCACAAGCGCTATGCGAGCATCGCCGGGCAGCAGGCTGCGCAGGCGGCCGATAGTATGACCAAGCACGGGCATCGTGCCCAGCATACAGAACTGCTTGGGCAGCGGACTGCCAAAACGGCGTCCGCTGCCCGCAGCAACTATTATAGCGAGAGTGCCACTCACCATGCGTAGATGGGGAATGCGCTCATCATTTCATTCACCTTGCGACGGGTGTCCTCGATGACTTTCGCATCCTCGGGTGCGGAGAGAACGGCATCGATGAGGTCGACGATCGGAGCCATGAGATCTTCCTTGAGGCCACGGGTGGTGATTGCCGGGGTGCCGAGGCGTATGCCGGAGGTTTGGAAGGGCGAACGCGTGTCGAAAGGCACCATATTCTTGTTGGCCGTGATGTCGGCGGCAACAAGGGCTTTTTCAGCTACCTTACCGGTAAGATCGGGGAACTTGGAGCGGAGGTCAACCAGTATGCAGTGGTTGTCCGTGCCGCCGGAAACGATGTTGTAGCCCTTGTCAAGCAGAGCTTTGGCCATGGCCTGAGCGTTGGCGCGCACCTGCTTCTGATATTCGCGGAAGGAGGGCTGGAGTGCTTCGCCGAAAGCAACGGCCTTGGCAGCGATGACATGCTCCAGTGGGCCGCCCTGAACACCGGGGAAAACTGCGCTGTCGAGGAGCTGGCTCATCATGCGGGGCTCGCCTTTAGGCGATGTCTTGCCCCAGGGATTCACAAAGTCCTTGCCCATGAGGATGATGCCTCCTCGCGGACCGCGCAGAGTCTTGTGCGTGGTTGAGGTGACGATATGAGCGTGCTTCAGAGGATTGTCCAGAAGACCGGCGGCGATAAGGCCGGCAGGATGGGCCATATCCACCATAAAGATAGCGCCTATCTCGTCAGCGACCTTACGCATGCGGGCGTAGTCCCATTCGCGGGAGTATGCGCTGGCGCCGGCGATGATGAGCTTGGGACGTTCGCGGCGGCACGTTTCCTCGAAGGCTTCATAGTCCACCAGGCCGGTGTCGGCCTTCACGCTATAGTCAAGCGCCTGGAACATCAGGCCCGAGAAGTTCACGGGGCTGCCGTGCGAGAGGTGACCGCCGTGGCTGAGATTCAGACCGATGAACTTGTCGCCGGGCTTGAGACATGCCATGAATACGGCCATATTGGCCTGTGCGCCCGAGTGGGGCTGCACATTGGCGTACTCGGCGCCGAAGAGCTCCTTCACGCGGTCGATGGCAATCTGCTCCACCTCGTCCACGACGCCGCAACCTCCGTAATAACGGCGGCCGGGATAACCCTCGGCATACTTGTTGGTGAGACATGAGCCCATGGCGTGCATCACGTCGTCGCTCACGTAGTTCTCGGAGGCGATGAGTTCAATGCCGTCCTTCTGGCGTTTGTGCTCGCGTTCAATCAGGTCAAAAATCACTTTGTCGTGTATCATATCATTAAGTCGTTTTTTTGCGGGGCTGACTTTTGAAGAGCCCGCGTCGGTTTATTTCTTTTTCTTTTTGGAAGCCGGCTTTTTTACGGAGAACCCGAAGTGTCCAAGCTCGGGGCCTTGGGCGTAATAGCGCCCGTGGCTGTAGCTTATCAGACCGGCTTTCTCCAGCTCGAAGCGTCCGCTTGCCGGATCCATGAATGCCGTGTCGGCCAGCACGTTGATTATATCGGCGATGAAGAGATGGTGACTCCCCAGCTCCTTGACCTCACGCACCTTGCACTCCAGCGAGATCGGGCTTTCGGCAACAGCCGGGCACGCTACGGCAACGCCGGGGTAGGGCGTAATGCCAGCTGCAGCCCATTTGTCGGGCACATCGCGGCGCGAACGCACACCGCAGAAATCGGTCGCACGGGCCATGGCCTCGGTCGTAAGATTGACGGTGAATTCGCCGCTCTCGCGAATCATCGGATAGGATGCGCGTTCAGGTCGCACGGAAATCGAGAGCATCGGAGGATTAGTGCACACTATCCCGGTCCAGGCCACGGTGAAGACATTCGAGGTCTCCGCATCCGTCCCGTGTCCGCAGCTCACAAGAGCGGCAGGCAATGGATATAGCACAGTTCCCGGCTTCCAGCTCTCCTTCATCGTCTTTTATTTGAAGTGGGCGTGGCGTCCGTCGACCGTGTGGTTGCAGTAATGGCAACGGAGTTTCACGTCGTGCGTCTCATCGCCGCGGTCGGTCACGTCGAAGCGTGTTGCCATGGGCTCGTTGTTGGTGATGCATTTGGGGTTGTTGCAGCGCACGATGTCGACGAGCGAATCAGGGAGCGCCACGCGCTTTTTATCCATCACTTCGAAATCGCGTATGGTGTTCACCACGGCATTGGGTGCGATGATGGCGATACGGTTCAGCACGGAATCGTCGAAGAACGTATCGGCAACCTTTATGATGCCCTTGCGCCCCAGCTTCTTGCTGGCGAGGTTATAGCCGATGGTCACAGCGTTGGGCTGACTTTCAAGATTCAGAAAGCGCACGGCGTTGAAGAGCGCCTCCGAGGGGATATGGTCAATGACGGTGCCGTTGCGCAGTGCGGCCACGGCCAGTTCTTTCTTGTCTGTATTCATATCTGTTGTGGGGGTGGCTTTTAATCTTCGGGAAGGTCTATGCCAAGAGCGTCGGTGATGATGGCCTGACGGGCGAAGAGTCCGTTGCGGGCTTGCTCGAAGTAGTAGGCTTCCGGGCAGTCGTCCACATCGCGGTCTATCTCGTTTACGCGGGGCAGCGGGTGTAGGATCTTGAGGTTGGGTTTCGCACAGTCGAGCATGCTCTTGCGCAGGGTGTAGAGGTCCTTCACCTTCTCGTATTCAAGCGGATCGGCAAAGCGCTCGCGCTGCACGCGCGTCATGTATATGATGTCGCTGTCCGCGATTACCTCGGGCGAGAACTCGCGGTGCTCTTCATACTCTATGCCGTTCTCACGGCAGAAGCTCAGATATTCCTCGGGCATGGCCAGTTCGCGCGAAGCCACAAAACGGAATTTGGGGCGGAAGTATTTCATGGCCTGGAGCAGCGAGTGAACCGTGCGTCCGTATTTCAGGTCGCCGACCATCGTTATGGTCAGATCTTCGAGGCGCCCCTGTGTTTTGAGTATCGAGTAGAGGTCGAGCATCGTCTGCGAGGGATGCTGGTTCGCTCCGTCGCCCGCATTTACGATAGGCACATCTGTGACTTCGGATGCCCATTGAGCCGCGCCTTCCAGGTAATGGCGCATTACGATCAGATCGGCATAGTTGGCAACCATGCGGATGGTGTCGTTCAGTGTCTCGCCCTTGGACGTCGACGAGGTCGATGCGTCCGAAAAGCCTATCACTCTGCCTCCGAGGCGGTTTACGGCCGTTTCAAAACTAAGACGCGTACGTGTCGACGGTTCAAAAAACAGGGTCGCCACGACGCGTCCTTTCAGAAGTTCGCTGTTGGGATGTTGTTCAAAATATGCGCTGCGTCTCAGGAGTTCTTCGATTTGCTCCTTGCTTGCCTGGGCAATCGACACAAAGCTATGTGCTCTGGTTGACGACATATTGTATGCAGTGATTGGTTTATGCTGCAAAAGTAGCGAAAATTTTTCATCCTCACAAGTGTGCGTTCTATTAAAAAGAATATATGCGTGTTTAGTATATATTAGCCGGAGTGGGCATTCGTATTGCCCGGCATGCCGCTAACTTTGCAGTGTAATTCATAAAACAACTCTAAATATCACTGTCATGCACACGATTTCTCTCTCCGATCTGATGATGGTCCGTGCCACGGCTATGGGGCGCGTGGTTGCCGATTTCAATGCTTCCGGTTTCTCCGACATCCGCGATGTCCTCAAGGCTACTTGCGAGCGAATAACCGACACACGCGGCATTGTCCAGCTTTCCCTTCGCAACAGCACACAGGGCTGGACCACGCGCCATGCCCTATACTTTTGATCGTAGCCCGTGCGCCACTATCAGGTACTCGACCAGGCCGCGTGTCAGCAGATAGGCGTCGAAGGCAAGCCACAACGCGTGGTTGCCCATGCCCGCTGTGCGTCCGCCGAAGTACAGTCCGAAAAATACTCCCGCCGCCACACCCAGGCCCGCAAGCATTCCGCGGGTCTTTGTCATTCCTATCATCACGCCGTCCATGACGAAGGCTCCGAATCCGCATAGCGGGAGCGCTACCGCCCACCAGAGGTATCTGCCTGCCACTTCGCGCACACTCGCTTCATCACTAAGCAGTCTGAAGATTGTTTCGCCCCCGAGCATGTAGACTGTGCCGAATATAAGAGCACACTTCAGTCCGGTCAGCATCAGTTCGCGTACGAGCGAACGCAGTTCATCCGCTTTCCCCGCACCGTGAAATTTCCCTCCGAGTGCCTCGCCCGAGAAGGCGAAGCCATCCATGAAGTAGCTGAACAGCAGAAAGAGCTGTAGAAGCAGAGCATTGGCCGCAAGCACATCCACACCGGCTTCAGCGCCTGAATGAGTGAACCATAGAGTCACGGCTATGAGGCAGCACGTTCGCAGGAAAATGTCGGAGTGAACCCTGAAAAAGCGTCCCAATTCGCTTCTTTGCAGCAGTTCGCTTATTCCTGCATGCTCAGGATGGAAACGCCGCCGTATCGTGCTCAGCCCGTACAAAGCTCCGCAATACTGTGCGCTGACAGTGCCGATAGCCACACCTTCTATTTTCATATTCAGCCCGTAGACGAGCGCCACACTCACGATGATGTTCACAACATTCGTCACCATGGCCATCCACATCACTGCACGCGAATCCTGCATGCCAAGCAGCCAGCCTGAGAGCGAATATGTGCATAGCACAGCGGGAGCACCCCATATCACGATATGAAAATATCGTTCCGCAAGCATCAGGGTTGTGTCATCCGGACTACCTATCAACCGTAGGACCATTCCTCCGGCAAAGGGACTCGCGATAAGAAGGATAGCCGCGCCGCATAGTGCCACAAGCAAGGCCCGGCCCAGTATTACAACTTCGCCGCGCCTGTTTCCTGCGCCGTATGCCTGTGCGGTGAGGCCGCTTGTGCCCATGCGCAGGAAGCCGAAAAGCATGTAGAGGGTGCTGAACAGCGTCCCGCCCAGAGCGATTGCTCCAAGATAAGCGGCGGAGCCGAGATGCCCGCTTATAGCCGTATCCACCAGCCCCAGCAGTGGGGTAGTGATATTCGACACGATAGCTGGAAGCGCAATGTTGTAGATCTCTCGCGTGTGCCGTCCCAATTTATTTCCGTTTTAAGTTCTTGCTTACCTTATCGACAAGTTTGGTGATGCGTTCATATTCCTTCGGGCTTACGCTCCTTAGAGTCATGCTCACTCCCATTGTACCCTCTATCTCCGTTTCTATTATTTTGCCTTTAGGGTCAAGCAGATACAGATGCTTTTTATCAGCTTTAAGCCTGTCACGCATCTCCTCCCAAGTTTCCGGCGAACGCATTGTCCAGTCCTCCGAACGTAGAAGCACATACTCTCCTCGCAGTCCCTTGTCGTAAGCCGCATGACCGGGTTCTTCGATCACGGTATAGACAAATACTTTGTCCTTCATGAATTCGTCGTAGTATTCCTTTGCCTCGGCATCCGTCTTCGACTGTGCACTAAGAATCGAGTACAGTTTACTCGACAGGTCGAATTTACCTGCTTTTATTACTCCTGCCTTCATAGCCGGAAGCAAGTATGCTTTCAGCAATATGTCGCTCTTCAATCCAAATAGCCCGGCATAATATCCCATATACACTTGCCCCTCAAGGAATTCTTCAGGCGCTTTGTCTTTTATCGAATTCAATACATCGTAGTATTTGAACATCTTGGAATAAACCGCAACCATATCTTCGCGGCTTTGGATATTCGAAAGGTCGGTATCTCTGATAAGATGAGCGATATGTGATGCTAAAGCTTTGTAGTCGCCCTTCTCATAATTATATTCGCCCTGCGCATAAATATTCAGGATACTGTTAATATTTGAATTGACATGTCCTTCGAGCAATCTCACATCCACGCCTTGATAATCATTATTTACTATGGTCTTGGTCCCATCAAAATAACAGGTTCTGATATGGAGTCCTGTCTCCGGACGAGCAAATTGAAGCACCTGATCAAGTAAATCGAAGGATTCTCCATGCATCCAGCACATCTCGGGATATTCCACTACGCCAACCCATACCAGTAGCGACGGGACTCCAATGAGTTCCGTGTAATCCTGGCTATAATAGCTGTGTGGAATTACGGGAATATTAACGACTGCAGAGTAGGGTGGCAGACTCTCTTCCGGGGCTTTAATTCGGAAACCTGTGTCGGCAATTCGCTCGACCTGTTTGTCCGTCAGATAACGCTGATATGTCGTAATTCCATAGTCGCGCGTTGTACCGGTCGGAAGTTCGAGCTCAACTATGCTGCACTTCTCAGGCACGGTGGATTCTATGCGAAATACTTTTGCTTTCTTTGTTTTGGATGCGACCTGTATTTCTGCAACGCCCCATTTCGCAAGAAAAAGCCCTTCTGTCTCGCCTATTGTGGCCTTGAACTCGGGTCCGTATGCGACAATAAGATCATTATCCCGGAAGCCTATATCGTAGGCTACGGAATCCAGTATCTCAACGCTTATAGCCTTGGCCTTCGAAGTTTTGAAGGCATCCATGTCCTCGATTCGATTACCATACTCATCCGTGTAATATTCATCGTCCGAATTATGTACGGAAGGATATGTTCCATGAGCGACGGGGCCAAAAGAGGATATATGATAATCCGGCTCGTTGAATTCGTCATATGCGAATCGTTCTGCCCATTCGCCCGTTAGCGTAGGCTTGAAAATGAGTTGATAGCCTGTTGCTCCATTCATATTGGCTGCTCGTGCAGGCTTCAGATAGCTGTTCAGAAACGAATATGTCATCTTTTCAGGCACACTCGTGTCCTGCATATAGCGGTGGGACCATGTTCCCGTAGAGTCGAACCATTCATAAATCGAGGTCTTTGCAAGAGAGTCTCGTATATTTTTATACGCCAATTTGCCATTGGCCCTATAGGCCAGCTCTTCGCTCACAACCTTACCATCTTTTTCCTGATAGCTATATACAATCAGTGGATAAGTCAGATCACTGTCGAGTACTCCGTCTTTGAGGGATTCGGCGCGTAGCAATCGACCTTTACTGTCGAAGATTTCTGTTTTCGTGCTTCCGTCTTCATAAAGATATTCAGCCCGGTTCTTACTCTCCTTTCTGTACGATGTGACTACTTCCTTTCCGTCTATTATCGTATAATTCGCGTAATCCGATACTCGGCCGTCTGCTGTATATACGTTATAGAAACGGCATAATTCATTAGTGTTATTGCATAGATTCCCCTCTGCATCCAACACACGATATTCAAGTGTGCGCCCCAACGAATCGCAAACTAATTCAAAACGTGTCGGTCCCTCTTTTAAAAGCTCATCAAAAATATCAAAGTTGTTCACTACAACTCTATTTCCCCATTGGTCATATTCATTGCTTAACTTGTGTATGCCGGAATTGTTTACCGTTGGACGCCCGCACTTGTCATAATACCGCACATCTACTATCTTATGCTCGTTATCGAATCTTCGTACGACTTTAGCGACACCACGAATATCTTCCCAAGGTGCATTTGCGGCAACATTCATCAGTTTCCCTTCCGAGTCCAGATACATTACACTATCAATCGATGAGAAATATAACGTAGATATTTCGGAAGCATAGCCTTTCTTGCCCACGATTGGATGCATGTCTTTGTCAAGAAAGCTTGTTACCTTAATTCCCTTCTCCGGTATGTTTTCTTGTCGTATATAAAATGTTCCATAGTCATCGAGAGGAACCATTTCACCCGTCGCCGTAAAGAAGCTGCACGAAGTATTCTTATCCGGATAGAACACAACTTCGCGTATGGCTTTGTCCGGATTTTCGGGCAGGTGTGCGAGCGTGGCCGGCAGACCCAGTTCTGAAAGAGTTTTCACATCGTACATTCCTGTCCCTGCGCCATAGTCCATATAAATCTCCGTCAACAATAGACGCCCGTCCATATCGTAGCTGCGGGATTCGATCACTCGCTCCCCATCCGCATCGGAAATAAGGTCCATGCTGGATATCTCTCTCGTTGCAAATTCCGGATTGCGGCACTCGTCGGGCAGCATTTCCACAAATGTTGGCGTCATGGAATAAGAACCGGGAAGTAGATTGTAGCCCAAAACTTCCAGACGGCAGAAGTGGCCTTTCTTGTTTTTGTTGGTCAGTCGGATACTGAAGGCCGATTTCTTTGCTATTTCTTCCGTGATTGTATCGCGTGGCACCTGCCAGCCGTTGCAATCGTTTAGCGTGGCTACGCAATAGATTGTATCATCCTTTTCCACAATCTTCAGATTGCGGGGCGCATGGGGAATACCTGTTTTTCTTTCCGGCAGCGAGCTTTCCGATGGTCGCAACACATCCGTGAGTTTCCTGCGCTGCTGCCCTGTAAGACTTCCTGCGGCAAGGAGCGCTGTGAGAAATATGATGATGATTCTGCTCTTCTTCATTTCTTCGAAATTGGCCATCCTGTGGCGTCTATTGGTGTGAGCTTGGCTACTTTGCCATCAGCTGTATATTCGAAAATCAGGCCTGTAGGAGCGGTATATTTATCCGTATCGGCCAGAACGAGTTCGCCAAGTAAGGGGCTATAGTAGAAGGCCACAGCCTGCCTGTCGTCTATTCGTTCGAGCGTCATGCTGCGGCATAAAGCCCCTTCCGAATCATATGCCTTTTCCATCAGCACCATTGTCCCGTCGGCGCTCGGAGTAAAGTCTATTCGCCGGATTGCATCTTCAGTCTGCTGCATGTTGTGTGCCTCCCGAACTGCATCCTCGGCATAATCATACCCCTCAAGATTCTTGAACAGTTCGTTTCTCATTTCATCCGGGGCTGAAGCCATCCCGACCGCTTCGACCCTCAGATAGTTCCCGGCCTGCGAGCGGCGTGTAAGCTTGTAGTAGGGTTGTCCGGTGGCAATCTGCTTTTTCGTCAGCTTTGGCCCTACACCCTTGAGCCATCCGTTGATGCGTTCCACGTTCTTGTAGCAAACAGTATCAGCAGTCCAGCGGTCGGAAGTCCTCAGGTTGCGGTTCTCGATATATGTTCGCTTTATCGGGGCGGCGGTGAGCAATCCGGATGCGGATTGTTCCTGGGCCCTTGTACCGCGCAGTTGCGAGCCTATCGAGCGACCGCCGAACGACTGCGCCTCGGCGATGCCGCACACACCGATAAATAGTAATATTATCGTTACAATTCGTTTCATATCAGATTGTCAAGATTCGGAATATCTTTTCTTATGCGGGTATATTCCTCGCGCGAGAGTTTCAGCTTGTGCACGTGTATATGCTCCAGGTCATCCTTGGTCAGCGCACGGCTGAAACGGATGTCTTTTGTTGCATATTTCGAGCCGTCGAAATGGATCACTCGAATGCCGGTGGCCCCGGTTTGTAGGCCCTTACCGAGAATAATGTCGCCGTCGCGAAGCCCCGAGCGATACAGCTCGTTATCCTTGTCGAGAAGATGCGCATATGCCGGTGCCTCTGTCATGACTGTAATATCTTCGAGTGCAACGAACTGGGAGTAATCCTTGCTTATGGTCCCTTTAGAGAAGAGAGGTTTCATTTCATCAAAAAAGTCCGAATCCATAATTAATTCATTTTTCAGGTCCACTTCCTGATCTCGCAGGTTCTGATAGGTGACCCGGATATATGAATCGTATTCAGGCCAGAAAAGCGACGACGGTTCTCCATCTTCGCAAACAGTGCGTAGGTGAGTGTATTCGCCGTTGTTATCCGTATTGAAATACATTTTGTAATAACCGAAATTTTCCTCTTCCCAATCAGGACAGCGTACCGGAG
>CAMWNH010000044.1 GCA_947175605.1 uncultured Porphyromonadaceae bacterium
AGAGCGTCTGCCTTACAAGCAGAGGGTCGGGGGTTCGAATCCCTCAGCGCCCACCCGTCAACCTCCTTCCATTCCGAAGGAGGTTTTTTTGTGCCCGTACCTCACCTGTGCCCTTACCGCTGTCCGGTCCTCAACCTCATTTATCCCCTCCCGCTGAGCTGAGGTGTGAGTATGCCTTGCGCCGGATGATGAAGTAAGCCGTCAGGACGGATGCGCCCGTGATGACCCATGTAATGGGATAGATGCTCATGAGCAGGTCGAACGTGCCGCCGATGCGGGGAACCGCCCACACCCACAGCAGGCGGAACAGGCATGTGCCCAGAATGGTGATGATAGTCGGCGTCATCGAATAGCCCAGAGCACGCATGGCTCCCCCGCTTATCTCATAGCTGCAAGCGATGAACTGCCATAGAAGTACCATTGTCAGACGCGAGTAGGCGAAAGGCACCACCGCCGCATCGTCAGTGAAGATGCTGATGAAGAACCCCTTCTGCCACACCACAATGCAGTTGAGCACACCGCACGTGCATACCGCCAGCAGCATGTTGAGCCTGAACACGCGGTTGCACCGCTCGAGATTGCCCGCCGCATAGTTCTGCGAGGTAAAGGCCACGGTAGCCTGCACGAAAGCCACAATCAGATAGTAAGCGTAAAGCTCGTATGTGAGAGCCGCCGCCGAGCCTGCGCTGGCTGCAGCCCCGAAACTGTTGATGGCCGAGAGAATGAAGACGTTCGAGAAAGAGAATACAAGTCCCTGCAGCCCGGCCGGAAGACCGATGCGCACGATCTGCCCCAATTCCTTTCGGAAAATGTGCAAACTGCGCAGCTCAAGGTGTATGGGGCCCTTTTCGCGCACGAGTACCAGCACTATCAGCGCCGAGTTCAGCCCCATTCCCGCCACGGTGGCTATTGCCACACCGCTAACACCCATACCCATTACCCCCGTCAATAGCAGGTCAAGAGCCACATTCACCACACCCCCGGCAAGGAGTATGTAGAAAGGCCGGGCCGTATCGCCCACACTGCGCAGGATAGCTGCGCCGAAATTATAGATGGTTAGGAAGGGGAGGCCGATGAATATAATACGGAGATATGTCGACGCCCCCTCGATCACCTCCGCCGGTGTGCTCAGGAGTTCCAGCAGAGGTCGCGCGAAAATAGTGCCCAGAATCATGGTGGCCACGCCACATGCAAGCGCCAGAATGCCTGTTGTAGACACAGCCCGGGCTGCAGCATCCTTGTCGCGACGACCGATACACGCAGCCACTACAACGTTGATGCCCACGCCCAATCCCAGAAAAAGAGTGACGATCAGATTCACCACAGGCCCGTTGGACCCCACGGCAGCCAGCGCGCTCGACTCGCAGTAGCGCCCCACGATCAGCGTATCCGCCGAATTGAACGACTGCTGCACGATACCGGTAGCGATGAGCGGCAGCGCAAAGCGCAGGGTAGGCCCGAATAGCGGGCCCGTAAGCATATCGATCGTATTCTTCTGTTTCATTTCGCACGTGAGGGCAAAGCCCGCAACAAAGTTACCGCATCCACCCGTTACTACAAAAATTTTAACTAACTTTGCACATTCAAATATCATCTGGCCCGGACATGAGAATAGATATCATTACCGTCCTTCCCGAAATGCTCGAAAGCCCCCTGAACTGCTCCATTGTCCAGAGGGCCAAGAACAAAGGACTCTGCGAGATACACGTGCATAATCTGCGCGACTACACCACCAACCGCTATCGCAAGGTCGACGATTACCCCTTCGGCGGCGATGCCGGCATGGTCATCCAGATCGAGCCCGTCGATCGCTGCATATCAGCGCTCAAGGCCGAGCGCGATTACGATGAGGTGATTTTCACCGCGCCCGACGGCGAAGTCTTCAATCAGAAGATGGCAAATTCCATGTCGATGCTCGATAATATAATCATTTTGTGCGGCCACTACAAAGGCATCGACTACCGCATCCGCGAGCATCTGATTACTAAGGAAATATCCATCGGCGACTATGTGCTCACCGGCGGCGAGATGCCTGCGGCCATCATCACCGACGCAATTGTCCGCCTGCTGCCCGGTGCGATTGGCGACGAGCAGAGCGCACTCACCGATTCATTTCAGGACAATTTGCTCGAACCCCCCATCTACACCCGACCCGCCGAATACAATGGCTGGCGCGTGCCCGACATACTTCTGAGCGGGCACGAGGCCAAGATCGACGCCTGGCGCCACGAGCAGGCCCTCGAGCGCACGCGCCGCTTGCGCCCCGACCTCCTATCCGATTGACGCGCGGCGGTATAGCACAATAGCTATCACCGTATAGATGAAATTGGGAATCCACATGGCCACAAACGCGCTCGTCAGGCCCGAAATGGCAAAGGTCTGCGTGATGGTCATGAAAAGAATGTAGCTGAACGACAGCACAAGGCCTATGCCGATGTTGAGGCCCATGCCGTTCTTGACCTTGCGCACCGACAGCGACATGCCGATGATGGTAAGGATGAAAGCCGCCGCAGTCATAGCATAGCGGCGTTCGCGTTCCACCTCGAAATTCTGGATATTGGCCACCCCGCGCAACTTCTGACGCCGGATATATTCCGCAAGCTCGGGCGAAGTCATTTTCTCATGATCGTCCGTGCCTATGAGGAAGTCGCGAGGCTCAAAAGGAATGATTGTGTCCAGGCGCCGGCCCTTGTGGATTTTCTCGCGGTCGTCGTCGAAATCGCGTATCACATAGTCCACCACCTCCCACGAGTATAGCGTATCCCAGCGTATGTTCTGCGCCGTCAGGCGCGAGCGGAGACGCTTGTTCGAGTCGAAACTCTCCAGCGAGAAGCGATAGCCAGTCTTGGCCGTAGCGTCATAGCGCGAGATATAGGCTATCTCCCCGGGCGCCACCATCAGCATGATGTTCGAACCATACTCCACGTTTCGCGCCTTCACGTACTTGTCCTCATATTCCAGACGCTTCACGTTGGCCGGGGGAATGATGTAGGCGCTTAGCACGAAGTTCAGCCCCGCGATCACCGTGGCCGCAATAAGGTATGGTCGCAGCAGCCGCCGGAAGCTCATGCCCGTGGAGAACATGGCAATGAACTCGCTGTTGCCGGCCAGCTTCGACGTGAAGAATATCACGGCGATGAACGTGAACAGCGGCGAGAACTGATTGGCGAAGTATGGCAGGAAATTCAGGAAATAACCCGTGATCGTTTCCTTGATCGGTGCCTTGAGGAAGGAGTCGAGCTTCTCGTTGACATCGAACATCACCACGATAGCCAGCAGGAGAAGTATGGCGAAAACATACGTCCCCAGGAAATTCTTGATGATGTATTTGTCGAGAATCTTCACCGCAGTTGTCAGAGGCGCCGCATTGTGCGCACGGTCATTTCCTCCTTCCAGCTCTTGAAGTCGCCCGCGAGTATATGCCGGCGGGCCTCTCCCACGAGCCAGAGATAGAAGGCAAGGTTGTGTATCGAGGCAATCTGCAGCCCCAGAAGCTCGTCCGCCGCAAAGAGATGGCGCACATACGCTTTCGAGTACACGCGGTCCACCCACGCCGGCCCGTCAGGCTGCAGCGGCGAGAAATCGTGCGCCCATTTGGCATTGCGCATGTTCATGGTCCCCTCAGGCGTGAAGAGCATCCCGTTGCGGCCGTTGCGTGTGGGCATAACGCAGTCGAACATGTCCACGCCCCGGTCTATACCCTCGAGGATGTTGGCCGGAGTCCCCACGCCCATCAGATATCGAGGCTTGTCCGGGGGTAGTATGTCATTCACCACCTCTATCATCTCGTACATCTTCTCGGCAGGCTCGCCCACGGCCAGGCCGCCTATGGCATTGCCGTCCGCGCCCAACCCCGCCACGAAGCGTGCGCTCTCGCGGCGAAGCTCCGGATATACGCAGCCCTGCACGATAGGAAAGAAGCTCTGATAGTGGCCGTAGAGAGGCTCCGTCTCCTTGTAGTGCTTCCATCCGCGCTCCAGCCAGCGGTGCGTAAGGTCGAGGCTCTTGCGCGCGTAGCGCAGGTCGCTCGTGCCGGGAGGGCACTCGTCCAGTGCCATCATGATGTCCGAGCCGATGATGCGTTGGATGTCCACCACCTTTTCAGGCGTGAACAGATGGCGCGAGCCGTCGATGTGGCTGCGGAAATGCGCGCCCTCCTCCGTGAGCTTGCGCTGCGACGAAAGCGAGAACACCTGGAAGCCGCCCGAATCCGTCAGGATAGGGCGGTCCCAGCCGTTGAAGCGGTGCAGACCTCCCGCCTCGCGCATGATTTCCATGCCCGGGCGCAGATACAGGTGATAAGTGTTGCCGAGTATGATCTGTGCCTTCACCTCGTCGCGTAGTTCGCGAGTGTGCACACCTTTCACGGTGCCCACGGTACCGACGGGCATGAAAATCGGTGTCTCGATTTTGCCGTGGTCGGTCTCGATCACGCCCGCACGGGCCTGCGAGTCGGGGAGGGTTTTCTCGATGCTGAATTTCATCTGCCGGGCTTATTCGAACAGCTTGCCGTTGGGGTAGAGGCCGGCTGCGTGTGCGGCAGCGAGTTTGTCCACCACATCCTGACGGTCTTCGGGATAAGTCACGCCGAACCACTTGGAGGTCGTGTCCAGAACATCCACGCTGGCCTCGCCGTTCTTGATGAGCGTATCCACACACGAGGGAATGTAGAATTCGCTCTTGGGCTGGTCTATCTTCTCGTCGAGGAAGCGGCGGAATTCGCGCTTGCTGAAGTCGAAATAGTCAGGCGTGAAGCCCCAGAGATTCATGCTCACGGGCGTTGCCGGGTCCAGCGTCTGCACCTGGCCGTTCTCGTCGGTGAAGACAATGCGGTGCTCCGGATCGTAGCTGATGGCCGTGCGTTCCACGACGTCCGTCAGCTTACCGTCCTTCGTGGAGCATACACCGCGGCTCACCGAGCCGTTCTCCGTCATCGTGTTGCCCACGCGGAAGCCAACCATGGCATACTTGCCCTTATCCTTGGCCGGGTCCAGTTCCGAGAGGAATTTGCCCATCACCGCAAAAGCGTCCGGACCGTAGTAGTCATCGGCGTTGATCACGGCGAAAGGCTCCTTGATGGCATCTTCGCCCATCATCACGGCATGGTTCGTGCCCCAGGGCTTGGTGCGGTCCGCAGGGCAGCTATAGCCTTCGGGCAGCTTGTCAAGGCCCTGGAATACCAGCTCCACGGGCACGTGGCCCTCATATTTGGAGAGAATCTTTTCGCGGAACTGCTCCTCGAAATCCTTGCGTATCACGAACACGATCTTGCCGAAGCCGGCGCGCAGCGCGTCATATATTGAGTAGTCCATAATGGTCTGACCCTGAGGGCCCAGGCCGTCAAGCTGCTTGAGGCCGCCATAGCGGCTGCCCATGCCTGCTGCCAATACGTAGAGTGTGGGTTTCATATCTGTATCTTGCTTTGAATCATATTTGGAATGTCAGCCGGAAAGCCCGCCTTCCGGGCCTTCCGGCTGCAAAGTTACGAAAAAATATTCAGATTCGCTCCAGTACGGTTTTCACCAGCGAGCGGATGCCGTCCTTGTAGTTCGGATTGGCCTCCGTGTTGAAGCGGTTCGCGATTATCGAGCATACCGTCATGGCCTTGTGGCCCATCAGGCGACCGAGGCCCTGCAGAGGGGCCGATTCCATCTCGTAGTTCGTTATCTTGCGGCCTTCGTGACGGAAGCTTTCGATGCGGCTGTTCAGGTCGGGATTCGCCAGCGGCAGACGTAGCTCGCGCCCCTGCGGCCCGTAGAAGCCCACGGCCGAAATCGTATTGCCCCGCACCATGTCGTCGCCCCCTATGCGGGCCACGAGTTCAGCGTCCGCATCCACCACGTAGGGCTTCGCCCACAGCGGATTCCAGCCCGTATGCTCGCACAGGGCATGTTCGAAGCCGAGGTCGGCCACGGAGTTGCGTCCCGCATAATAGTTCAGCACCCCGTCGAATCCTATCGCCTTTTCCGCTATCACGGGAGTGCCCAGCGAAAGCTCCGGCTGCAGCGCGCCCGACGTGCCGATTCGCACCAGCGTCAGCACGCGCTTTTCGTCCTTCACCTCGCGGGTCTTGAAATCGATATTGGCCAGCGCGTCCAGCTCGTTGATTACGATGTCTATGTTGTCCGGTCCGATGCCGTGGCTGAGACACATGATGGGCTTGCCCTTGTAGATGCCTCCTATCGTATGGAACTCGCGTGAGCGCACCTCGAAGGTCTTTTCGTCGAAAAATTCGGCAACCATGTCCACGCGCGACGGATCGCCAACCAGGATCACGCGGTCCGTCAGCTGTTCAGGCTTCAGGTGAAGATGAAATACGGAGCCGTCGGGATTGATTATGAGCTCCGATTCGGGAATTGTCTTTTTCATGTCAGGTCTGAGGTAGAGTTTGTATTTGTGTCTTATATGTTATGTCATGTATCTCATCGTGTGGCGCTGTCGAGCAGCGAGAGTGCTGCCGGTGTCAACGCGAAGAAGCCTCCGGGCGCGCCCTTCACGAGATCGTCCATTTCCAGTTCGAAGAGCATGGCGCTAAGGCTCCCGTAAGCCATGTCCAGCACCCCGCAGAGCTCGTGTGCCGGTGTCTGAGGATGATCCCTGAGGGCCTTCAGAAGCTCCAGCTTCTCGTCGTCAGCCTCGAAGTCCATTTCGAGCTGTCCCGGTAGGCTCTTATCCCTGCGCGAGGCGCTCTTCCAACCCATAGCCTCCAGCAGATCGCCCGCGTCGCGGATCAGTCGCGCCGTGCCCCGCACCAGCAGGTCGTTGCAGCCCCGCGAGTAAGGATCGGTCACGCGCCCCGGCATCGCGAATACCTCGCGCCCGTATGCCGTGGCAAGTCGCGCCGTGGCCATAGCTCCGCCGCGCATGTCGCTCTCCACCACCACCAGCACATCCGTCATGCCCGCCACTATGCGGTTACGTGCCAGGAAGTTCCGGCGGTGTGTCCGCGCCCCGGTGGTATACTCGGTAAGCAGGAAGCCACCCTCGCGCACTATACGCATCGCCTGTGTGCGGTGCTCCGCAGGGTAGATGGTGTTGAGGCCGTGGGCAAGCACCGCCCCTGTGGCCACGCCTTCGCGCAGGGCGGCCTCATGGGCCGCGATGTCAATGCCGTAAGCCAGACCGCTCACTATCAGCAGCCCGTCCGGCAGCGCCGCGTGCAGATCTTTCACGAGCTGCGAGGCAAAGTCTGTCCCGCAGGCCGTGGCATGGCGCGTGCCCACTATGCCCACGCTGTAGCGGGGATTCATATCACCGTGCCCCAGCGCGTAGAGCATGGCGGGCGCGTCCGTGCATTCCGCAAGGCGTTGCGGATAGTCTTCGTCCGACCAGAATAGCGCTCTCACTCCGTTGGCCCGTATGAAGTCCGCCTCGCGGGACGCAGCCTCCATGGCTCGCTCGCGGGCTGAATCGTCGAAAAATTCAAGGCTCAGTCCCGTCCGGGCTGCCAGCGTTGAGGCGCTTTCGCTGAAGAACGGCTCGGGCCCCGCGTCGCGCAGCTCGAGTTCCTGAGCGTTCGTAAGCGAAACGTTCCTGTAGCCAGCGAAGGCTATGCGGCGTCGCAGCAGTTCGGCGGATACGGATGTCATTTTTCCTCCAGATACTTTCCGAAAGCCTCCACGAGCGGAAGACCCCGGGTGAGACGTCCGTTCTCTATGCACGCCACTTCCACATCGGCCCGCACAACCGGATTGCCATCCTCCGTGAAAAGATCCTGACGGAACACGAACAGCGGTCCCCGACGGCCAAGCCCAAGCTTACTCACGAATCGTTGCCCCAGTCCAAGGGGATGCTTGTATTCAACCGTCACTTTCGACAGCACGGGGTCGATGCCGCGCGAATGCATCTCGCGGAAGCTCAGCCCCGCCCATTCGCAGAACTCATGGCGAGTATGTTCCAGGTAATGCAGATACACGGCATTGTTGACGATTCCTTCAGAATCGACTTCGTAGTCGCGCACCTTCATCGGCATTTCGAATATATAGTTTCTGTCCTTATTCATATATAGGTGGCCATTATTTCCTTTGGTCGTGGGCCACAAATATACGAAAAAACCGCAACACCTCCCCGTGTGTCAAATGTTAAAATTTAGTTTCCCCGCCAACCTTTTTTCATCAAGCGCTGTTTTATATTCAAACGCACCGAAAAAGTGGCGCGCTCAACTGAAATTTGAAAAACACTAACTAACATTAACTCTCCTAACCCCCAAAAAACGTATTATGGATTACGCACCTCTACAAGGAATTAAGGTCGTTGACTTCACAGAAGTTCAGTCCGGCCCTTCATGTACACAAATGCTCGCCTGGCTTGGCGCCGATGTAATTAAGATCGAACGTCCCGGTGTTGGCGACGCTACTCGTAAGGAACTTCAGTTCGACCCGAACCTCCCTTCCTACTACTTCCTGCAGCTCAACTCCGACAAGAAGTCCCTGGCGCTCGATGCCAAGACGCCCGACGGCAAGAAGATTCTGACAAAGCTCATTCAGGAGTGCGATATTTTCGTTGAAAACCTCCACCCCGGTGCTATGGACAAGCTCGGTTTCTCTTGGGAAGCTGTCCACCAGCTCAACCCCAAGTGCATCTACGGCACAATCAAGGGATTCCCTGTTTCCTCCAAGTATGCCGACCTGAAGGCCTATGAGCCTATCGCACAGGTGACAGCCGCCGCTGCATCCACCACCGGCTGGTATGATGGCGAATACAACATTCCTACGCAGAGTGGTGCCGCACTCGGTGACTCTAACACCGGTATGCACCTCCTCATCGGTCTGCTCGCTGCACTTCAGCAGCGTAACCGCACCGGCGAAGGCGTTTACGTCTACCAGTCCATGCACAACGCATGTCTTAACCTCTGCCGTATCAAGACCCGTGACCAGCTCACGCTCGACAAGATCGGCTATCTGACACAGTTCCCCCAGTACCCCAACGGCAAGTTCGGTGACTGCGTGCCCCGCGCCGGCAACATCGAAGGCGGTGGCGTTCTTGGCTGGACCTACAAGTGTAAGCCCGCAGGCGACATGGACTCCGAAATTGATGCTAACAACTACGTTTATGTAATTCTCCAGCGTGGTGCAAAGGATTTCGAACTCTTCTGTCAGGCAACCGGTTTCACCGACTGGCTCACCAACCCTGACTTCAATACGGCTGATGCCCGCGACCGTCACAAACAGGAAATCTACCAGCGCATCGGCGCTTGGACGGCCGACAAGACCAAGTTCGAAGTTACTGAAATCCTCGGCAAGGCAGGTGTGCCTGTAGGTCCCGTACTTTCCACGAAGGAAATGATGTCCGATGAGAGCCTATATGACGGCAATACGCTCGTCCGCATCAATCAGGGTGGCGAAATCGGCGAATTCGTAACCGTTGGTTGCCCCTTCACCCTCAGCAACTATACTCCTACCTACGGCCCGTGCCCCACGCTGGGTGGCAACACCGAAGAGGTGCTGACTTCGCTGGGATTCACCGCTGCAGAACAGGCCGAGTTCAAGCAGAATGGCACTACGGCTCCTATGCCTAAGGCTCCTGCCGCAGCTCCCGCCGCTTCGACTACTGACAAGAAGTAAGCCTTTGAAATTTTGAATATCAAGCGGAGCGCCGCACGGTTGCCAGCCAGTGGCGCTCCGCTCTCATTTTTTTCTCTCCGAAATTTATAACACTTTCAACTACCTCTCTACCATTATGGCAACTACAACTCCCCAACCCACACTTGCCGAGGGCGCTACAGCTCCCAAGTTTCCTGAACAGGTAACCGGCATGTATATTCTCGCCCAGGCCCTCAAGCGCGTGGGTATCAACGATGTCTACGGCCTCGTGGGCATTCCTGTAACAGAAACTGCCTTTGCCATGCAGAAAATTGGCATGAACTATTACGGTTTCCGATTCGAGCAGCAGGCCGGTATGGCCGCAGCCACACATGGCTACCTCACCAAGCAGCCCGGTGTGCTCCTCACAGTCTCGTCGCTCGGATTCCTCAACGGTCTTACGGCCACTACCAACGCCACCGTCAACTGCTATCCTATGATTCAGATTTCCGGTGCGTCCGATCCTACCATGGTCGACATGGATATGGGCACATACGAGCAGCTCGACCAGTTCAATACCGCCAAGCCTCTCGTTAAGGCCGCTTTCCGTTGCTCGCACGCCAAGGATATTCCTTCGGCCGTTGCCCGTGCATACCGTGCCGCTGTCAGCGGTCGCCCCGGTGGTGTATATATCGATATGACCACGCCCGCCCTCGCGGAAATCATGGACGCAGCCGAGGCAGAAAAACTCTTCTACGAGCCCGTGGATCCCGTTACTCCTTACGCTCCTAATCAGGCTTCCGTCGACCGCGCCGTCGAGCTCATCGCAGGTGCCAAGCGTCCCGCTATCCTTCTCGGTAAGGGTGCCGCTTACGCACAGGTCGACGATAAGATCAAGACTCTCGTCGAGACCTACAAGATTCCTTACCTCGCAATGAGCATGGCCAAGGGTCTTATGCCTGATGATGGCGAATACTCCGCGCTCTCCTGCCGTTCCGACATCATGGAGAAGGCCGATGTAGTCATCGTTCTGGGTGCCCGTATCAACTGGATGCTATCCTTCGGACGTGGCAAGTGGAATCCCGATATCAAGTTCGTGCAGCTCGATGTCGAGCCTACCGAAATCGACCGCAACGTGCCCATCGCAGCTCCTGTAGTTGGTGATCTCGGCCTCTCGCTGGATGCCATTCTCGCAGGCCTGAAGGGCAAGACCATGAGCGCTGATCCTGCTTGGCTCGCATCTCTGCAGGCCGAGACTAAGGTCAAGAACGCCAAGTTCGCCGCCCGTCTCGCCGACGCTGCCAAGGCTTCGCCCATGAATCACTGGACAGCACTCAGCGTAATCAAGCCCATTCTCGAGTCCAACCCCGATATTATCCTCGTCAACGAGGGCGCCAACACCCTCGATGACACCCGCGATACCGTCAACATGAGCCTTCCCCGCCACCGCGTAGACTGCGCCACATGGTCCATCATGGGCATGGGCATGGGTTCGACAATCGGTGCTGCCGTTGCAACCGGCAAGCAGGTTGTTGCCATCGAAGGCGACTCCGCATTCGGCTTCTCCGGCATGGACTTCGCAACCATCAGCCGCTACAAGCTCCCCTGCACCGTAGTTATCTTCAACAACGGTGGTATTTACAACGGCATCGGCGTAGATCCGGGCAATGCCGAGGGTCTCGCTCCTACTACTCTTGATATCAACGCTCGCTACGACAAGATCGCCGAAGCATTCGGTGCTGATGCTTACTACGTAGCTACTCCCGACGACCTGGCTTCCGCCCTCAAGGCTTCGATAGCCTCACGCCGTCCTACCATCATCAACGTGCAGCTTGCTGCTGATTCGGGTAAGGAATCCGGCCACATCGGCTACCTCAATCCCGCACCTCTCATCGACTACACGGTATAATCAACTCCACGTTCAACCCTCTAAAACAGTAAGATTATGGATCTTTCCCATGTACTATTGTATGCAATCGTCCCGATTCTCGTCGTGATGTTGCTGGGATACGTAACCGGCAAGAGAGGTATCTTCACCGGCGATGACGCCAAGAAGTTCAATAAGGTAGTCCTTGACTACGCCCTCCCCGCAGCCCTGTTCGTGTCTATCGTTCAAGCCACCCGCGAAGACCTCGTGAAGGACATCAAGCTCACCCTTGTTGCCACTGTCGGCATCATGGCCTGCTTCATGCTTGTCTACTTCGTCTTCCGAATGTTTAAGAAGAACACCGGCGCCGACGCCGCTGTCTCCGCCCTGATCAGTGGTTCGCCTACTATCGGCTTCCTCGGATTTGCGGTCCTGGAACCTATCTTTGGCACAAGCCCCTCCGTGGCTCTCGTAGTTGCCATCGTCGGTATCGTCGTTAACGCAATCGGTATTCCTGTCGGTCTTTCACTGATGAACGCTTCTCTTGAGAAGCAGAACCCCGGAAGTGGCACAAAGCAGTCCGCTTGGAAGCCTGTGCTCCACGCCCTCGAGCAGCCTGTGGCCTGGGCCCCGATTCTGGCAGTGATTCTCGTAGTCTGCGGTCTCCACTGGCCCGCTTGGGCAAGCCCCTCCTTCGACCTTATCGCTAAGGCTAACGCCTCGATGGCCGTATTCTCCGCAGGTATCACCCTCGCAGCCATCAAGATTTCTATCAACTGGCAGGCCGTCCTCGGTTCCATCATGAAGATGATCGTTATGCCCGCAGTAGTGCTCGCAATCGGCCTCTTCGCTCACATGGATCCCCTGAACCTCAAGATGTTGATCGTTGCCGCAGCTCTTCCCCCTGCATTCTCCGGCATTATCATCGCCGACGAATACAATACCTACGTTGCAACCGGCACATCGTCCCTTACGCTGTCAGTCATCCTCTTCATCGGATTCTGTCCTCTGTGGATATGGCTTACTGACGTAGCAATACACGCATTCGCATAAAAGCTGATATATAGTTGCCCCCCCGACGGCAACACATTCCAAAATCCCCGGCCGCCCTCGAGGCAGTCGGGGATTGAAATATCCGCCCCCGCAGAAACGCACATGGCCGGCCCTTGCCGTACCCGACCGGTAGGGACGAGCCTCCGGCCCGTCCACAACGGCCGCCGAATCACGTGAGGCCGCCTCCGAAAAATCTATCCTTCTCCCCGTGCCCCCCGCGTACCGCCCTCCACTCCAATATCAGGATTAATCCCGATAAATCCGCAATCCCCCTCACGAGACAAAAAAACACGCCCCTCCTTTCGGAGAAGCGTGTTCTATTTTTGTCAAGAGCGGGATTAAGCCTCGCGCTTGCTCTTCTTGCCGTAGCCGTAGCGGGCAGCCGAACCGAGCTCCTCTTCGATGCGGAGAAGCTGGTTGTACTTGGCCATACGGTCGGAACGACTGGCGGAACCGGTCTTGATCTGGCCGGCGTTCGTGGCAACGGCGATGTCAGCGATCGTAGCATCTTCCGTTTCGCCCGAGCGGTGCGAGATAACGGCCGTGTAGTTGTTGCGCTGTGCAAGTTCTACGGCGCGGAGAGTCTCTGTCAGAGAGCCGATCTGGTTCACCTTCACGAGGATCGAGTTGGCACAGCCAAGTTCGATACCCTTTTCGAGATACTTTACGTTCGTCACGAACAGGTCGTCGCCTACGAGCTGGCAGTTCTTGCCGATGAGGTCCGTAAGGATCTTCCAGCCTTCCCAGTCGCCTTCGGCCATGCCGTCTTCGATCGAGTCGATGGGATACTTCTCAACGAGCTCCTTCAGGAATTCAGCCTGCTGGGCGCTGGTCAGCTTGGGAGCGTTGGCACCCTGCTTCCAGGTGTAGTCGTAGAGACCGTCCTTGTAGAATTCGGAGGACGCGCAGTCAAGACCGATAGTGATGTCCTTACCGGGCACGTAGCCGGCCTTTTCGATAGCTTGGATAATTACGTTCAGCGCATCTTCGGTGCCGTCGAGGGTGGGAGCGAAACCGCCTTCATCGCCTACTGCGGTGGAAAGGCCGCGGGCCTTCAGCACGCTCTTCAGGTTGTGGAACACTTCCGTGCCCATGCGGATGCCTTCGCGGAAGGAAGTTGCACCGATAGGACGGATCATGAATTCCTGGAAGCAGATGGGAGCGTCGGAGTGTGCGCCGCCATTGATGATGTTCATCATCGGAACGGGCAGAACGTACGTGTTGCAGCCGCCGATATACTTGTAGAGGGGCAGATCCAGATAGTCTGCAGCAGCCTTGGCCACAGCCAGCGATACGCCGAGGATAGCGTTGGCGCCGAGGTTGCTCTTCGTGTCCGTGCCGTCAAGTGCAAGCATCGTCTCGTCGATTGCAATCTGGTCAAGTGCGCTCATGCCTACGAGAGCCTGCGCGATGGGGCCGTTTACATTGGCTACGGCCTTCTGTACGCCCTTGCCCATGTAGCGGTTCTTGTCGCCGTCGCGGAGTTCGAGGGCTTCGTTCACGCCCGTCGATGCACCCGAGGGTACGGATGCGCGGCCTTTGGCGCCCGATTCGAGGATTACGTCAACTTCTACAGTAGGATTGCCGCGGGAATCAAGTACCTCACGACCGATGATTTTTTCAATTTTCATTGTTGTAACTATTTGTTTGTAGTCTGGTTAGTGTCTTATGCGCGTGGTCCGCGCTCTTTGGCGCTTTCCGCAGCAAAATTACGAATATTTCGCTGAATTTCCAAAAAAAATCACCCCTTCCGGGATCGTAGGCCTCCCGGCCTGCGAAACGGCCTGCGAAACCCCAACCTGAGCCCCCCAAAAAAAACGGAGGCCGCGCAAACCGCGCGGCCTCCTAAATACTATCGGTTGTCTAAACTTACTTCACGTAAACCTTCGAAGCCTTCTGGCCTGCAACGCGGATGAAGAGACCGTTGGCGGGGTTAGCTACGCGAACGCCCTGGAGGTTATAGTAAACAGCTTCTACAGCTTCTGCTGCTTCAACAGCTTCTACACCGGAACCCGTGTCCACCTTGAGAGTCATCGTCTCAGGATCGAATGTGAACTTGTATTCGCCTTCGAGAGTGTTGCTCCAGTTGGTCACGCCGAGATCGCCGGCCTGGAATTCGCCGATTGCGCTGATTGTTGCTTCTTCTTCGGTGGGAGCTGCATACCATACTTTCTGTGCGCCATTTTCCATCTTCTTGATGCCGAACTCGCCGGGAACAACAACCAGTTCCACGCTCCACAGACCGTTCTCTTCGGTCATTGCGTAGTCTGCCCATTCGCCGGTAACCATGTTGCCGCGGATAGCGTAAGTGGTGACAATTTCGATATCGTCCTGGGGAACGAAAGTGATCGTCTTCTCAGTGGGATTGTAAACAATGGTATATGCGCCTTCAAGTTCGTTCGTGGAGTTTCCGGCACCCGTGAAGGAGTATGCGTGGTTTTCTTCAGTTACGGTTACACCGCCACCGGTCATCCAGCTGCCGTCCTTGAACATTCCGAATTCACCTGCCACGATATTGCCGGTGTATTCCCAGTTGCCCGTCTCTTCGTTCTTGGTCATTGCGATGGTTTCCCATGCTGCGTTGCCTGTGATCTGGCCGTGGAGAGCGTAAACCGAATTGTCAACGATGGGATCATCGCCGCCGCCCACCTTCGTGACGGTCATCATTTCAGTTACTGCGTTGTACTCTACATCGTAAACAGCATCTGCGGTTGCGTCGGAGATAGTCATGTGGCCACCGTTGGCATAAACCTGTACGGGTTCGCCCGGTACGATAACTGCCGATGCGTTGCCCCAGTAAGAATCAGCCTTACCGTCCCATATCTTGAGCTCAAATTCGCCGGTACCGATAGCGAGATTCTTTGCTACCACTGTGCCGTCTGCGTTAAATGCCACGCCCGAGGGAGTCCATGCATTGAAGTCGCCCTGTACGTTCAGATACCAGCCCGTGTAGTCCGTGGGTGTGGGAGGGATGGGGTCGTCGCCATTGCCTTCACCGGTAACAACCAGTTCCATTGCTTCGGGATCGAAGCTCATGCTCCATGTGCCGGTAGCGATCGTCCAGTTCGTGCCTTCAACCATGCAGTTGTAGGTGCCGGCTTCCGTAATGGCGCTTACGCCTGCGGCCGAAATCCAGTCTACCTGCGAGCCGGAAGCTGCGTCCATCTTCTTGATGCCGAATGCGGCGCCGGCATAGGTCACTTCGAGATTCTCGATCACCCACTTGCCGTCCTTTTCAGTCATGTCGCCTGCTCCCCAGGTGCTGCTTGCGAAGCTGCCCCAGAGACCGTAGATGTACTGGGCTTCAACCTCCTGACCGGAGATGAGGAGAGTCTTTGCCGTGGGGTTGAATACGATATGGGGATTGTCGATATTGCCGGCCATGGTGATGTTGCCGCTCGAGCCGCCAACGACAAGGTTGTAGGTCTGACCAATGGTCAGCTGGCCGCCGCCACCGAAGTTGGCGTTGTTGTTGCTCCAGGTGCCGTCGTTGATTTTGAAGCCCGAGGTCAGTGTGCCGTTGTAGTCGAGCACGTATGTGCCGTCACCCTGATCCGTAAACTTGCAATTAGCCTGCTTGAGTGCCCATCCGTTGAAGCCGCCAATCAGGTAATAGTCTGCTGCGGAAGCACAGAAGCTCACCAGCATGGCTACTAAAGCGAAGTAAAATTTCTTCATTGTGTAGTTTTTTGTTTGGTAAATTATTAAGGTTGATATAAGGAATTTGCTCTTTTATGTAGATAGGTATTGTTTTTAAGGTCCTGCAAATTTAATGGCTTATTTTGGGTTTTGCAACATTTTTCAACCATTTAAGATTTTTTTGCATTCCGATTTAGCCTCCTTTTTTGCATGTGGTTTATGCACTTAGAAGCTATTGCACCGATGAGATTTTTTTCTTAACTTTGACATCTCATTTCCAACCCCTGAATCTATTGCCGATGTCCGATTTCGTTCATCTACACGTACATACTCAATATTCTCTCCTCGATGGACAGGCTTCCGTCGAGGGGCTTGTCGACAAGGCCATTGCCGATCCCGGCATGCCCGCGCTTGCCGTGACCGATCATGGTAACATGTTTGGCATCAAGGAGTTCTTCAACTATGTGAAGAAAAAAAACGGAGCCACGAAGAAGGCCCTCAAGGAAGCGCAAGCGCGTTTGGCCGAGGCGGAAAAGGCTGAGAATACTGAAGAGGCTGCCTCTATCCGTGCCGAAATCGAAGCTCTCCGAAAAAAATATGTCAAGCCCATATTCGGCTGTGAGGTTTATGTGGCCAACGAGGATCTCCACGCCCGAGGCGACAAGAGCGACAAGGGTCGCCACCTCATCGTGCTCGCAAAGAACCGTACCGGCTACAAAAATCTTATCAAGATCGTCTCAAAGGCTTGGACGGAAGGATATTACCATCATCCCCGAACCGACAAGCACGAGCTGGCTGCACACCGCGAGGGCCTCATCGTGTGTTCCGCATGCCTCGGCGGCGAAATTCCCAGACTCCTGTCGGGCGGAATGGACGAGCAGGCCGATAAGTCCGTCGCATGGTGGAAGGAGACTTTCGGCGACGACTACTACATCGAACTGCAACGCCACAAGGCTACCGTTCCCCGTGCAAATCACGAAACCTATCAGCAGCAGAAAGCCATCGAGCCTAAGCTGATAGCACTTGCCCGCAAGTACGGAATCAAGATCATCGCCTCGAACGACGCCCATTTCGTCAACGAGTCCGATGCCGAGGCTCACGACCGCCTCATATGCCTCGCCACAAACCACTACCTCAACGACGAGGACCGCATGCTCTACACCAAGCAGGAATGGCTCAAGAGTTCCGACGAAATGTCCGAGCTTTTCGCCGACCTCCCCGAGGCTCTCTCCACCACGCTCGAGATTGCCGACAAGGTGGAGGAGTACGACATCGACCATGCTCCCATCATGCCCAACTTCGCCATCCCCGAGAGTTTCGGCACCGAGGAGGAATATCGCGGTCGTATCACCGAGAAGGAACTTTTCGACGAGTTCACCCGCGACGAACACGGCAATGTCGTCCTCTCGCAGGAGGATGCCGAGGCTAAGATTGCCAAACTTGGCGGATACGAGAAGCTCTACCGCATCAAGTTCGAGGCCGACTACCTCCGCAAAATCACATACGAGGGCGCCGCTCGGCGCTATCCCGAACTGACTCCCGAAATTCGCGAGCGCATCGATTTCGAGCTCCACATTATGAAGACAATGGGCTTCCCGGGCTACTTCCTCATCGTGGAGGATTTCATCCGTGTGGGACGTCAGGAACTCGGTGTCAGCATCGGACCCGGCCCTGGCACCGCACCCCGCGACGACCGGGGATATTTACAAGGCCTGCCCCCAATCGACCACAGACACAAATAAAAAGATGTCGCAG
>CAMWNH010000045.1 GCA_947175605.1 uncultured Porphyromonadaceae bacterium
AAATCCCGCTTAATCAGCAAAATCCCCCTGCGAACTGTACGGACGAGCCTCCGGCCCATCACCAACGCCCCCGCAAAAATCCCACGCGCAATGTAGGGACGTGCCTTCGGCACGTCTCCAACGAAATCCCCGCCAACGCCATCCCCCACACCCCAGGCTTAATCCCGATTAATCTCGATAAATCCCGCTTAATCAGCAAAATCCCCCTGCGAACTGTACGGACGAGCCTCCGGCTCGTCACCAACGCCCCCGCGAAAAAATTTTTGTCCAAGCCCCAAGCTTCAGCGCAGGGGTGGGGTAGAAATCCCCCCGCGAAAAGCTCATCCCCGATAAATCAGCGCCGCCGCTTGCGATGCGATTCCCTCTCCGCGCCCCGTGAATCCTAAATGCTCCGTCGTCGTAGCCTTCACAGACACATCCTCAGCCTCAATTCCGAGGTCCGAAGCAATGCGCGCCTGCATCTCGGCTATGTACGGCCGCATCTTGGGCGCCTGCGCAATGATGCTCACATCCACATTTCCCACACGCCAGCCACGGCTCTCAAGTAGAGCCCGAACGCCGCGAAGCAACTTCCGCGAATCCACATCCTTCCATTCAGGATCCGTATCCGGAAAGTGCGCCCCGATATCACCCAACGCCGCAGCCCCCAGCAGAGCATCTATCAGAGCATGGATAGCCACATCGGCATCACTGTGCCCTAAAAGCCCCTTATCGTAGGGAATCTCCACGCCCCCTATAATGCAGCGGCGCCCCTCTACAAGGCGGTGCACATCAAAGCCCGTGCCCGTGCGGAATTGTGGTTTCAACATAAGCCTATTCTATTAGCGACGCTTGCCCAAGAGGTCCTTGAGACCGTCCATATCAAAGGTCAGTGTGAAACGCAACGTCTGGTCCAGAGGCGAAGTCTGCGCAGTCGCAAGCATGTACGATGCATCCAGACGCACCACGTTCAGCGAGAAGCCCGCGCCGAAGCCGAAGTACTGGCGGTTGCCCTTGAACTCATTTTCGTAGTAGTAGCCCGCGCGTACGAAGAACTGCTGATTGTAGCTGTACTCCGCTCCCAAGCTGAAATTGATCTCCCTAAGCTCCTCCTTGAAGCCTCCGGGAGCATCGCTGAAGCTTTTGAATATACCCGTGAAGGGGCTCATGTTCTTCCAGTTCTCCAGCGCGTCCAGATATTCGCGCTGTCCCTCGGTCGTATCCATGTCGTAGTCTGCCTCGCGCGGGCGTGTCGGCACAAGCAGCTTGTTCACGTCAAGACCTATCGACAGCGTATGATAGTCCGCCAGAGGGAACATGAAGTTCGTACCAAGCTTAAGGTTCGTCGGCAGGAACGCAGGATCCTCACCGTTGTTGAAGGCAACCTTCGTACCGATGTTCGATATATTCCAGCCCCACGACCACTGACACTCGTTGCGGCCGACGATAGGGTAGGTCACGTAGTAGCCCGCGATGTCTGCCGAGAAAGCCGAAGCTCCCGTCGTCTGGTCGCCCGCATAGGAATCGCTGAAGCCCAGATCCGAATAGATATAGCGGAACACCACACCCATTGAGAACTTCTCCGACAGCTTGCGCGAGTAGCCCAGGTCAAAGCTTAGCTCGTATGGATTCAGCGTCTGTGTCGCCGTTTCTGAAGGGTCCTGAGATGTTACTTCGCCCAACGAGAAATAGCGCAGCGATGCGCTCACCGCCTGATTATCTCCGCTGCCTATCTTCCAGTAGCCTGCAAGATTCGCAAGGAAAATGTCGTTCACCAGTTTGCGCAGCCAAGGTGTATAACTTAGGCTGACGCCCGCCGTCGAGTAGGCGAACGCATACTTCGATGGATTCCAGAACTGCGAGTTGGCGTCAGGGTCCGTAGCCGCGCCAAGGTCGCCCATTGCCGCGCCGCGGGCGTCCGGGGCTATGCTCAGAGATGTTACACCCGTTTCAACCGGGTTGAATTCACTCTTCTGGGCGCGTGCGCCAAGACTCCCTAAGAGCAACATCGCGCACGATATGATGGCAAGTATCTTGGTTTTCATGTATTGGTCTTTCTGAGTAAAAATCATTCTTTGCTTATAAAATAACTTCCCGGAGCGCTTTTTATTGCCCCGGGAAGTAACTTTTTTATTTCTGAAAGGCCTTTCGCCTCTGGATGCTCTTATTTCAGAACCATGAACTCAACCTCCGGCGAGCCCCCGAACACCGTGCCCGACTTGAGCATTACCTTCGCGCGATAAAGTCCGTCCGCCACCGCTGCACCGCTCATGTCCTGGAGATTCCAGGTAAAGGGGAAGCTCACATTTTCTTTGCTCAGAACCGTATTTCCAAGCGAATCGAATACAAGCAGACGTCCGCTCGGCTCCGCGTCCGAGTCATGGCTCATGGCGAATACTGCGCCTTCGCGTACAGGAATATCTCCCTTGCATTCCAGGCCGTTCGCGCTGTCCGTACAGCTAAGTTCGGCCTTGATGTCCGAGCCCATTACGCAGAAACTAAGCTCGGCCTCGGCCTGACCTCCCATATTGTTCTCCACAGTCAGCTTCAGGCTGTGCTTGCCATCGGTCAGACCCGTGAATTCGCGACTCAGAATCACCGTGCCCTGATCCGTGTAGTTCGCGCCGGTGAAGATATTGCTGTAACCCTTTTTCGAGTCAAGCAACCATGCGCCGGGCGATACAAGGCCGCCGTTGGCGCGGTTGAGTCCGCTTTCCGGAATGCGCACCTCTGCATAGATCGTAAAATCAGAAGTAGTCGCATCTTCAGGTCTGAAGTCCGGTGTCCCGATATACATGCTCAGGATCTCGGGGGCCTCATCCGAAAGCGTGCTTTCGAAATCCTCGCCCGGTGCAGCGAAGCGGATGTTTGTCAGTGCTGTCGCTGCCATCTCGCCCGTCGTGCTGTCAGTGCCTGTGAGCACCATGCGATTCAGATCTCCGTAATTGCCTAACTCCGGAAGGACTATCTGTGCCTCGAAACGGCCGCCCTTGATCTCAAACGACGACTCGGCGGCCTGCTGATGGTCCAGCTTGGAGTACACACCCAGATATTGAGGCTGACCGTTGCCGGCCTTGTAGTCCGGGTTCGACACCGTCTGCTTGTTGCCCGAACGGGGCGTTTCATACACCTCTAAAAGGCCGTCCCCGCTGAAGCCTTCTCCGCTCAGTCCGTCTTTGCGCACGAGCTTGCCCGTGATGCTCACTTTCGAAAGCGGCAGAAGATCTATTTTCGCGTCCTTGTTGTAGGCAACGCCGTCAATCGTCTCTACTTCCATTTCGTATCTTGGAACGGGCATCGGCACAGCCGGGTCGCCCAGGAAATTGTAGCAGAGCGTATTGGTCGCTGCGGCTATCGTCGTGTCCTTGGAGTTCACGACCTCATTACGTGCCTTCTGAAAAACCTGACCGTAGCTCATGCCCGGCTGAGCCAGCGCATACTGTCGGCACACGGCCAGATAAAGCGGCTGATTATATTCCAGATACACCGAGCGCGATGCTCCCACGCCTCCGATAAGTCCTCCTCGCGGAAGTGCCAGCATCGCATCCATCAGCGACGACTGCCGGTCGAAACAGAATAGGTCGCACGACGAGAAGTGCGCGAATACAGGCACGTCATAAAGCTCATTGCCTATCTGGGCCTGATTCAGAAGCTTCGTCCCCGTCACTCCCGTAGGACCGCCGTGGCCGCAGTAGCCCAGAAATCCCTGGCCGTTTTTCAGAGCCTCCATCAGTATCGTGTGCGCGTCAGTCATACCGTTTGTCACCGGATAGTCAGCAACGTGGGCGCGCGTCACGGTTGATCCCTCCAGAAGTTCTTCAAACACGGATGCAACCTGCTCGCCCTGCTGGTAGTGCGCGTTCGAGTCGCCACGGTCGCTGCCTATGACCATACGCATATAGTTGGCCGCCGATGGCGGATTCTGCATGAATCTTTCAATCTTTTCGTTGGCCGACTGTGCCTGGGTCGGTGTGCTCACGGTCATGCGGCCAACAGCGATATCCGATTCCGTGTAATGCACCTGCTGCGGATTGAAGTTATCCTTCAGCATGCCGAAGTACTGGTCCGACGTGTAGCAGCGGTGTGCGTCCCGGGCATGCTCTTCAACTTCAGTCTGGAAGGTCAGCAGGCGGTCATCGGTTGCAAGCGTGATGTTGCGGTTGTCCCACGATCCCGTTCCGTACAGAAGCATATACTTGAATACGTCCGGTTCGCGGTCATAGAACATCTTGGCCATGCGGCGGTATGCCATCGGATTGCGGACACCCGACGAAAACTCGTTGAACACTTCTTCCTGCGTGTACACCTTCACGCGGATTCCCTGATGCTTCTCGTGGATAGCCGCCAGTGCTCGGGCTTCGTTGATCAGTGTCTTCGTCGTGATTATCACCATCTCCGGAGTCTTGTCCCCGTGGATATTGCTGTTTTCAACATCTCCGCAGTAGGTCACCGATGCGTGCATGGCCGAAGGCGTGAACACGACGATGCGGCAGGGATCTGTCTTCGAGGAGTAGAGACGCGAAAGCGACAAGGTCATGCGGCCTTGTTCGATGTCATCGTTGCGGCGCACCTCATACTGCTTGATGTCCATAGGATTGTCCACGTTCCATGCCACAGCGTCAAGTGGCGTATCGCGGATTATTACGCGCTGAAGCTCCTTCCCCGAGAAATAGTGCATGATCAGCTGGCGATCATCCCCCAGACTCGACTTGCGGGGATAGCTGAAGAGAACCTTGTCGATGGCGGCATAGGTCGCCGTGCTCGTTGCCGGACGTGTGATCGTCAGCGTCACATCCTCGTCCTTCAGCGCGTCTGACACGCCGTCAGGCTTCTGGAATTGAAGCATCCCGTCAGCCGGTGTCGAGTATATCCAGTTGCTGTTCGTGTTGGCTGAGCACATCCCGTTCTGGCGATAAGTCAGCTTAACGTTGTCGGATACATTGCTCTCAAGCGCCTCTGCCTTGTTCGTGTTCATGTAGAAGTAGTAGAGGAAGTAACCCTTGGTCATATCAAGAACCGACGATCCCGACGTGTCGAAATTCTTCACCCTGAACGTGAAGTCGCGGCTTTCGCCCGGGGCCATGGGCGTGTCGTGATAGTAGATGCCTGCCGACATAGGATTCTGGGCCTCATTCTCGATAAACTGAAGGCTCACGTGCGTGTTGTAGCTCAGATAGCCGGCCGAGGTTGCTGTCACCCGGTAGGCGGTCGTGGGTATTTTCTTTGCTGGCTGCGAATCTGTCAGAAAATAGACGCCTTGACGGTCGTAGTGGTTGCGGGTTATCTCCCACATCTCGTTGTAGAGCGGCGATATCTTCGCGTCGCTTTCGCCGTAGAACAGCAGGCGTCCGTCCTCTGTGTGCATGCTGGCGGTCTGAGGTAGGTCGTCAACATGGGTTGTTGTGAAAGCGCCGCTCACATCCGCCAGAGGACTGTAGCCGTACACTGTCACCTTCGACGGATCATCGAAGCCCCAGGCCTTCAGCTCGTCATAGCTTACCTGAAATATTCCTTCGCCTTCCACCGAGATTTTCACCCAATGGCCGGCTGCCAGTACCGACGAACTCTTATAGTAGCTCATCGGATAGGCCTGCGCGCCCTGTGTGGACGCACCTAATAGAAGCGCCAGGCCCAGCGGGGCAAGCAATGTATTTTTTATTGTGATTGATGACATGGATATGATTGGTGTTTCCAAGTGGTTGATTATGAGTTTTCTTTATTTTATCCGAAGCCTTAGTGTCGGGCCCGGTGTGAGTTCTGCTCTTATCTCCGTATCGGGTCGAAGCGGGATAGAGCCTGATTCGGGATTCCGAAGTATCAGCAGGTCGCCTGTCTTGAACGTGCAGTAACGCGAAAGTTCGTGCACCGCCTTCTCAAAACGCTCCCGCAGCCCGGCGAATCTCTGTTCCGTGCGCCCCTCCGCACTCTCGATATGCAGGACCTGCTCATCGTGGTCCAGCTCTTGGGCGCTTGTCTCATCGCCCGGGGCGATAGAGCGGTCCAGAAGGCTGATCACGCCGGCCGGAAGCATGTCCGAGTCCTTTGCATCTACGACTCCCACAAGCAGTAGCGAGTCGAAATATCGGCCTGCAACCTTCAGAGGAATGTTGGTGCCCAGCCGCGAAATTCGGACGGCAGGACAAACCTCCAGCGTCCATTCCCCAAGATGATCGGCCACGAAAAGCGGGTCGCCCGTCCGCAGGATTGTGGAATCTGTTGCTACCCTTACCGAGCCGTCGCCCTTCGTCAGAATTGCCTTCATCAGTCGCTCTGGTTTTGAGGCATCGTGGCCAGACGGTTGTACATCAGTGCAAGATGGGAGTAGATCGACGTATTGGCCACTACAGTGTTGTCCCCGCATACCCGGATACGTCGCGGCGTGAAGTTCCACAATCCCCGAACTCCTGCTGCCACAAGTTCGTCCGCCACGTCCTGAGCTGCATCGAACGGAACAGTCAGGATGCCCACGCTGACTCCTAACTTCTTGACAAGCATCGGCAGATCATCCGGATTCACTACCGGAATTCCGCCCACGAAAGTCCCCTGAAGTTCGGGATTGATGTCCACGCCGGCTACCACGTTCAGCCCGTAGCGTTGCAGACCCTGGTCGCTCATTAGTGCCGCGCCGAGTGAGCCCACGCCCACTATCACGGCATTGTGCTGGCGGTCGAAGCCCAGAAAATCCCTTAGCTTCCGCTCGAGGGCCGTCACCTCGTAGCCTATGCGTGTCTTCCCGCGGATATTCAGGAAATACAGGTCCTTGGCTATCTGGGAGGCATCCACGTTCAGCTCCCGGGCTATCTGGGTGGACGACACGTGGCTCACCTTCTTCGCGCGGAGCGTCGACAGATAGGCCAGATACCACGGCAGACGGCGAAGGGTCGGCTCGGGAAGTATCACCCCCTCGCCGCTCGCAACTTCGCTCAGTGTTTGTCGTCCGTTTTGTGCCATTTCAATTTGCAAAGATAGATATTTTCAGGCGAATAATCAAGTAATTTCTCCGCCCCTCGTCATTTAACGTTCCGTCACGGCCAGCCGGCGTGATGCCGTCTCGTACGTGTCACCGTCGGCCTTGATCGACGCGCGGTAAACGTAGATACCGCGGGGAACTCGGCGTCCGGCCATATCGCACAGGTTCCAAGTCACAGGCACGGATTCGAACATGTCGCTCGGGCCCTGCGCGCTTCCCGTCCAGACGGGCTTGCCCAGAAGGTTGTAAACCGTCACCGATACTGTGCACATCGCTTCCGGACGATCGTGGCTCACATAGAAGTTGGCCACCGTGGATGCCGGATTCGTGTCCGTGTAGACGTCGTAAACCACGGGTGCCTTATCCTGCTGCACATAAAAATCTATGCTCTTCTCGGCCCGGTTGCCCGATGTATCCCACACGCGCAGCTGCAGCGAGTGTGCCCCCGTGGAGAGATTCTCCAGCGTGTAGATTATCTTGCCCCCGGGGCGTCCGTCGTCGTAGCTCGTGTAGCCCGAGACAATCTGGCTGTAGACCGTCTTGCCGTCGAGCGTTGCCGTCATCTGACGGCCGATGCCCGTGTTGGCGATGTTGATACCCACGTTATCGCTCACCTCGGCGATAAGCACCGGAGAGGGATTGACCGTCGATCCGTTCGTGAACGTGTGGTGATTGAGCACCATCAGGTCGATCGACGGCGCTTCCGTATCCACTCCCGTGAAGTTCTCGCCGTACACATACAGATCGCGTACCAGACCCACAGCCTCCGTCTTCCGTCCCGACGTCGCACTCGGCGTGGCGCTTTGAGCGAAGAGCGAGAGGGTGGCCGGACGGTAGTTCTGCGTCACGGTCTCAGGCATGGCTATACGCATGCTGAAGACTCCGTTCTCCACTTTTGCCGCACTGGCGGTCAACAGAGGTCCATAATCCTCGTAGTTGCACACCTTGCCCTTGCCCCAGCCGTGTGTGCTCACGGACGTCTCGGCATCGTACAGCTCGGCCTGCAGATTGCCGTTGAAGTCCGTCAGGATCTCTCCGGTCACAGGATGCGTGATGCGGCCTGTGATGGTGTAGGTGCCACCGGCGCCCAGCACAAGATCCTCATCGCCCTCGGGCAGGTCTATCGTGATGATATTGTCAGGTATGGCCAGGCGCAGCGCAGGATCGCCCATGAACACATAGCGCAGGCGGTTGGTGTTCTCCACTCTGCCGCCCGATGCATCTCGTATGTCGTTCTTGGCTCGGCGGTAGATCTCCCCGGGTGTGAGAAAATGTCCATTCTCATCGCGCTGTGCCAGAGCACGGCCTATGGCTTCCGTGAGCCAACCGTTGTCCGAAATGTAAACCGGACGTACGGCGCTGATTGCACCGATGCCGCCCCCGTGGCGTTCCATGAAGATTAGCTCGCCCCCGCTCACCGTGTTGGAGTCCCAGCGCAGGAAATCGCAGGTGGCGGTGTAGAGGAAAGGTCGGTTGCGCAGATACATGTTGTTCATGTCCGTGAATGTCAGCAATCCGTTGCCGGTCCATGAAGTAGTATTGGCGTGGCCCACGAAGTTCCACCACAGCACGCCTTCCTCGAGATAGCGGAAGAGATCGGCTCGTGCTTCAGGATAGCGTTCGCCCACACGGTTGTATGCGTCCAGATAGATCTTGCGCAGGAAGTGCTGTTGTCCCGGAGTGCTCTCTATTGCTTTGGTCTGGGCCTCCGTCTGGGTCAGATGCACACCCCCGTCCTCGTCATCGGCCGTGAAAAGGAAGCGGTGTCTCCACAGCCCCGCACGCGACGACGTGGAATATTCGATAAGCTTTTCAGCCACGGACATGGCCTGCTCGGAACTCGTCACGGGCACGCGGCCCACGGCCACGCACAGATTGTCGAATCCCGGACGAGCGCCGCTGCCGTCCTCCAGCAGAGCAATGAAATCGTCCGTTGTGTAGCCCTCCGTGTCGGAAAGTGCCGTGCGGTTGGCGCGGGGCATCCACATCGGCACGGTAGGATAGTTCGCCCCCGACATGCCCGCTGTCAGGTGGCGGTGGTCATAAGTCGGACGGCTCATAATCATCACATATCGCAGCGGTGCCTCCGGATTGGCCGCCAGCGAGCGGTCGTAAAGCATCTTGAGATACTTGCGCAATCCCGACGGATCAGGAGAGCCCGACGAAAACTCGTTGTAGATTTTCTCCGGATCAGTGATTATCACATTCATGCCTTCCGAACGGTGAAGCTCCGCGATTTTCTCGGCCGCCTGATTGTAGGAGACGGGCGAGATGATCACCATCTCGGGATATTCCGCCATCGTCCCGTGCAGGTTCTGCTGATCGATCTGCCTGTATTCGAGCGGTTCGGGAAGCGTGGCATCGGTCTTCCATGCCGCATAATCACGCATACCGTTGTAGGGAGTCGACCATTGCATGCTGTTCCCCGAGCCGGAGCCTGCGGCAAGCACACGGATTTTCGACGGCTCGCTCACATCCCACACTCGGGTATCCGAGCCCGCATCCTTGAGGATGCCCCCGGTTCCGGAAACGCTGAAGCAGAGCACGCCCTCTTTGGGCAGGCGCAGCTCGCGGAGATAGTTTATCGTCAGATAGTTCAGGTTAGCCGAGCGTATCTGGCTGCCGTTGAGCGTAATCCCCACGCTAAGTTTCTTCGAGTTAGGAAGCTTGAACTCGTGGCGCGTGATGTTTTCAGCGCCATGGATGTGCGAATTCGAGCTCGACATCGACAGCACATCCGTGCTCAGCGACGGAAGGATGCTCCCGTTGATGCTGAAATGCAGACGCGAGTTCGTGGATGCCATGTTCGAGACAAAAGAGCACTCGAGCCAACCCCCCGGTTCCGTTTCCGTATCCGGTGCGGGATCCGTGAGCGTGAAGTCGAAGGTTCGCGACATATTGCTGCGGAAATCCTCGCCTACAAGCATCGCGCCGGCCTCGCCGGGCGAACGCTGTTCCAGCTCGTGGTGCTCGCGGGCCCAGAATGTCTCTGCTGCGCGCGAGCCGGAATCCGGACCGCCTATCTTTTCGGCCTTTGCACGCTCGCTCCCTTCCGGACCTTCACTGAGGAAGTAATAGCTCCGGATGGTGTAGGGGTTCTGATCGTAATGATAGAACGATCCCTGCGACTGTGTCCAGTCGCCGGTCCCTGTCGCGTAGAATACCAGACCGCGCCCCTCGACATATTCCGAATAGATTTCCGGAAGATCATCGATAAAGCTTTCCGCAGTCATCACGTCGTCTATACGGCGCCCGCCATAACCGAATACACGCACTTTCGAAGGATCCGTGAATCCCAGAGAACGCAAACGCTGCGTCGGCACGAGGTAAATTCCCGCGTGCTCAACGCCTACACGCACTTTCGTCCCCCCGGAAGCCAGCAGAGAATTGTTCGTGTAGATACTCGTGTCGAAGGCGCGGCTCTCAAGGCCGCCTCCGATTGCGAGCACTGCTACGAGGACCGTGCGGATGAAACTGTATATTTTTCTTGTTGAAATATGCATGATTAGAGATTTTCGCTATCATTCTTAACGGAGTTTTAGCCCTTCATATTGTGTGCAGACGAGTTTTTTCCGTACCTTTGTAGCGTATGGACAAAATGAACTGGCTTCAACTCGTCAACGACAAACGTTTCGGGCTCGAAAACTACCACGACCCGAAGAAAAGCCGTACACGCACCGACTTCAGGCGCGATTACGACCGTCTTGTGTTCTCATCGCCTTTCCGACGGCTGCAGAATAAGACTCAGGTTTTCCCCTTGCCCGGTAGTATTTTCGTGCATAACCGCCTCACACACTCTATGGAAGTGTCCTGTGTGGGACGCAGTATTGCCGAACTCGTCGCTGTAGGTCTACGCAAAAAGTATGCCGAAAATGCCGATGGCATAGAACATTTCGACCATCTCGGCGATATCGCCGCCGCTGCATGTCTTGCCCATGATCTGGGCAATCCTCCTTTCGGCCATAGCGGCGAGAAAGCCATCGGCCGCTTTTTCAGCGAGGGCGCGGGACTGCAGCTCCGCGAACTGCTCACGGACGAGGAGTGGAGCGATCTCATCAACTTCGAAGGTAATGCCAATGCCTTCCGCGTGCTCACACATCGTTTCCGCGGTCGTCGCGAGGGCGGATTCGCTATGACCTATTCCACGCTCGCTTCTATCGTAAAGTATCCTTACGAAAGTCGGCTTGCCGGCGAGAAAGGCAAGTTCGGTTTCTTCCTGAGCGAGCGCGAGAGCTACTGTAGGCTCGCTTCCGAGCTGGGCATATTGAAGCTTTCTACCCCCGGCGAGCCTTTGCGTTTTGCCCGCCACCCCCTTGTGTATATCGTGGAAGCTGCTGACGACATTTGCTATGAAGTCATGGACATAGAGGACGCCCACAAGCTTAAGATCCTGTCAACACAGGAAGTTATCGACGCCTTCATGGCTTTCTTCCCTCCAGAGCGCCATCCTCACATGAAGCAGATTATGGATTCTGTGGACGATCCCAACGAGAAGATTGCCTACCTTCGCTCCTGCGTTGTGGGCTGTCTTGTGGAGCGCTGCTCCGATGCCTTCCTGAAAAACGAGGAGAGTATTCTCGGGGGCACATTCCGCGGATCCCTGCTCGATCATATCCCCGACATGGAAAAGCAGGGCTATAGAAACTGCAATGCCCTGTCGTGGCGCAAGATATACCGTGCATCCGAGGTCGTCGACGTTGAACTCGCCGGTAATCGCATCATCACCTTCCTTCTCGAAAAGCTTATCGAAGCCGTCACGCACCCCGAGCTCTACTATTCCCGCCTCCTCCTTGCCAAGTTTCCGCAGCAGTACGACGTGGACTCGCCATCCTTGTACGGCAAAATCCAGGCCGTCCTCGACCATATCTCGGCCATGACCGATGTCTATGCCCTTGACCTGTACCGTAAACTCAAAGGACTTTCACTCCCCGCCGTATGATGATGAAACGCATATTTTTCGCAATCCTTCTTGCGATCCTGTCCTCGATTGCTTCCTTTGCCCGCGAATACAAGCCCGAGGATATTCCCAACGTGCAACTTGCAGATTCCTCTGCATATGTTGCCGACCCCGACGGGCTTTTGAAACCGGAAACCATTGCCGAGCTCAACCGGATAGCCGCTGACATCCGCCGGCAGTCTACTGCGGAATGCTATATCGCTGTGGTAGGCTCCATCGGCAACCGCGATATCAATGACTTTGCAACGGAACTCTTTACAGGTCTTGGCCTTGGAAAGCAGGATAAGCGCAACGGGCTTTTGATTCTCATGTCTCGTGATCAGAACAAGATCACCATGCGCACAGGATATGGCCTCGAAGGTGTGCTTCCCGATGCTCTGACAAACAGGATAATGCGTGCGAGGGCTCTCAATCATTTCCGTGCCGGAGAGTATGATGAAGGCCTTGTCGGAATCATGCAAGGTGTGCAGGAAGTCCTCACGGATCCCGAGGCAATCAGCGAAATTTATTCCGACCTCCCCGACAAGCGCTCCCGCGAGGAAGATGACGAGGATTTCTTCTCGGTTTATCTCGTGCTATGCGGCCTCCTGGCCTTCGTAATGCTGCTGATATTCCTTGCCACGCTGTTTTCTGTCCGTGGTAAGTCGGATTACGACAAGTACACGACATTGCAGCGCTTCTCCGCCCCATATCTCGCTCTTTCCTTCCTCGGACTCGGCATGCCTTTGGTGGCCTCTCTGCCCTTGGTTATTCTTTTGCGTCATTGGCGCGACCATGCCCGCAAATGCCCCAACTGCGGCACGCAGATGGTCAAGATCGACGAGGTGCATGACAACGATTATCTCACCCCGGCACAGGATACCGAGGAAAGGGTGGGGAGCGTAGACTACGATGTATGGCGCTGTCCCTCCTGCGGAGATATGGAGATTCTTCCTTACGTGAATCGGAGTGCCCCCTTCGAGGAATGCGAGCAGTGTCATGCCCGTACGGCCAAGTATGTCGTCAATTCCGTATTGCGCCAGCCTACCACTGCATCCGAGGGGATAGGCGAGCGCCGATACCACTGCCTTCATTGCGGCCATGATCAGAACCGCCGTTATAAAATAGCTCGTCTTGCTCCCGTAGTTGTAGTTGGCGGAGGCGGCGGCCGCGGCTTCGGTGGCGGTGGCGGTTTCAGCGGGGGTGGCTTTGGCGGTGGCACAACCGGTGGCGGTGGCTCCACCATGAGCTGGTAAGATTTTCAGTCCTACCCCCATAAAAGAGAAGGGGCTGTGTGCGGTTCAATCCGTCACACAGCCCCCTGGTCTTTTATGTCAGGAAGAACTTATTCTTCGTATTTCTTCACGATTACGGAAGCGTTGTGGCCGCCGAAACCGAAGGCATTGGAGAGAGCGGCACGAACGGTGCGCTTCTGGGCCTTGCCAAAAGTGAAGTTGAGATTATAGTCGATTTCGGGATCGTCGTCGCCTTCCTCGTGGTTGATGGTGGGAGGCACGATGTCTTCCTGCACGGCCTTGATGCTGAACATTGCTTCCATGGCACCGGTAGCGCCGAGGAGATGTCCGGTCATGGATTTCGTGGAGGAGATGTTCAGCTTGTATGCAGCGTCACCGAAGAGATCCACGATAGCTTTCACCTCGGAGATATCGCCCTTGGGTGTCGAAGTGCCGTGCACGTTGATGTAGTCGATATCCTCGGGCTTCATGCCTGCATCCTCGAGAGCCATCTTCATGGAGAGGATAGCACCGAGACCTTCGGGGTGAGTGGCAGTGATGTGGTAAGCGTCGGCGCTCATGCCGCCGCCAACGACTTCTGCATAGATCTTGGCGCCGCGAGCCTTTGCATGTTCGAGTTCTTCGAGAATCAGCACGGCGGAACCCTCGCCGATTACGAAGCCGTCACGGCTGGCGCTGAAGGGGCGCGATGCTGTTTCGGGGCTGTCGTTGCGGGTAGAGAGGGCATGCATGGAGTTGAAGCCGCCTACACCGGCCGGGAATACGGCTGCTTCCGCACCACCGGTGACGAAAGCGTCGGCCTTGCCGAGACGAATGTAGTTGAAGGCATCGATGATTGCGTTGTTGGAAGACGCACATGCGCTGACCACGCCATAGTTGGGGCCGTGGAAGCCATATTCCATCGAGATGTGGCCCGAGGCGATGTCGGCAATCATCTTGGGGATGAAGAAGGGATTATATTTCGGGCCCTGCTCCTCACCCTTGAGTGCATAGTAGCCGGCTTCTTCTTCGAAAGTATGAAGACCGCCTATGCCTGCTGCAACGATTACGCCTACTCGGTTGTGGTCCACGCTTTCTGCGTTGATGCCCGAGTCTTCGACTGCCTGACGGGCTGCTACCATTGCATACTGGGCATAGAGGTCGAGCTGGCGCTCTTTCTTGCGGTCGAAGTGTTCGGAGGGATTGAAGCCCTTTACCTCGCAGGCAAACTGCGTCTTGAACTTCGAGGCGTCGAAATGGGTTATGGGGCCGGCTCCGCTCACGCCGTTCTTAGCGTTTTCCCATGTTGTCGCAACATCGTTGCCCAGGGGAGTGATCGCGCCGAGGCCCGTCACAACTACTCTTTTTAATTCCATATCTGTCTCTTTGAGGTTTACGGACTACGCCCCTTCTGGGGCTCTCCGCATATATGAAAAAACCGCCGGGTCTGCCGGCCCCTTGGAGTGGGGAGGCGTCTCCTCGGCGGCTTTGGTTCTTCTTGTTTTGTTCAGAAGCGTGCTATACGCGCGAAGGGCAGGATTTACTTGCTGGCTTCTACGAATGCGATAGCGTCGCCTACCGTCTTGATCTCTTCTGCCTTGTCCTCGGGGATGGTGATGTTGAATTCCTTCTCCAGGTCCATGATCAGTTCTACGGTGTCAAGGCTGTCGGCGCCGAGGTCGTTGATAAACGTTGCTTCTTCTGTTACCTTGTCAGCGTCTACGCCGAGCTTGTCGACTACGATTGCTTTTACGCGTTCTGCGATTTCAGACATAATACTTTTCGTTTTAGATTATTAAAATTCAAGTTTTGCGGTGCAAAGTAACAAAAAATCCTTCATATAAAGAAATTTTTCCGCAATTTTCCGCATATTTGGGTTGTGAAAATATGTTAAGATGGCGTCTGGAGGGCTGTAGAGTGCAATGGGAGTGCCTAATTATGATAAAAAGCCGGGTCGACACCTGCGCCGACCCGACTTTTTTTAGATATATCCGTTAGTTTCCGGATGAGTTTTTATTTCTTTTCAGCCTGCGGGCGACGCGGACCGCGACGTTCGCCACGGTTTTCACCACCTTCGCGACGCGGACCACGCGGACCGCGCTGGGGCTCTACATAACCCTCGGGTTTGGGCATCAGTGCGCGCATCGAGAGACGGTACTTGCCGCTCTTCTTGTCGATTTCGATGAGCTTGACTTCTACCTTGTCGCCTTCCTTGAGCTTGGATGCTTCCATGTCGGGGAGACGTTCCCATGATATTTCGCTGATGTGGAGCAGGCCGTCGCGGTGAGGCATGAATTCCACGAATGCACCGAAGTCCATGATGGAGCGGACTGTGCCCTGATATACCTTGCCTTCTTCGGGGAGTTCTACGATGGCATTGATCATGGCCAGAGCCTTGTCGATGGAATCGCGGTTGGGAGCTGCCACTTCGATATGGCCGCCTTCCTCGATTTCGTCGATGCTGACGGTGGCGCCGGATTCTTCCTGAATGCCCTGGATGACCTTTCCGCCCGGGCCGATGACAGCACCGATGAGCTCCTTGGGAATGAGCATCGTGACGATACGGGGCACGTGAGGCTTGTAGTCCTCGCGGGGTGCGGGGATGGTTTCTTCGATTTTGTCGAGAATGTGGAGACGACCTTCGCGGGCCTGGTTGAGGGCACGTTCAAGTATCTCATAGCTAAGGCCGTCGCACTTGATGTCCATCTGAGTGGCCGTGATGCCGTCGCGGGTGCCTGTCACCTTGAAGTCCATGTCGCCCAGATGATCTTCGTCGCCGAGGATATCGCTGAGGATGGCATACTTGGTGCAGTTGGAGTCGGTGATAAGACCCATTGCTATACCGCTGACGGGTTTCTTCATCTTCACGCCTGCGTCAAGAAGCGAGAGGGTGCCTGCGCATACGGTGGCCATCGACGACGAGCCATTGCTCTCGAGGATGTCGCTGACAATGCGTACTACATAGGGGAAGTCCTTGGGGAACATGCGCTTGAGTGCGCGGTGTGCGAGGTTGCCATGACCCACTTCACGACGGCCTACGCCACGCTGGGGCTTGGCCTCGCCGGTAGAGAAGGGCGGGAAGTTGTAGTGGAGCAGGAAGCGCTCGCGGCCCTGATTGAGCACATCGTCGAGGATCTTCTCGTCGAGTTTCGTGCCAAGGGTCACTGTTGCGAGAGCCTGAGTCTCGCCACGGGTGAAGACTGCCGATCCGTGAGGTCCGGGCACATAGTCCGTCTCGCACCAGATGGGGCGGATATCGGTGGTCTTGCGGCCGTCGAGGCGGATGCCTTCATCAAGCACGCAACGACGCATGGCTTCTTTCTCGACGTCGTGGTAGTAGCGCTTCACGAGAGGGGTCTTTTCGTCGCGCACATCCTCGGGGAGCGAGTCGATGTATTCCTGACGGATAGCATCGAAGGCTTCCTGGCGCCAGTGCTTGTCGGCAGTGCCGGTCTTTGCGATGGCGTATGCCTTGTCGTAGCACTTGTCGTGGATATCCTTGCGGAGCTCCTCGTCGTTTACTTCGTGGCAGTATTCGCGCTTGACGGTGGCGCCGGCTTCCTCGGCCAGTTCGTTCACGGCCTTCACCTGCTCGCGAATGGCGGCATGTGCGGCCTTGAGGGCGTTGAGAAGGTCGGTTTCGGACACTTCGTCCATCTCGCCTTCCACCATCATGATGTTGTCGTAGGTAGCGCCGACCATGAGTTCCATGTCGGCCTTCTCGAGCTGCTTGAATGTGGGGTTGATTACAAATTCTCCGTCAACTCGGGCCACACGAACCTCCGAAATAGGCCCGTTGAAGGGAATATCGCTCACAGCCAGAGCAGCCGAGGCAGCAAGTCCGGCCAGGGCGTCGGGCATGTCTTCGCCGTCGGCCGAGAACATGATGATGTTCACGAACGTATCGGCGTGATAATTGTCGGGGAAAAGCGGGCGGAGCACGCGGTCCACCAGACGAGAGGTTAAGATTTCATAGTCGCTTGCGCGGCCTTCACGCTTGAGGAAGCCGCCGGGGAAGCGACCGTTGGAGGAAAACTTTTCTTTGTACTCAACTGTCAGGGGCATGAAGTCGACGCCTTCGCCGGCTTCTTTTGCCGATACTACGGTGGCAAGAAGCATGGTGTTGCCCATCCGCAGTTCAACCGCTCCATCGGCCTGCTTGGCGAGCTTACCGGTCTCAAGCGTGATGGTCCGGCCGTCGGCAAGGGTGATGGTTTTTTTGATAGGATTCATAAAATCGGAGTTCGTAATGGTTTATTTACTTCAAATTCGCGCAAAGATACAAATAAAAATTCACGTGGCCAATATTTTGTTAACATTTAACATCCACTGCGTCCCCGCTGTGCCCGATGCATACATGAAAGCGAACGGGAGTTGCAGATCTGCAACTCCCGTTCGTGCGCTTCAAGATGGACTCGAACCAACGACCCTCTGATTAACAGTCAGATGCTC
>CAMWNH010000046.1 GCA_947175605.1 uncultured Porphyromonadaceae bacterium
GAAGTATATATAGATTGGATGTATCCGGGTCCTTGTCGAACTCGGAAATATCAATTGTGATCTTATTAAGTGATTCCGGATTTTGGTCGTTCATAATGAATAGTCTATGCAAAATCAGGGCCAAAATTACAAAAAAATCCGCACATGCTAAAATATGTGTCCAACTGCATCTCAAGTCATATGCAATCCGGTCCATATTTCGCAAAATTTGCAAAATATGTTATCAAACATATCATCTTTTACCTGTTTTGCGAAAAAAATATCATAAATTGCAGTCGTGATTCAGGGACATATATCCCTTTCACCCTTAAAATTAATACCAACAATCTATATCCCCTACCGGAATGAAAACTTACAAAACACAGGAAATCAAAAACATAGCCCTGCTTGGAAGCAAGGGCTCCGGCAAGACCACACTCGCGGAAGCTATGCTCTACGAGTGTGGAGTTATAAAACGTCGCGGCAGCGTGAGCGCTAAATCCACTGTTTCCGACTACTTCCCCGTGGAAAAAGAGTACGGATATTCCGTGTTCTCGACTGTTTTCTATGCCGAGTTCCTGAATAAGAAACTGAACGTCATCGACTGTCCCGGAGCCGATGACTTTGTAGGATCCGCTATTACGGCTCTGAATGTGACAGATACAGGCGTGATCGTTGTCAACGGCCAGTATGGCGTGGAAGTAGGCACGCAGAATATTTTCCGCACGGCGGCCAGTCTTAAAAAGCCCGTCATCTTCGCTCTCAATCAGCTGGACGGCGAAAAGGCCGATTACGAGAATGTCATCGAGCAGATGCGAGAGATATTCGGCCCGAAGGTTGTGGCTATTCAATATCCTCTCCAGAGCGGTGCAGCCTTTAATTCGATGATCGACGTGCTGCTCATGAAGAAATATTCATGGGGCCCCGATGGCGGCGTTCCCGTAATTGAGGATATTCCCGCCGAGGAACTTGAACGAGCCAACGAACTTCATAAGATTCTCGTCGAAGCCGCTGCCGAAAACGATGAAACCCTCATGGACAAGTTCTTCGAGAGCGAACACCTCACCGAAGACGAACTCCGCCTCGGCATCCGCAAAGGTCTTATCGACCGCTCCATATATCCCGTATTCTGCGTAAGCGCTGAAAAGGATATGGGCGTTCGCCGAATGATGGAATTCCTCGGCAACGTAGTACCTTTCGTAGACGACATGCCTGCTCCCGAGAATACAGCCGGCGCACCGGTGCCCCCCGATCCTGCCGGGCCTCTGAGTGTTTACTTCTTCAAGACCACAGTGGAGCCGCACATCGGTGAGGTCAGCTACTTCAAGGTCATGTCCGGCACGCTCAAGGCCGGAGCCGATCTGGAGAACGTGACACGCGGTGGCAGAGAGCGTCTCGCACAGTTATTCTGTGTTTGCGGTCAGCTCCGAGAACCCGTGAACGAACTTCAGGCCGGCGACATCGGTGCTGCCGTGAAACTCAAGGATGTGCGCACTGGCAATACTCTCGACGAAAAGGGTTGCGATTTCGCATTCGACTTCATCAAATATCCTGCACCCAAGTATCAGCGTGCCGTGCGTCCGGTCACGGAATCCGATGCCGAAAAACTCGCAGGCATACTCAACCGCATGCACGAGGAAGATCCCACATGGGTTGTGGAGCAAAGCAAGGAGCTCAAGCAGACCATCCTTAGCGGTCAGGGTGAATTCCATCTCCGCACGCTCAAGTGGCGTGTCGAGAACAACGACAAGCTGCCCATTATCTTTGAAGAGCCCCGCATTCCTTACCGCGAGACAATCACCAAGGCCGCACGTGCCGATTATCGCCACAAGAAACAGAGCGGCGGCGCCGGTCAGTTCGGCGAGGTTCATCTGATTGTCGAGCCCTACACCGAAGGCATGCCCGCTCCGGACAGCTACCGCTTCGGCAATCAGGAGTTCAAGATGAACGTCCGCGACACACAGGAAATGCCTCTGCCCTGGGGTGGCAAGCTCGTAGTATGCAATTGTATCGTAGGCGGCGCAATTGACACGCGTTTCATTCCCGCGATTGTCAAGGGTCTCATGGACCGCATGGAGCAGGGCCCGCTTACCGGCTCCTATGCACGCGACGTGCGCGTTTGCATCTACGACGGCAAGATGCACCCGGTGGACTCCAATGAAATTTCCTTCCGCCTTGCAGGCCGCAATGCTTTCAGCCAGGCATTCCGCGAAGCGAATCCCAAGGTCCTCGAACCCGTATATGATGTCGAGGTATTCGTGCCCGCCGATGTCATGGGCGACGTCATGAGCGATCTTCAGGGACGCCGTGCCATCATCATGGGCATGTCCAGCGAAAACGGCTTCGAGAAGATTTCCGCAAAGGTTCCCTTGAAGGAAATGTCCTCCTACTCCACCGCTCTCAGCTCCATAACGGGCGGCCGATCCTCCTTCACCATGAAGTTCGCCTCTTACGAACTCGTTCCCGGCGACGTGCAGGAGAAACTGCTCAAGGAATACGCAGAGAAAAACACCGAAGACTGATTCTCCACTCTCCGATAATCCGCTTCCGGCATGCAAATGCGCCGGAAGCGGATTTGTTTTTCATGATTCTTTTTTTTAAATTTGCACTGCCAACTTTACTGTGGTTTGTAAATGAAGTTTGTAAGTATAAGCAATCCTCACATCCAAATGGGGCTCCCGGAGGCCGTGAGCGCATGTATTGCCCCCGACGGCTCTCTGTTGCTCCCTGAAAGGATTCCCGTTTTGCCGGGGGCTTTCTTCAACAATATATCCGAACTCACCTTACGTGAAATCGCCTATGTCGTCGTCACGAGTTTCTTCGGCGACGACCTTCCTCCGCAAGATCTGAAACGCATTGCCGATCGAGCATTCGCCATGGACATTCCCCTTTCGTCGCCCGCAGGAAAAGGGGCTCCTTATTTACTGGAGCTATACCATGGCCCCACCCTCACATGCAAAGATTTCGGAGCTGTCTTCATGGCCGGGATTATAGACTGGTTGCGCACGCGTCATAAAGAAAACGGAAACACGCGCAATATTCTCCTTGCATCGGCCGGTTATTCGGCCGTAGCCATCGCCTCTGCTTTCCGTAATATTCCGGATGTCGAGCTGTTCATTGTCTCTCCACACGGGTCCTTGAAACGTCGCCGCCATTCGATACTCTCTTCCTTTGGCCCGCGTATACATATTCTTGAAGCTCACGGCAACATAGACAACTGCAACGCCATGGTCCGCGGATTCATATCCGAATCACGCTCGGCCGGCGACTTGCTCGTAGGAGGCGCCAACAGCGTGAACATCGCGCGTCTTATTCCGCCCGTAGTCTTCTTCTTCCATGCATATGCCCGTCTTTGTGCCATCCATGGTCCCGAAAAGGCTGCCCGTGCGGTTTATGTCGTTCCTTGTGGCAATCTCACGATGCTTTGTGCTGCTGTTATAGCAACTCGGATGGGGCTGCCTGTCGGACGCATAGTTGCGTCTTCTTCTTGCCGTGATGCACTCGGGAGATATCTCCGCAATGACTCTGACACTTCGACGTCTCCGAGCGATCTTGCGCCGTCAATGAATTCCGCAAAGCCCACCAATCTTCCTCGTCTCGATGCTCTATGCGGGGGGCGCGAAGGCATCGAACGCGAAATCGACACGGCATCCGTCAGCGATGATGAAATTGCCGAAACCATGCGCCGCATGCGTCCCCTGCTTCGCTCCGGCTTGTGCCCCCACTCCGCTGTTGCCTGGTCCGTCGCCGAGAGATATTCATCGCAGGGTGTTCCTGTCGTCGCTCTCGCCACATCACATCCGGCTGTCGACATCGACATATATACATCGGTCACGGGCGCTCCGGTCGAACTCCCGCACCAGCTCACGCGTTTAATGAATACACGGCTCGCTCACGTCGAGCGTCTCGCCCCTACGGTACAGGCCCTTCGCAAGTGTGTCCGAAATATGAAATGAATATTCCCACCGCATAAGCGGTTATAAAATCTCTAAAATATAAGAAAAATGAGCAATCGTCGAGAACTTAAAAAGTACGTGCGCGCTGTGTGCGCCGATCTGGCTGCCGGCATCATCGAAACATCCTACGCTTTCCCCGGCGTGTCTATGTCGAACGTTGCAGAAATCGTTAATGAAGTTGCATCCCTCCAGGTTGAGACTCTCGCCAAAATCAGCATCGGCTTCGACAAAACCCCTTCATCTATGGATGCTGCCGAATACGGCAAGGCACGCCGCGCTTATTTCCACAAGGCAAGCAAAGCCCTGCTTGAAGAGTTCCATAAGTCTGTCGACGTAATCCTGAAGAAAATCAACGCCGCACTCCCCGAAGACGTGCGTTCCGAGCTTAAAGCCAGCGCCAAGTAATGAATCTTGCATCCCGTATACTTAGTGCCTTCGGGTGGAAGGTATCGGTCACCGTTCCCGACTGCCCGAAGTGCATTATCTGTGTAGCTCCGCATACAAGCAACTGGGACTTCATTTGGGGCAAGCTTGCCTACGCTTCCGTGGGCCGTTCCGCCGGTTTTTTGATGAAGGAGAGCTGGTTCTTCTGGCCCCTCGGGCCTATCTTGCGTGCTATGGGTGGCGTACCCGTGCCTCGAAGACGTGGATCATCGCTTTCCGAGCTGCTTGTCGAGCGTTTTCACTCCGAGTCGAGGCTCTGTCTCGCCATCACCCCCGAAGGCACAAGAAGTCGCACAACACGTTGGCGCACCGGCTTCCTGCATATTGCGTATGAAGCCGGAATCCCCATAATGCTCGGCGCCATCGACTACACCCGCAAACTCATTCTCATCGAGGACGAATTCATCCCTACGGGAGATATCGATGCCGACATGCGGTCCATCAAAAATTTCTATCGTCCATTCAAAGGCAAGTATCCCGAAAAATTCTCTACCGACGACGAGGACTGACGTCCTCTCTGCAAATCCATTCGATTCCTATACCAGATGTCTCTTGATTCTTCGCTACGCATTCTCGCCCTCTCACTTGATATCGTATGGGCTGACCCCGAAGCCAATCTGCGTCTTCTCGCGAAAGCCATGGAAGCCATGCCTCCGCATATCGACATCGTTGTCCTTCCCGAGCTGTTTTCTACGGGCTTTGTCAACGACACCGGTCTGCTCACGGATCTCCCTGAGACGAATGGCGGCCCCACCCTTACTGCCGTGCGCGAACTCGCACGGCGTTATAACTGTGCCATTGCTGGCAGCTTCCTCGCTCGCACGGCCCATAACATTTTCAACCGTGCATTCTTCATAGAGCCATCCGGCGACGAGACCTACTACGACAAGCGTCACCTCTTCTCGCTAAGTTCCGAGAGCAAGACTTATGCCCGAGGAGGCGCCTTCAAACCCGTGATCCGCTTCCGGGGCTGGAATATAGCCATGATAGTTTGCTATGACCTTCGGTTCCCCGCCTGGTGTCGCAACCGCGATAACGAATACGAGCTGCTGCTCGTCCCTGCCAACTGGCCTTCCGCCCGCGAATATGCGTGGAAACATCTGCTCATCGCCCGAGCCATAGAGAATCAGGCATACGTTGTAGGTGCGAATCGCGGAGGCCGCGATGACTACGGCGAATACGCCGACATGACCGAAATCTTCGATCCCATGGGCAAGCCATGCAGCGAAAAAGCCGTCAGCCTGGACGGTGCTGTGGTCGCTACTCTCCATAAGAGTGCCATCGACGAGTGGCGTCGACGCTTCCCCGTGGCCGCAGATGCCGATTTTTTCGATATTCCGCTCGAAATATAGCTGTCGTTCGTGAACCCGCAGGGCTGTCAGAGTGTTTCTATAGTAGAAAATTTTAATACTGTAAAAACATAACGACTATGAATTACGAACAGCCCCAACTCCCCTACGATCCCGATGCGCTCGAACCGGCAATCAGTGCCCGCACCGTCGACTTCCACTACGGAAAACACGAGAAGGCTTATATTGATAATCTCAACCGACTCATTAAAGGCACCGAGTTCGAAGACATGGAACTCGAAGAAGTGATTGCCCGTGCCAAAGGCCCTCTCTTCAACAATGCCTCGCAGGCTTGGAACCACATCTTCTACTTCTTCACCTTCTCTCCCGATGGGTCGCGTGAACCTTCCGGCAAACTCCGCGAGGCTATCGACCGCGACTTCGGAAGCTTCGAAGACTTCAAGAAGGCATTCGTCGATGCCGGCGTTGGCCTGTTTGGTTCCGGATGGGTTTGGCTCTCGCGCGATGATAATGGCAAACTTTTCATTACGCAAGGCCCCAATGCAGGCAATCCTATCACCGACGGGCTCACACCTCTGCTCTGCTTCGATGTCTGGGAGCATGCATACTATCTCGACTATCAGAATCGTCGTGCCGATGCACTGCAGAAACTGTGGGACATCGTCGACTGGGACATCGTCGAGAACCGTTATTGAAACAACCCCTACGGCGCCTCGCGCGCCGTTAGTTTAGCATAATGTGATGAATGGAAAAAGAGGTACTCGTGAGAGCACCTCTTTTTCTATCTGCATTCACTTCTCAGGAAACATATATTGTCCTTTTCCGTCAGTTGTTTTTCCGTAGGCCACGGCGTGCTGCGGGCATATGTGATAACAGCGCAGACACAGAGCGCAGTCAGTGCCCCACTCCGGGCCGTCGCTGCCCATCCTTATATTATCCAACGGACAACTGCGGGCACACTTTCCGCATGCCGTACATGCTGCCGTATAGTGGAATGGTTTGGGAGACATCTCATATTTCCTGAACCAGGGAAACACGATCTTTGTCTTTATCCACGGAAATCCACCGCGCACCAGCATATTCTCCGCTTTCTCTTTGCCGTCAATCATCGCCGCAATGCGGTCTACGGTCGAAGGCATAGCTGCAAGCTTGGTTCTGGCTATCGAACGTTGGTCCACGTCAAAGCCCTTCATAAGCGTATAGGTGTTGGGCATGATCACAGAGAACGCAGCTTCTGCAGTCTTCCAGCCTCGCTTGCGCAGCAGCCTCCTGAACATCCCGTCGGCGAGTCCCATATCGTCGCCGCATGTCGTCACCATCCAATGCTGTGCCTTGGCAAAGGATTCTTTAGCGCGCACTTCCGTCATGAAACGTTGCACCACAGGAGGCACTCCCCACGAATAAGTCGGGAATACCCATACCACACGTTCAGGCGCGTCGCTCTCTATTGTCAGTATCTCAGCCTCGGAAGGACTTGTCGCCCTCTTTCCGCTTATCTCATATAGTTTATCTCCGAGATTGCCGGAAAGCCTGCGCGCCACCGCACGCGAATTTCCTGTGCCCGAAAAATATATTATCATCGCTTGTCAGTCTTGTTTTTGGCTGCGGCCATCGGACGGATAGTCACCTGTGTCGCTCCGTACCCATATTCGCGGAACGATGCATCCTGCACATCATGCCCCTTGTAGCGGTGGGTCAGCTCCTTCATCAATGCCTGACGAAGAACTCCCTCGCCTTTGCCATGAATGAAAATCAGTTTCCGTCCCGCATCCTTCAGATGCGCGTCCATAACTTCCGAAAAGCGATCTATCTGTCGATTGAGAATATCGGCGTTACTAAGGCCCCTCATATCGTCGAAAAGTTCCGATGCATGCAGGTCAACGACGATAGGTTCATCGCCTGTAGCACGGGCTTTATTGGGCTTGAATGAGCCTTTGTCAGCAGTCTTGACGCGGGGGGGCAGCATGGCCTCGGCGATTTTTTCGGCCGAAGGCACTTCGCTCTCCCCGGCTACGCGATCATCACGTACGATATCGAGCGCGATTACGGGCCCATCGAAATATCGGTTGCTGCGGAAACAATGCAGCTTTGCGAACTTTGTCGTATCCAGCTTCAGTTCCACACCAATCGGACTCTTGAGCTCGAAAACTTTCCCTGACTTATATGCCAGAATCTGCACGGCTATTCTGTCGGCATGTGCAAAATCCTCCATTCCGAATGTCAGCACATGCTCCTCCATATTGGCATCTATCTGTCCGGCATACTTCTCTTGCCACATGCGTGCTTCGCGTCCGCGGGTCATGATGGTCACGAAAAGCTTGTAATTCGAGTCATTCACAAGATAACCCTCGAATTCCGATTTCGACAGGGCTTTTATATTCGTTGGTTCAAAGCCCAGCACGATGTTCATCACGTCTCCGTCTGGCGTTTCGATCTCACTTATTACTTCCTGAACTTTTGTCGGCTTTGGTGTGGGCGCCTCGGGTGCCTTGTGCTGTGTCTTTTCTTTTGACAATATTTCCGGACGCTCGGTGAATCCCAGACTGCGGGCCGGATCAACTACAACACACTCTCTCACTTGCACCGGAACTTCAAAGCCGTCGCTGTCCTCCACATATGCCAGATTGTCTGTTACGCGAATTACCTTGCCTCCCCCCGTAGTGTTCAGGAAGCGCACGGTGTCGCCTGGTTTTACGTTTGCCATAATGATTGGTATATGTCTATAGGTCGGGCCCCATACATAGGCATGAGGCCCGACTCTGTCGATATTTTTTTAGTGTTACTTCTTCTTTCCGCGGAAAAACGGCATAAGCCTGCGCATCATCTTGTAAGCCACGAATCCATATTCCAGATAGCTTATCCATCCTCCGGCTTTGCTCATCAGGCCGGAGGGCCCGCCAAGTGCAGGGGTGGACTTGCGCATATTTTCCGTTGCCAGCGATAGCCGGTACTTCTCTATCTCGCGCCTTGCGTAAATCGTAGCGCGTCGCATATATAACTCCTCAAGCGTATAACCTTTCCAGGAGTCAGCTTCGTTTCCGGTATTAACTATCTGTTTCATGCTTTTCTCCTGTATTTTGACGTTCCAACTTAGGTGCTTCCACGATTAAGCGCGTCACAAACCGACATATAGGGTCGATCAGCAACTGGCGTTTGAAAATAATCAGTACCGCTAATATTAGAACATAGAAGATGGCTATGTAAAGATAGGCCATCAGTGGTGCAACCGTTGCGGCAAGCCAGTGCCCGATACCTATCGACACGAACACCAACGCTACCGTGCCTATGATAAGCACAAGTGCGAAAAAAGTGACTGTCGAGAAAAGCACGGTCAGTTTTTCCGCAGCAGTTAGCCGCAGATCCTCTGCCGTCAAGCGCAGATATCTGATCAGGATATTCCCTGTTTCTCTTATCTTGTCGCCTGTGCTTTCGCCGCTTGGACGGTTATTCCGGAAAAAGCCCATTTCTTCTATATCTTCCTTATTCTTTATTCTGCCGGTTCTTCTTCAATTTTGGCAGCGATATATTCCACGAGCTCATCGATTTTATCTGCTTCGATGATGCCTCGCTTCTGAAGTTGAACACGGATTCTGGCACGGAGCTCAGGTCCGCTGACGGGGGTGTAAAGAGCCGTAGCTACAGCACCTGTAACGGCGCCGAGCACGAATATTGTCAGTTCACGCATTGTATTATTATAGTTTTATTTGTGAAAAAGGCATCCTGCAAAGCGCCGAGCGCCTGCCGGATGCCTGAATTTGTCTTATTTATTCAGCCTCGCGAATCTCTTCTGCAATCTTCTCAGCGAGATTATTGATACGATGCTCCTTCATGCCGGGGCAATGCGTCTTCAGGAAATCGCGTACGGTTTCACGGGTCTTGTCGCCGGACTGAGGGGCGGTGAGGAGGGCAGCTGCTGCGCCTACGAGGGCGCCACCTACTGCTGCGAGGGCTACATGATAAGCTTTCATTGTCTTGTCTGGGTTTTATGCGTTAGTATTATCTTGTTTCTGTTATTCTAACGCACAAATATAATAAAAGTTCATCAATCCGACAAGTCAACGGCAAAATATGCCACTTTTCCTGAAGGGTAGATGCCTGTTATGAACAGAGCCTTTTCGCGATCATTGCCCGAACGCACGGATTTCACTATTTTTTCGACTTCTTCCGGCTTTGTCACACGGATATTGTTCACCGAGAGGATGACAAGCCCGTCGCGTATTCCGCTGCGTCCGAAGCGTCCGTCTGCCTCGACCTCGCTCACTGCCACACCGCCGTTAAGCTCCAGCCTCCGAAGTAGTTCTACATCGGCTTCGCCAAGCTTTGCTCCAAGTGAAAGCTTGTCATTCTGATTTGTCTTGGCATAGGTTCCGGAAGAATTACGCAGTGTCACACGGGCCTTACGTGCTTCTCCATCACGGAGATAGTCTACTACAACCTCGTCGCCCGGACTGAAGCGGGTAATGACCCCCTGCAGTTCGGCGGTTGAGCCCGTTGGATGACCACCTATGGCTGTTATCACGTCACCCTCCTTAAGTCCGGCTTCGAAAGCAGCCGAACGCTCTTCTACAGCACCTACATAGATGCCCTTGGTGGCGCCTTTGATACCTGTTTCCTGAATTAGTTCGGGCGACAGCTCCACGAAGCGAATTCCGAGATATGCTCTTTGCACCGTTCCGAAGCTCTTAAGGTCATCCACAACTTTCTGCACGATGGATGTGGGAATGGCAAACGAACAGCCTGCATAAGCTCCGGTCTGAGAATAGATTGCCGTATTGATGCCCACGAGTTCTCCCCGCAGATTCACGAGCGCGCCACCCGAATTACCCTGGTTCACAGCAGCATCAGTCTGGATGTAGCTTTCAATATTACCGCTCGATCTGGTGCCCGTGCTCGATGATATATTGCGAGCCTTTGCCGATACGATGCCGGACGTCACGGTCGAGGTAAATCCGAAGGGATTGCCCACGGCCAATACCCACTCTCCCAAGTGCAATTGCTCGGAATCGCCCATAGGAATCACATGCAGCGATTCACCATCAGGCACTTCGATTTTTATCAGCGCAAGATCCGTATTCGGGTCGGCGCCTATCACGCTTGCCTCATAGTTGCGGTTGTCGTTCAGTGTCACCTCAAGCCGCTCGGCCTGCTCGATAACGTGATTATTGGTCACGATATAGCCGTCGTCACTGATGATTACACCTGACCCCAGACCCAGCTGACGGGGCTTGGAATTATCCTGCTCCGGCTCTGCCTGACGTTGACGAGGCTGTGGCCCGAAGAAGAAATCGAAGAAGGGGTCATAGTACTGCTGCTGTCGCGAAGAGTTGCGGGGCGTCGCATAGATATAGCTTTTCACGGACACGACTCCGTTTACGGTCTCTTCTGCCGCACGCGTGAAATCGTCTTGCGATATGACACGGCCGGGCGTAAGCCGCGTGGCCTGTACGGGTGCGGAGGTATTGCTCTCTGCCCCTTCAGCTGTCACGTTCTGTGTGCCGGAGGCGAGGGCATAGGTAGCAGCGCCGCCTGCAAGCACGCATGCGCCACCGAGGAGAAATGATTTTAAATTTTGTTTCATAGCACTCATGAAATGAATTATGATAGATTGTAGGATTTCGTCCCTTTTGCATTTTTATGAGTGCAAATATAGTGCAAGGTTTAAATCTTTGTTCCCGCTTTATCTTTAATTAATTAAATAGCGCCTGTCCTTAACTGATTTTCACTCAACACGCCTCCTTGGGGCGTGTCAGTATGTCAGTTCCCGGCCTGTCATCCTCTCCGCCAGAAGGACGGAAGCAAAAGCACCAGCACAGAGAAAACCTCAAGACGGCCTATAAGCATTATAAGGCTAAGGACCCACTTTGCAGCGAATGGAAGCATATCGTAGGATTCGCCCAGACCTGTGATATCGGTCCCGAATCCCGTATTGCATATGCACGAAAAACAGGAAAAGAACGCATCCACAAACGGCACGTTCATTATCGTTAGTATAGCTGCCCCGATGAGCACCACAAGCACATAGATGCACAGGAATGCCACGACCTTGCCCACAAGCTGCGGCGATGCTACGCGGCCTCCAACTTGTACCGGGAGGACGGCATTAGGGTATATGCATCTATATAGCTCATTGCGGATATTCTTGAACAGATACACCATACGGTCTATCTTCGCACCGCCGCTCGTGGAACCTGCACACCCGCCGAAAAACATCATGACCATGGTCAAAATCAGTGTAAAGCCCCCCCACCCGGCCACAGGGAGAAGTGAGATACCTGTCGAGGTTGATATCGCCACGACCTGGAACAGCGGGTCCAGAAGCAGACGCACCGGCCCATTATACCCGTCTGATACAAGACCTGCAATGGCAAAGCACATCCACATCACTCCTATAAACTTGATGTAGATTCTGAATACATCGTTCCTTATGAGCTGTTTTGGCTGTCCGGTAATCAGCCGGAAAATCAGTGCGAAGTTCACACCGCCAAGAAACATGAATACCGTCATCACTGCCTTCACATAAGCGTGCTGCATCGCTTCAATTCCGGCTATGCCTGAAGTATAGCCGCCGGTCGATACCGTTCCGAATGCCGTGCAAAGGGCATCGAAAAAGGACATTGGGCCCAAATACAATAGTAGTGTCAGCATGATGGTGAGAATAGCATACACCCCCCAAAGCGATTTGGCGGTCTGACTTATTCGAGGGCGTATCTTGTCATGCGTGATACCTGTCATCTCGGCATTGAACATCTGCATGCCTCCGCGTGTGTTGAGCATCGGAATTACGGCAAGTGTGAACAGTATTATTCCCAGGCCGCCTATCCATTGCATCACCGCACGCCACATAAGCAGGCAATTACTCATCTCCGGACGGTTGCCGAGCGTCGAGGCTCCGGTGGTCGTAAAACCGGACATGGCCTCGAAAAACGCATCTGTCACCGTGCATGGCGTGGATTTTGAGAAGATAAACGGAAGCATACCGAAAAGCGAGAAGGCCACCCAGACGAACGACGTCAGCAGAAAGCCGTCACGTTTGCTTAGCCGTGTGTGAGTCGGACGTATGCCCCGCGATAAAAGTAAGCCCGCAAGACAGGTGCCGAGAGCTGTCGCGCCGATTGTAAACGCATCTCGTTCGTGATATATAAGACCCGTCACAAGCGGTATTAAAAGAAACGCACATTCAATCAGCAGAAGCATTCCCACGATCTTTAAAAGCATGGGAAAGTTGAATAGCGGTTGACGGGTAATCTTTCGCATCAGTTGAACAATCGTTCTACCTGGCGCAGTGCGCCGTTCAGACAGAATACAAGCACATGGTCCCCGGGAAGTATCTGCGTATTACCGCCGATAAGCATCCCTTTCCCGTCTCTTATTAGGCCGCCAAGTGTCATGTCGCGCGAAAGACGAAGATCCTTGACAGGAGCATGGGTCACTTTCGAGCCCTCGCGCACTTCCATTTCGGCAACTTCAGCGTCTGCAAGCGCAAGACACTTTGCCGTCGACGAATCGGCGTCTAACAGCAGTTGGAATATTGCGCTCGATGCAAGAAGCTTCTTGTTTATCACAAGATCGATGTTGAGAGCTTCAGCCTGATCAATGAACTGGATATTCTCTACTTCCGCCACGATTTTGGCATCGGTCAGCTCGCGTGCCGTGAGACAGGTCAGGATATTGCTCTCGGACGATGGCGTCAATGTCACGAATGCATCCATTTCGCTGATACCCGAGTCAAGTAGCGTTTCCACATCGCGCGCATCGCCGTTGATTATTTCAACATCTGCAGGACAGCGGCGAGACAGCTTATTGCATTCGTTCAGATCATTCTCCAGAATCTTGAATCTGAATTTTCCTTCAGCAAGATTCGTGAGACGCATGGCTAGTTTACCGCCACCCATTATCATCACTCGTCGGATTTTGCGTTCCGTCAGGCCGGTCAAGGCTTTAAGATCGTTCACATGGTCGCTTGTGGTAGTGAAGTAAAGCACATCACCCGGAAGAAGCCGGTCAAGACCGCCGGGTATAATGGTCTCGTGATTGCGCCGTATGGCCGAAACGTGAAAATAGTGGTTCGAACTTGCAAAATCCTTCAGCTGCATTCCTGCAATCGGAGCATCTTCCGGAAGCGGGATACCCGCCAGAATTATCTGACCCTCATGAAGCTCATACCGGCTGCGCATCCACGAGTACTCGAGTGAGGTTATGATTTCACGCGCTGCGAGATATTCGGGATATATCACCTTATCCACACCCATCTGCTTCACATGGCAGAAATTCTCCGGCTTCATGTAGTCGTATGAGTCAATGCGTGCCACCGTCAACTGCGCGCCCAACTGTTTGGCAATGGAGCAGGACACGATATTGGCCGTCTCATAGGGCATCACGCCTATAAACATATCGCAATTGTCCACCTTGGCCTCGCGGAGCACGGCAAAACTCGTAGGATCGCCGTTGACAGTCATGAGATTGAAGTTGGCGTCAAGCACTGCCAGACGATTGCTGTCCTCGTCGATGAGCGTTATGTCCTGTTCCTCGATCGAAAGCAGTTTCGCAAGATGCGAACCCACCTCTCCCGCGCCGGCAATTACGATCTTCATAATCCTTTCGTGTGTTCTTCTACAGCCTTTCGGATGCTTTCGGTGTCCAGATCCACCAGTTTATAAAGCTCCTCCGGTGTTCCCTGAGGAATAAACTCATCTGGCAGACCAATTCTCCGTAGTGCCACCATGTATCCGTGGTCAGCCATCCATTCTGCCACCGCACTACCCAAGCCGCCGTTCAGCGTGCCATCCTCGACGGTTATCAGGGGCTTACCCGCTTTCCCTAATTCATGGAGGAGCTGTTCGTCAATTGGCTTCAGGAAGGTCATATCGTAGTGTGCCACATCAAGTCCGTCCAATGCTTCGGACACGTTTGAAGCGATAGGACCTATGGACAGCACGGCTCCGGCGGATCCTGATTTAAGCATTCTGGCCTTTCCGATTTCAATGGGTTCAGGCTTGCATAGCGGCTCGGTCTTTTTCCCAGCACCACGAGGATATCTGATTGCGAACGGCTGTTTTATATCGTCTCCCAATGCCGTTGCCATAAGCCTGCGCAGCTGATCTTCATCCGATGGCGAGCTTACAATCATCCCCGGCACGGTACGCATATATGCCAGGTCATTGGCGCCGTGATGTGTCGCCCCATCCTCGCCCACCAGACCGGCTCGGTCTATGGCAAAAACCACCGGTAGGCTCTGCAATGCCACATCGTGGATTATGTGGTCGTAGCCGCGTTGGAGAAAACTGGAATAAATTCCCACTACAGGCCTCAATCCTTCCTTTGCAAGGCCGCCGGCAAATGTCACGGCATGTCCCTCGGAAATACCCACATCGAACACTCGTTCAGGGTACACCTCCTGCAGTCTCGAAATCGAGGTTCCCGACGGCATGGCGGCTGTCACGGCAACGATACGTGGATTTTTCTCTGCAAGCTCCACGAGCGTCTCGCCAAAAACATCCTGATACTTTTTTGGCATGCCGTCGTTTTTTGCTTTGTCAGCCGCGCGCTCTCCCGTGCATGCATCGAACTTGCCCGGCGCGTGCCATTTTGCCGGATTCTTTTCTGCAGGTTCGTATCCCTTTCCCTTCACCGTGCGAAGATGCAGGATGCGAGGTCCGTCCATATTCCGGATATCTTTCAACACTCTCACGAGCGTGGCTACATCATGGCCGTCGAACGGTCCCATATATCGGATATTCAACCCCTCGAAAAGATTCTGCTGACGCGAGATAAGCGACTTCAGACTATTGTTGAATCGAAGGATGGATCCTTTGCCGCTGTCACTAACAAGACGCATTCCCTTCAGCATCCTATATGTCTTGTATCGCAGGTCGTTGTATGCCTTCGAAGTCGTGAGATTCGCCAGATAACCGTTGAGCGAACCCACGTTGCGGTCTATACTCATATCATTGTCGTTCAGCACAATGAGCAGATTGTTCGGCGTATTGGCTGCATTGTTGATGCCCTCGAATGCCAGTCCTCCGCTGATGGACGCATCTCCTATCACGGCCACCGTATTCCGTCTCGGCTTGTCTTTCATCAGCGAGGATGCCACGGCCATTCCCAATGCGGCTGAAATTGAGTTCGACGCATGGCCCGCTGAGAATGTATCATATTCGCTCTCCGACGGATTCGGGAATCCGCTAAGCCCCCCGAACTTGCGATTGCCCTCGGCAAAAGCCTCACGGCGTCCCGTGAGAAGCTTGTGTCCGTATGCCTGATGCCCTACATCCCATACCAGACGGTCATATGGAGTATCAAAAACATAATGCAGTGCCACCGTCAGTTCCACGGCTCCCATGCTCGATGCAAAATGTCCCGGATTGTTGGCCAGATTACGGATGAGGAAACGGCGGATTTCCTCGCAAACCTGAGGCAGCTTCTCCACGGGCAGCTTGCGCAGGTCCGCAGGGCTTTGAATACTGTCGAGCAACGGCGTCTCGGCAAGGGTCTCCGCGCTTCGCATGCTATCGTTCATTTCTGCCGGGGTTTATATATTTCTTATACATCGGCACAAAGATGATAATGGCCGATGCGACTATCACAAAAGCGGTATAAAGCGTAAATGGCCGCGAATAAAGCACCACCAACGCGACAAGCGCCGCCCACAAGAGGCCCAGTATGGCAAATCGGATGATTACGGAACTCGATACTCGCATATTTCGGTTGGGTTTGTTTCGCAAAATTACGAAACTTTTCCCCCATTGCAAAATAATTCTTACGAGCGCCGGACAAAATTACCTCGAATGTTTCCCCGATTATTTAGCTTATTTCCCTGATAGAAAGTCAATTTCATCCTCTATCTGCTGCTTCATCAACTTTAGGGTCGCACTCTCTTCCTCAAAGTCTGATTCTGCAATAGCCTTCCGGACTTCTTCCGGATCGAGAGTTCGTAATGTGTTTAGGATCAGCCTCATGGCCCCATAGCGTTCCTGCCTTCCATCCCTGAATCGCCGCAATGCAAGCTCACCGGCATATGGGCAATGTCTAAGCAGCGAATGGCACAGCACATCGCTCACCTCTGCCGACGGGCAAGCATCAAGCCATTTTTCGGCCATTTTCTCGCTCATTTCCTCTCTTGGAAATATCATCGGCGCGAGCATCATGCTCTCTCTCGTACTCCTGTTGGCCCACAGTGCTTCCGCCAGTTCGCGATCTACTCCTACGAATTCCGCTATCTCCTTTATCTGTGGCAAGTTTAGCCCGAAAATTATTCTGAAAGGCGACCCGTTTTTCCGCAATACGTCTGCTACCACACCGTTTCTAATCGCAAAAAAACGACGCTTGACTTCCTGCATGGCCGACATG
>CAMWNH010000047.1 GCA_947175605.1 uncultured Porphyromonadaceae bacterium
ACATTGTACATTGATAATCAGATATTTACCCAAAACAAACAGCCCCATAGCCACTACATCGGTAATGACAATCAATCAATTGGGGCAAAATCTTCATTTTTTCAGACATCCCGGCAACGCTTGACAGCAATTCTAATTTTCCTTATTTTTGCCCACAAATCATCACATATGTCTGTCACACGATTTCACCTAATTTTCACATTGATCCTGTCGGCTATCGCCAGTATGCTTAATGGCTGCAACGGCAATGATCCATATAGTCGGTCATTGGAGCAAGCCGAGATTCTTTCAGATTCCTTTCCGGACAGCACAGAGGCTATTTTACGCAATATTCCGTATGAATCATTGCGAACGCAACACGCACGCGCGCTCTACACGCTCGTAAGTAAGTGGGTAGACTATAAATTATATAACGAGCATCCGGAAGACTCCCTTTTGGATGTAGCAGTAAATTATTACAGCAAGATTCACGACAAAAAGAGATTGATGCGTACGGGATTCCTGCTTGCACGTTGCAGGTTCTTGGCAGGGAAATATCCGGAGAGCGTCGCAGCGAGTTTAGAGCCTCTGGATATTGCAACCGAAGTCAAGGACAATTATTTTATAGCACGACTCTACGAACTAATTGCAGACAATCACACCAGAAGCAAAAACTACGAGCAGGCATATCGTATGTACTTGACTGCAGCAGACTATTTCCGCTATACCACAAAAAGCGACAATGCATACTACATGCAAGCAAATGCAGGGAAGTGCCTGTTCAGTATGGGAAAATACAAGGAGGCCTTAACCATATATGACAATATTATAGCAGCCACACCGGATAAAGCTCTACGTTCGTACGTATATGAGTCGATGATTCATCCTTATTTAAGGCTTGGAAGGATTGAGGATGCCAAATTGGCTTATGACTCTATGTATATCTGGAATCCCGAGTGGCCATATCGAAACAAGCACTTAGCTTACTATATTGCTTATTCATCGGGAGACACCACCTCTTTTTGTCAGGAGACCGAAAAAATACTTGCAGACTCCACTGCTTGCGAATTAGATATGCTATACGCAAGATATTGGATGAATTATTATTTTAACCGCGAGAACGAGGCCAACGCATATCTTAGCAGGATTCACGATTTAGAGACCGATTCGTTGCGTTCCCTGTGCAATCGAGGTGTAGAGATAAATGAAATAATAACACGCTTTCAGAATGCCAAGGTCGACAAACTTGAAGGGCGAATCGGCCACTATCACATATGGATAGTGCTGGCTGCGTGTGCCGCAGCAGCAATAATCATCTACCTCTCCGTTTATCATCGCCGGAAGAAGCAAAGACTGCGTTTTACTATCAAGGAAAAAGAGTCAACAATCTCCGAACTCATGAACCAATTGAATTCTTTGAAGGCAGATATGGAACTTTTATCTTCTTCTGATTTAGAAGAGGACAAAATGCTGACGCAGCATTTCCATTTGATCAACACCCTTTCCAAAGACTACTACGCTAAACGAGAGGCATCCGACAAGGTGAAGCTATCTATTCTAACAGATATCGAAGATCTTCTTTCAAAATTAGGCAATAAACAATTTATTGAACATCTTATAACCCGACTTGACAGGCAGTATGGAGGCATACCTTCCGAATTGGACGAAATATTACCAAAACTGAATGCCCGCGACAGGAATTTATTGCTCCTTAGCCTCACTCCACTAAGCGCCAAAGCCATTTGCATTATCTGTGGACTCAGCAGCAATATACACTACTATAACCGTCGGCGTCAACTGCTCGAGCGAATTTCGACTTCAGCTCACCCTCGCGCACAAGAACTGCTGGAAATTCTGAAATGATCGGGTGATAAGAAACGCGTGCCCCCTAACGTACGGACGAGCCTTTGGCCCGTCCGCTGCGCAAATCCCCGATAGCATGCTTCCGAGAGAGCGTAGGAGCGTTGCAGACGGCCCGAAGGGTAGTCTGCACGGATCGCGCGAGGAAGTCGGCTCCAATATAGGCCGGGGATAGTACACGAACGCCTCCCCGCGAGGCGGGAAGGCGTTCGTGTTGGGTATATGTAGGGTTTTATTACTTGAGTGCGTCCTTCACGGCGTCGTTAGGAACCATCTCTTCTTTGAACATATAAGCGCCGGTCTTGGGGCTCTTGACCATCTTGATAACCTTGGAGTAGGTGCGGCCTTCACCCTTCTGGAGCGATGCAACGGTTTTCTTTGCCATATCGTAGAGGTGCTAATTTTATTTGATTTCCTTGTGTACGGTTACACGTTTCAGGATGGGATTGTATTTTTTGAGTTCAAGACGCTCGGTGGTGTTCTTGCGATTCTTGGTGGTGATGTAGCGGGAGGTGCCGGGCATGCCGGAGGCCTTGTGCTCGGTGCATTCGAGAATCACCTGCACGCGATTGCCCTTTGCTTTCTTTGCCATAGTTTTGTCTTTTTCAGTGTGAGGTGAATATTAGAAACCAAGGAACTTGATGTCCTTTTCGGAGAGGTAACCCTTTTCAGCAGCCTGAATCATGGCGGCATTGAGGCCGAGTTTGTTGATAGTGCGCAGGCCGGCAGCGCTGATTGTCAGGCTGATCCAAATACCCTGCTCGGGCCAGTAGAACTTCTTATTGAAGAGGTTGACATTAAATGTGCGTTTGGTACGGCGCTTCGAGTGGGAAACGTTGTTGCCGACCATTGCTTTTTTGCCGGTGATTTGACAAATCTTTGACATGGCTGGTTAATGGTTTATCGTTTCGGTTGTTTTGTTTTTACGTCAAAATCGCGGCGGCATCACACTTCTCATATCGCCCTTGAGTGCATCTTCTCAGGGGCTTTCTAATGATGCGCCACTTTTTCAGAGTGCAAAGTAACGACTTTTTTTTCATTCCTGCAAATTTTTTTATACTTTTGCTCGACATTTTTCGTCGCCGCTCTTATAAAACCGAACCCTCGCAGCTTCTGCGGCGTTTTATGAGAGACAGACATAACTGATAATTCAACATACGAACACTTTAATAACGACCTATGGCAAGCTCCAAAGACGACAAGGCCCGCGAGGCGGCCCTGCAATATCATCGCTTTCCGCGCCCCGGCAAGACCGAATATGTGCCCACCAAGCCCTTCTCCTCGCCCGAGGATCTGGCTCTGGCATACTCGCCCGGCGTGGCATACCCTTGTCTCGAAATCAAGGACGACAGCGAAAAAGCTTATCTCTACACGAATAAGGGCAACACAGTGGCCGTCATTTCCAACGGCACGGCCGTGCTTGGTCTGGGCGACATAGGTGCGCAGGCCGCAAAGCCGGTAATGGAGGGCAAATCCCTACTGTTCAAAATCTTCGCCGGCCTCGACGCCGTGGACATCGAAATCAACGAGACGGATCCGCAGAAGGTGGTGGACGTCGTGAAGGCGATCGCACCCTCGTTCGGAGGCATCAATCTCGAGGACATCAAAGCTCCCGAATGCTTCGAAATCGAGCAGAAGCTCGTGGGACAGTGCGGCATCCCCGTCATGCACGACGACCAGCACGGCACGGCCACCATCGTGGCCGCCGCGATGATCAATGCCTGCTATCTGCAGAAGAAGGAGCTCGAGGATCTGCGCCTCGTGGTGAACGGCGCGGGTGCCGCAGCCATTGCTTGCACCAACCTGCTGCTGGCGCTGGGCGTGCGCCGCTCGAACGTGGTGATGTGCGACAGCAAGGGTGTGATTTCCGAAGCCCGTAAGGACCTTAATCCGCAGAAGGCCGAATATGCCACGCTGGACACATCGTTGCACACGCTGGCCGATGCCATGAAGGATGCCGACGCTTTCCTGGGCCTCTCCGTGGCCGATGTCGTGACGCCCGAGATGCTGCGCAGCATGGCCGACAAGCCTATAGTATTCGCCCTGGCCAACCCCAATCCGGAAATAGCACGCGACGTGGCATTGGCAGCGCGCCCCGACCTGATATACGCCACGGGACGCTCGGACTACCCCAACCAGATCAACAACGTGCTGGGCTTCCCCTACATATTCCGCGGCGCATTGGACAGCCGCGCATCCGTAATCAACGAACAGATGAAACTGGCTGCCGCAGAGGCCATCGCCGAGCTCGCGCGGGAGGATGTGCCGGAAGACGTGCGCGCCCTTTACCCGGATGAAAAGCTGGCATTCGGCCGCGAATATATCCTTCCGAAGCCCTTCGACCACCGGCTGCTGCAGAAGGTGGCTCCGGCCGTGGTGCGCGCCGCCGAACAATCCGGCGTGGCAGCACGCGAGATTCCCGATCTGAAGGGCTACGGCGAGAATCTCGGCAACTATGTGAACTGCACGGACCGCCATATCGCGGAATTCATAGCCAACGCCTGCTCGAAATAAACGCCTACAACTCCGGCACCCCGACGGGCAATAAACGCCCACGGGGCGCCGTTCTACATATAATTATGAAAACCAAGATTATCACATGTCTCGGGCTCGCCATGGGCCTCGGACTTAGCGGCGCCTACGACGCCGACGCATGCACAAGCCTCATAGCCGCCCCCGGAGCCACGGACCCGACCGACGGCACAATGATAACATATGCAGCCGACTCGCATACGCTCTACGGCGAGCTATACCGCCAGCCGGCCGCCGACCACCCCGAGGGCGCGATGCGCCCCGTTGTGGAATGGGACACCGGGCGCCTGCTGGGCAGCATTCCCGAGGTGGCTCACACCTACTCCACCATCGGCAACATGAACGAGCACGGCCTCACCATCGCCGAAAGCACATGGGGCGGCCGCCCCGAGCTGGAAGGCTCGGGACTCATCGACTACGGCTCACTGATCTACATCACCCTGCAGCGCGCCCGCACGGCACGCGAGGCCCTTGACATCATGACGGGCCTGGTGCGCGACTACGGCTACGCCTCGGAAGGCGAGAGCTTCTCGATTGCCGATCCAAACGAAGTGTGGATTCTGGAGCTTATAGGCAAGGGCAAGAGCGACCCGGGCGCCGTATGGGTAGCCCGCCGCGTTCCTGACGGCTACATCAGTGGCCATGCCAACCACGCACGCATCCACACCTTCCCCCTCAACGATTCCGAAACGCTGTATAGCCCCGACGTGATAGACTTCGCCCGCAGTCAGGGCTACTACGAGGGCCCGGACGCGGACTTCGATTTCTCACGCGCCTACGCCATCACCGACGCGGGCGCACTGCGCGGCTGCGATGCCCGCGTGTGGAGCTACTTCAACCGTTTCGCCCCGGCCGGCAGCATGGACAAGTATCTGCCATGGATTCTCGAAGGCAAAGGCGAGGTGCTGCCTCTTTGGGTGAAACCGGTAAAGGCGCTCACGGCCTCCGACCTCAAGGACATGATGCGCGACCATTTCGAAGGCACCCCTCTGGACATGACACAGGACATAGGCGCAGGTCCATTCGACGTGCCCTACCGCTGGCGCCCGATGACCTTCACAGTTGACTCGGTGGAATATACGCACGAGCGCGCCATAGCCACGCAGCAGACCGGCTTCTCTTTCGTCTCCTCGATGAGCGACAAGCGTCCCGAAGCCATGAAGGGCATCCTGTGGTTCGGCGTGGATGATGCCAATACGTGTGTCTATGTGCCTGTATTCAACTCCACCGACACCGTGCCGCCAGCACTGGACGGTGCCACGGCCGACCTGCTGCGCCTGTCGTGGGACTCGATGTTCTGGGTGAATAACTTCGTGGCCAATCAGGCCTACAACCGCTACAGCCAGATGATTCCCGACATCCGTAAGGTGCAGGGTGGCCTTGAGACAGCCATGGCCGACGACGTGGCAACGGCTGCTGCCTCGCTCAAGGATGTGCCCTACAGCGTGGCTCAGGACCGTCTGCGCGACATGACCCTCGGATGGACCGACAAGACCACCAAGGAATACAAGGGCCTGGGCGAATATCTGCTCGTGAAATTCCTTGATGGCAACATCAAGAAGCAGAACGAGGACGGCAGCTTCAAGCGCAGCGAGACGGGCATGCCCGTGCAACCCGTGTTCGGCGGCTATAACGAGCGCTATTTCCGTTCCATCGTAGAGGACGCAGGTCCCCGCCTGCGTGTACCGGAAATCGGACAGTGAGCAATTCGGCCCGATTTTTGTTATACTGAAACGAGACACTTAAAAACCACACAAGAATATGGAACAGATCAAACCCGGAAAATATTTCGAAATGACATACACGCTTTCCCGCGTGAACCCCGACGGCACGGAAGAAGCCCTGCATGAAATGACGGCCGAAGACCCCGAGAAGGCTATCTTCGGTGTCACCCGAGGCTTCGTGCCGGCTCTCGAGAAGGCTCTCGAAGGCCTCAAACCCGGCGACAGCTTCGATGTCGTGGCTACTCCGGAGAACGGCTTCGGCCCCTATGATCCCGAAGAAGTGGTGACACTTCCCAAGGACATCTTCATGGTCGACGGCAAATTCGACGAAGAGGCTTTCCGTCCAGGAGCGCTCGCCCCGATGATGACAGCCGACGGCTACCGCATCGACGGCCTCATCAAGGAAGTGACGCCAGATAGCGTGGTCGTGGATTTCAACCATCCGCTGGCCAAGGATAACGTGCGCCTCAAAGGCACCGTGACGCTCGTGCGTGATGCCACACCCGAAGAACTGATGCCCCAGCAGGGCTGCGGCGGCGGTTGTGGCGGCGGTTGCTGCGGCGGCGGTGCCGAAGAGGGCAACTGCGGTGGCGGATGCTGCGGCGGATGCTGATCGGGACTTTCAGTACATAACCAATCCATGCAAATCTAAAATCGGATTTTAGATTTGCATGGATTGTCATTTTCCGCCGACCCGACTCCCTGATGAAAATCCACAGGGCATGGAAAGATATTTTTGTGGGGGACTTTACAATGCCGCGTTTTTTTGCTACTTTTGTAGCCTGATTCAGACGCAATTGTTTTATGAACATATACTCTCCCGGTCAGATTGACTATATAATCGAACGCACGCTTGGCGAAAGCCCGGAACAGCGCATGGACTTCATCCGCAAAGTCGGAACGGAGGTCGCTGAAAACGTTGGCTCGCTCCGACGCAAGAACAAGCGCGTGGTGATCTTCGCCGGCAACGACATCAACGGCGCATACGCCATGGAAGCCGGAGTACAGCTCGCTCTCATGGGCTATGCTCCTGAAGTGTACCTGATAAACATCGGCGGCGACAGACTCACGGCCGATGCCCGCACAGCCCGTCAGGACTACGTGGAGGCTGCCGGAGAGGAAGCACTGTTCGAGACAACGGGAATGGAGCTCGTACAGCCCGACCTAAGCTCCTCGGACATAGTTGTCGAAGGACTTTTCGGCCGCGAGCATGGCGGCCCGCTGATGGGCGGCTATCAGTACCTCGCACGCTTCATCAACGAAAGCGGCGCCTTCGTCGTGTCGATAGACCTTCCGGCCGGCATGACGGTGGACCTGTCCGTGGGTATGATAAACCGCAATATCATCCACGCCAATATCACTCTCACGCTCGTGGGACCGTCCACCGCCTTCTTCATGAAGGAGAACGCCGAGCTCGTGGGGCGCTGGCAGGTGCTGGACGTGGATATGGACGAGGAGGCGATGAAGGCCACCAAATGCCATACGCGCCTGATCGAGGCCCACAACGTGCGCAAGCTACTACCCCCGCGCAATGAATTCGTGTCGAAAGCCGACCTGGGCCATGCCCTGCTCTATGCCGGAAGTTACGGCATGCTCGGCGCCGCCGTGTTGTCGGCCAGAGGAGCGCTCCGCTCGGGCTGCGGCAAGCTGACGGTGCACGGGCCCCGATGTGGATTTTTCGTGCTCCAGACTTCCGTGCCGTCGGCCATGTTCATGACCGACGGAGGCGACATGGACATCCGCCGCATGGACTACAGCAAGAACTACACGGCCATAGGCGTCGGCCCCGGCATAGGCACCTCCGATGCCACCGTAGCCGCGCTCGAAGGGCTTCTCAAAGCTGCAAATGCCGCATCCTTCCCGCTGATTCTTGATGCGGACGCCCTCAACTGCATGGCGCTCCGCCCCTCGATGCTCGATTTCCTGCCGGCCCGTTCTGTAATAACCCCTCACGAGGGGGAATTCGACCGTCTGTTCGGCAAACAGCCCTCCTCGTCGGCTCGTCTGCTCAAGGCAATTGAAATATCTCACAAGCTATCCATAATCATCGTACTAAAAGGGCACTACACGGCCACGATATGGCCCGACGGCTCGGTGCTCCTGAACTCCTCGGGCACCCCGGCGCTGGCCACAGCCGGTTCCGGCGATGTTCTTACAGGCCTCATCACCGGCCTTGTAGCCTCGGGCATACACCCCGAGTATGCCGCGGCGGCAGGCGTGTATATCCACGGCCTCGCAGGCCATTTCGCGGCCCGCACCCAGGGCGTGCGCTCCGTCACGGCCGACGATGTAGCAGCCTCCCTCGGCCCGGCAATGGAAGCAATTGACAAACCCCGCAAACAGGCATGAAAAGCTCTCTCTTGGCCGCTCTGACGGCACTCTGCTGTGTGGCAAGCGCCCACGCACAGACATCCCAGAAACTCACAGCCGGCAAGGCCAGCGAATACGGTCTTGTCTACTCCCTCCCCGTGACCGCCATCGAGATAGCGGTCGAGGCCGAGCTCACCGTAGAAACTCCCGGCGAATTCGCCAACTATGCCCGCCGCTATCTGGGCGACGACTCGGCCATACGCAGCTCGTCCAAGACCGCACGCGTTCGCAGCGTAACGATATATCCTCGCGGCATCGCTGACCCCGCCAACCGCTGGCTGGCACAGTTCAAGGCCGGTAGCACACCCTTCATGATACTCTCGCCGGAGGGTATCCCCCTTGCCATAAACACGGAAGAAGCCCCGGCGCCCACGGCACCCGAGCTTCCCAAAGCTGTTCCCGCCGCCCCTACCGCCCTCGAGACGGAAGCCGCGCGACAGGCCGTGACGCAGGACATGGCCCGCTCCGGTTCGGTTGCCAAGCGCGCGGAGCTGGCCGCACAACGCATCTTCGAGCTCCGGGAAATGCGCTCCGACATCCTTTCCGGACAGAGCGACAACACACCTCCCGATGGCAAAGCCATGCAACTCGTGCTGGACAATCTCGCCGCTCAGGAAGCAGCCCTCACAGCCATGTTCATGGGCACGCGTTCCACTCGCACCGACGTGCGCACGCTTGAAATCGTGCCTGACAGCGCCGACATCCGCGGGCGCGTGATAGCGCGTATTTCGGCCACCGACGGTATCGTGGACGCCGACAACCTCGCCGGAGCCCCCCTAACCCTCAATCTCGAGATACTCGAGACCGCCACACTCCCCGTGAACGAAAAAGGCGAGACAAAGCGCTTCCCCAAAGGTGGCGTGGCATACACCATACCCGGCACAGCGCTCGTATCCATCGAATACGAAGGTTCGGAAGTGGCATCCAAGGAACTCGGGCTCGCCCAATTAGGCGTGACATTCGGCCTTGACCCCGCACTATTCACCGACAAGAAAGACCCCTCGATGGTGCGCTTCGACCCGGCCACAGGCGGAATTCTCATTATCGGCCCCGCCAAATGAAGCTCCCGCAAGAATTCGCCGATCAGATCTCCGCACTTACTGAAGCCATCGACCGCGAAAGCGATCCCGCGCGGCGCGGCGAATTGATATTCCGGCGCGGCCGCCTGCGCTGGAAGGTTCAGGACCGCGCCGGCGCCATGAGCGACTATGCAGCAGCAGCCGAGCTTGCGCCCGGCTGCGGTGCTTCGGAGGCTCTGGCCCAGTGTCGCGAAATCATGGCCTTTTATCATCGCGACCTGTATAATCCCTGACGGGCGGAGAGGCCAGCCTATTATTCCTGAAGGTCGTCGTACTTCTGATAGAGGAAATCGTTGTAGGGGAAGCGTGTCAGATGCACTTCCTTCGCCATCTCGTATAGCTTCTGCTTGAGCTCGTCGATGTTCGTTCCCTTGCGCGCGGAGATGAACACACAGTTGTCGTTCATGCGCGACATCCACGACTCCTTCAGCTCCTCGAGACTCACATTCTCGCGCGTGCGAGGTGTCAGGTCGTCGGCATCCTTCTGCTTGTAGGAGAACGCATCGATTTTATTGAACACCAGCAGCGTAGGCTTTTCGGCGCCGCCGCATACCTCCGCCAGCGTCTTGTTGACGACCTCTATCTGCTCCTCGAAATTCGGGTGCGAAATGTCCACGACATGCACCAGGATATCAGCCTCGCGCACCTCGTCGAGAGTGCTCTTGAACGAATCCACCAGATGCGTCGGCAGCTTGCGGATGAAACCTACAGTATCCGTGAGCAGGAAAGGCAGATTGTCAATTGTCACCTTTCGCACGGTAGTGTCAAGCGTAGCGAACAGCTTGTTCTCGGCAAACACATCGCTCTTGCTCAGCAGGTTCATCAGCGTGGACTTGCCCACGTTGGTGTAGCCGACCAGCGCAACACGGGTCAGCTTCCCGCGGTTCTTACGCTGGACAGCTTTCTGCTTGTCAATGGCCTTGAGCTCCTCCTTCAGCCGGGCAATCTTGTCCAGGATGATTCGGCGGTCCGTCTCGATCTGTGTTTCACCGGGGCCGCGCATGCCTATACCGCCTCGCTGGCGCTCGAGGTGAGTCCACATGCGCGTGAGTCGCGGAAGCAGATACTGATACTGCGCAAGCTCGACCTGCGTCTTGGCGTTGGCCGTCTGCGCACGCCGTGCGAAAATGTCGAGAATCAGGCTCGTGCGGTCGAGGATCTTCACCTGCAGTTCCTTTTCGATGTTAGCCACCTGCTTGGTGGTCAGGTCATCATCGAAAATCACCATTCCTATTTCGTTTTCCTCGACATAATTCTTTATCTCCTCGAGCTTGCCCGTGCCGACATAGGTTCGCGGATTGGGATAATCGAGCTTCTGGAGGAATGTATTGATCGTCTCGGCTCCGGCCGTATCGGCCAGAAAAGCCAGCTCGGCCAGATACTCCGTGGCCTTGAGTTCGTCCTGACGGGGCGTGACAAGTCCCACGAGGATCGCGCGTTCCGGGAGTTCCTGTCCCGGTGGTGTATGTTCTATCATATATCTTTCTAAGTTTTATATCCGTTATGCAAAATTACAATTTAAATCCCTTTCCGCCAAACATCGCCGGCAGACGGTGGCACACCATCCAAACCGTAAAGTAGGAGCAGATGGCACACACCGAGATAGGCAGCAGAGAGGCATAGGAGCCGGTCATTTCCGTGGCAATGAATATGGCCATAAATGGCGCCCGGATTATTCCGGCCATGGCCCCCGCCATGCCGAAGAGAGCGCAATGGGCGGTGGGAATATCGGCACCGGGAATAAGGTTCACCGCCAGCCCGAAAAACAGCCCGGCCATGGCACCGGCGAAAAGCGTCGGCGCGAACTCACCTGCAACGCCACCGCCATGCACCGTCGCGCCGCAGGCCCAGCACTTTGCCAGCAGAATCCCCGCCACGACCAAGAGCAGCGGGCCGGTGTGGAGGTCCTTGGCCAGAAGTGCGAAAGGCGACTCCATGATCACGGTCGAGTTGTCGCCGTTGATCATATGCGTCAGAGCACCATAGCCCTCGCCGTAGAGCGTCGGGAAGAGGAACAGCAGGATGCCGATGGTGAGACCTGCCGATATGTTGCGTATCCACGGCTTGTTTATAGCGCGCATCTTCTTGTTCATAAAGCTCATGACGCGGGAATAATAGATCGAATATAGCCCACAGAACACACCTAAAATCGCCGATACGAACACCATCTTCATGTCGAAGGTGATGATGCCGTGATAGTCCACGTCCGTCACGCCGCCGCTAAGCGCATAAGCTATCATGCCGCCGCACAGGCAGGCTATTCCGAGGGCCACCATATTCACGGCCGTTAGCGTCACAGCGAGACATTCCACGACAAAGAACATACCTCCCACCGGAGCCTTGAATATAGCCGCAATGCCGGCGCCCGCACCGATGGCCACAAGCATGCGCACCGTCTGCTGCGGCACTCCGAAGATTCGCCCAAGATTACTGCCAATTGCAGCTCCGGAGCTTGCGATAGGTCCTTCCGAACCAGCCGACCCCCCAAATCCAAGCGTGACCGTCGAAGCAATCAGAGGAGTTATTATCCTTCGGAGACGCAGATAGTAGTGACCTTTTGCCATTCCGCTCTTTATCTGATCCACACCATCAGCGATATTGACCTTCAGCACCTTGCGCAGAAACAGCCCTGTGAGGCAAATGCCTATCACGGGCACTGCTATCAGCCAGGGGTTCATGCCCTTCATGTTCAAGTGGGATGTAAGGATAGTCGACACCCACGCGATGGCAAGCTTAAAAAGCCAGGCAGCCACGCCGGCGCACACGCCGGTGACCAGTGCAAGCGTAAGCAACAGAGGCGCTCCGTCCTGCCTGAAATTCTTTCGGGCAAAACGCGCCAGAGGACCGTTGCCACCCTTGGGCGGTGTGGCAAACTGCGTCTTCGAGTCGTCGGGTAAAAAGCTTTTGGAATCCATCGTTCTTTCAATAGGGTTAAAATAAAAACATGCCTAATGCAGATGTGGCGCGTGAAAACAGGCTTAAAAATATATAAATTTAGATAATTATTCTAAATTACAGCTTATCTGCACCCCTCAGCCTCGCCACTAATTATTTATATCGCGAAAAATTTTGTATCTTTGCACAAAGAACTTCAAACACCTGCGAAGGAGGGGGCTCACAGCTTCCTCCTCTTTGCATAAAAAAGTATGATAGACAAACAACTCCTCACGCACACCATCGAACAGGCCCTTGAAGGCAGCGACCTCTTCCTCGTGCAGCTGAGCGTTACGCCCGGCAACGAAATAACGGTCGAAATCGACTCAGACACCATGGTAGATATCGACGAATGTGTAGCCCTCACACGCAAAATCGAAGATACATTCGATCGTGACGCCGAAGACTACGAGCTTGAAGTCGGGTCCGCCGGCCTCACATCGCCCCTGAAAGTCTACCGCCAGTATGCCAAGAACATAGGCAAGGACATGACCGTGCTTACCCGCGACGGACGCAAGCTCCACGGCGTGCTCAAGGATGCCGCGCAGACCGATCCCGCCGACCCCGCAGCCGTAGAATTCACGCTCTTGGTAAAGGCCAAAGTGAAGGAGCCCGGCGCAAAGCGTCCGGTTGTGCGCGACGAGGACGTGAAACTCACCGCAGCCGAATGCAAATCGGTGGTCTACGACTTAAAATTTTAATCTTGACAATAACTTAAACTCCCTTATATATAATGGCTAAGAAAGAGGAAACCGTCAATATGGTCGAACAGTTCTCCGAGTTCAAAGAGCTCAAGAACATCGACAAAACCACAATGATCAGCGTTCTGGAAGAATCCTTCCGCAACGTCCTCGCTAAAATGTTCGGAACGGACGAGAATCTCGACGTGATTCTCAACCCCGACAAAGGTTTCGTACAGATCTTCCAGAATCTCAAGGTTGTGCCCGACGGCGAAGTCGAGAATCCCAACCTGCAGATCTCGCTGTCCGACGCCCGCGCCGACGACGACCCCGAGGCTGAGGTAGGCGAGGAACACTCCCGCGAGATCATCTTCGAAAAGTTTGGCCGTCGCGCTATTCTCAACCTGCGCCAGACCCTCCAGAGCCGCATTCTAGACCTGCAGAAGGAAGCCGTGTACGCCAAATTCAAGGATCTCGAAGGCGAGCTCGTGACAGGCGAAGTCTACCAGACCTGGAGCCGCGAGACACTCCTTCTGGATGCCGACAACAATGAGCTCCTCCTGCCCCGTCACGAAGCCATTCCCGGCGACTTCTTCCGCAAGGGCGAGACAGTTCGCGCCGTGGTCAGCAACGTCGACAATAAGAACAACAATCCCAAAATCACCGTTAGCCGCACAAGCCCCAACTTCCTGCGCCGCCTCTTCGAGCTTGAAGTGCCCGAAATCCACGACGGCCTCATAAGCATCAAGGCCGTGGCCCGCATCCCCGGCGAACGCGCCAAAATAGCCGTCGAGAGCTACGACGACCGCATCGATCCCGTAGGCGCATGCGTAGGCGTGAAAGGCTCCCGCATCCACGGCATCGTCCGCGAGCTCCGCAACGAGAACATCGACGTAATCCACTACACCACCAACCCCTCGCTGCTCATCCAGCGTGCCCTCTCCCCTGCCCGCATCTCCACCATCCGCGTCGATGAGGAGAATCACAAGGCCGAGGTATTCCTCCGTCCCGAGGAAGTGTCCCTGGCTATAGGCAAGGGCGGTCAGAACATCAAGCTCGCACAGATGCTCACCGGCTACACGATCGACGTATACCGCGACACCGAAATGATCTACGAGGACGACATCTTCCTCGATGATTTCAAGGACGAAATCGACGCATGGGTCATCGACGCCCTCAAGGACATGGGCTGCGTGACCGCACAGGCCGTGCTCCACACCTCCCGTCAGGAGCTCATCGACAAGAGCGACCTTGAGGAAAATACCATCGACGACGTATTAGCCATCCTCCGCCGCGAATACGAGGACGAAGACGCCGCCGAAGACGAGAAGACTGAGGACTGAAACAAATCCTCTCTCCCGCTTTAATCCTCTCCTCCATCCATTCCCCGAGTCTCTCACCCAAAAACAAAAATACACAACATGGCGAAAGTCAAAATCAGTAATATAGCAAGAGACCTCAACATCTCGGCAGAGACCGTCTACGAAGCCCTGCGAAAGAAGAACGTCACCGTCGTCGAATCGCCCAACACGCGCCTCGAAGAAGAGCACGTGCAGATGCTCATGGACGAATTCAAAGCCGATAGAGCGCTCAAAGACAGCATCCCTCCTTCCCGGAAAAAAGGCGAGCCCAAGAATGAGGCTCCCGCCCGAAACAAGGAAGAAGTAAAATCCCCCGTTGAGGAAGTGCGCGCCGGCGGCCCGAGAATCATCGGGCAAATCCAGCTCGACAAGCACGGCAACCCCGTGCGTCCCAAGCCCGCCGAACCAAAGGCTGAGAAGCCTGCAGAAGCTCCCGCAACCAAGCCCGAACCCAAACAGGAGCCCAAGCCCGAGCTCAAACAGGAGGTTAAACCCGAGGCCAAGCAGGAAGCTCCCGCACAGCCCAAGGCTGCACCTGCACCCGAAAAGCCCGAAGCTCCCAAGCCTCAGCCCAAGCCCGTGCAGCCCAAACCTGCGGAAGCAAAGCCCGCGCCCAAAGCGCCCGAGGCTCCCAAGCCCCAGCCCAAACCCGAGGCAGCTCCCGAAAAAGCTCCTGAAACCACGGCGGCTCCCGAGGCTCAGAAAACGGAAATATTCACGCTCGGCACTCCTGCCACGGTGACTGCTCCCAAGGTCGTTGGCCACATCGATCTCTCGGCCATCAACCAGACCGTGCGCCCCAAGAAAAAATCTAAGGAAGAGCGTCGGAACGAGCGCCAGAATGCCGGCGATGCCGACCGCAAGAAGCGTCGCCGCATCACGGGCAAAGAGCGCGTCGATATCGAGAAGGTGGCTCAAGGCGTGGCTACCGTAGGTGGCGATAGCCATCGCGGCGGTCAGGGCAGCCGTAATTCCGACAACCGCAAGGGCGGCGATCGCAACCGTCAGGGCGACGGCAACCAACAGGGCAAAGGAGGCCGCGGACAGCGCCGCAACGCTCCCGCTCCGCAGCCCGAAGTGAGCGACGAGGACGTTTCGAAGCAGGTAAAGGAGACTCTGGCCCGCCTCACCGCCAAGGACAAGGGCGCCAAGAAGGGCGCCAAGTGGCGTAAGGAGAAACGCGAAGCCAACGCCCAGCGCGAGCGCGAGGCCCAGCGCGCCGAAGAAGCAGAAAGCCGCGTGCTCAAGCTCACGGAATTCGTAACGGCCAACGACCTTGCAATAATGATGGATGTGCCCATCAATCAGGTCATCGCCACGTGCATGAACCTCGGTGTCATGGTCAGCATCAACCAGCGTCTCGATGCCGAAACCATCAACATCGTGGCCGATGAATTCGGCTTCTCCACCGAATATGTTTCCGCCGAGGTGGCCGACGCTATCCACCAGGAAGAAGACTCGGAAGAAGATCTTGAAAGCCGTCCGCCGGTCGTGACCGTCATGGGCCACGTCGACCACGGTAAAACATCGCTCCTGGACTACATCCGCAAGGCCAACGTAATCGCAGGCGAGGCCGGCGGCATCACGCAGCACATCGGCTCATACAGCGTTACGCTTGCCGATGGGCGCCACATCACCTTCCTTGACACTCCCGGCCACGAAGCATTCACCGCCATGCGCGCACGCGGCGCCAAGGTCACCGACATCTGTATCATCATCGTCGCCGCCGACGATTCCGTGATGCCCCAGACGGTCGAGGCCATCAACCACGCCTCCGCGGCCGGTGTGCCTATCGTGTTCGCCATCAACAAGATCGATAAGCCCCACGCCAACCCCGACAAAATCAAGGAGGAGCTCGCAGCCATGAACTACCTCGTCGAGGACTGGGGCGGCAAATATCAGAGCCAGGACATCTCCGCCAAGAAAGGCATTGGCGTGGAAGAGCTCATGGAGAAAGTGCTTCTCGAAGCCGAGATGCTCGACCTCAAGGCCAACCCCAACCGCCATGCCGTGGGCACGATCATCGAGTCGTCACTCGACAAGGGTCGCGGCTATGTGGCCAATGTGCTTGTGCAGAACGGCACGCTGCGCGTGGGCGACATCGTTCTCGCCGGCAATCACTTCGGCAAGATCAAGGCAATGTTCAACGAGCGCAATCAGCGCATCAAGGAAGCCGGACCCGCCATGCCGGCCCTGATACTGGGCCTCAACGGCGCTCCGCAGGCAGGCGACACATTCAACGTGCTGCCCACCGAACAGGAAGCCCGCGAGATCGCCAACAAGCGCGAACAGCTGCAGCGCGAACAGGGCTTGCGCACAACCAAGATCCTCACGCTCGAGGACATAGGCCGTCGTCGCGCCATCGGCAACTTCCAGGAGCTCAACATCATCGTCAAGGGCGACGTGGACG
>CAMWNH010000048.1 GCA_947175605.1 uncultured Porphyromonadaceae bacterium
GCAGAACTCGCCGCTATGCGTGGCGATGAAGACGAGTACCACCCGCTCCCTGAAACGGACGATTTAACCATAAATGAAAATCGTCGACGTGTTCAGAACTCAATCCGTCTCGATGTCAAGACGATTAACATTGAAATTCCTAAAGACGTTCACTTCCAAAACGACGTGCAGACTTTGACGGTGGAGCGCGCGAAATTCGCACGTACCTCCGGCGAGATTGATGGTGTATTTCTTGCATATATCGACGGCAAGGGAGGCCAATTTGATCGTAAAGGTCGCACCGACAAAATAGCGAGCTTCCTCACGGAGTTAATCGCTGACTTCTTCGGTATCTACGAAACCGATGCAAAGAAAGTGGTCCTCTATCACGAGAACCGCCCCAAGTTTGACCGTCTGCTTGAAACGGCACTTGAAAAGTATGCGCGTAAGCGTCAGGTGGCTGCCGCAAAAGCAGCCGCTACACGTGAATATAAAGAACACGACTGGGAAGTGCCGGAACAGCGCGTTTATGATGCCGAAACCAATCAAGTTGCTCCGGTTGAAAATCATGCGCTCTTGCCATTCATTCAACTCAACTCCGCTTCCAATCCCGAAAAGGAATTTGTCAAATTTCTTGAAGCCAATTCACAATATATTGACTGGTGGTATAAGAACGGAGATAGTGGCAAAGCCAACTATGCCATTGAATACTATAAGGGGGAAGGAGGCGGAAAGGCTCTTTTCTATGTTGACTTCGTTATCCGCATGAAGAACGGACACATATATCTTTTCGACACCAAAAGTGCCGGAAGCGATATGTTTGCAGCCGACAAACATAATGCTCTCCTTGAATACATCATAGCAAACAGCACGGAGCGGCAACCGCTTTTCGGTGGCGTAATCTTGCAGCAAGGCTCCAATTGGCTTTACTCGCCGATGCCTATTGAGAACACTACTGACACTTTAAGCTGGGTTTGTTATTATCCGCAACAAGCTTAGTTCTTATTGGCCCAAAGGCGAAGTTTTTTGGCCCGGATACGCAAACTTTTTTGGATGCGTATTCGGGTCTGCTGTTTCCAGTGTCGGAAAAAATGACTATTTTTGCAAATTGAACCAATAAACGTATACTTTCCGAACTATATATATGTCGCAGACGACTACAAACCGCAAGAACGTGCCAATGGCTCAGGCGCCGGCTCATAAGCCTTGGGTGCGCAAGACCGTGCGTGCACTTTGGATATCCTTTGCAGCGCTGGTGGTGATTTTGGCCGTGTTCTTTGTTCTTGTCTATAATGGTGTTATAGGATATATGCCGCCGGTCGAGGAGCTGAAGAATCCCCAGGACCGCTATGCATCGGTGCTTTATACCTCCGACGGCGAGGAACTCGGACGCTACTTCCGAAATACGGGCAACCGTGTTTATGCCGACTATGCGGAGATTTCGCCCGCGGTAGTGGATGCGCTGATTGCGACGGAAGATGCGCGTTTCGCGGATCATTCGGGCATTGACATGCGTGCCGTGACGCGCGCCGTAGTCAAGACTATACTGATGGGCAATAAGAGCGCCGGCGGCGGTTCCACGCTTACGCAGCAGCTTGCCAAGCAGCTTTATTCGCCTACGAGTCATAATATTTTTGCACGCGCCATGCAGAAACCTATCGAGTGGATGATTGCGATCAAGCTCGAGCGCTTCTATTCGAAGGAAGAGATCATCAAGATGTATCTCAATCAGTTCGACTTTCTCTACAATGCCGTGGGCATCAAGAGTGCCGCCAAGGTCTACTTCAACAAGGAGGCCTCCGAACTGGACACGCTCGAAGCTGCTACGCTTGTAGGCATGGTAAAGAATCCATCGTTCTACAATCCTGTACGTAAGCCGGAACGTACGCTCGGACGCCGCAACGTCGTGCTCGAGCAGATGCATAAGGCAGGTATGCTGACCAAGGAGCAGCTTGCCGATCTGCAGTCGCGACCCTTGAAGCTCGATTTCCACCGCGTGGACCATAAGGACGGCCTTGCGCCCTATTTTCGCGAGGAGCTCCGCCGTGTGCTCACGGCCAAGAAGCCCAAGGAATCGGACTACCCGTCGTGGGAGCATCAGCGCTATGTGGATGATTCCATCGCCTGGGCCACGGATCCGCTCTTCGGCTGGGCCGAGAAGACCCGTAAGCCTGACGGCACCAAATATGACATCTATAACGACGGACTGAAGATCTATACGACGATAGACTCGCGCATGCAGCGATATGCCGAGGAGGCCGTGCACGAGCACATGAGTTCGCTGCAGCAGCAGTTCTTCAAGGAAAAACGGGGCTCGGCATCCGCGCCCTACAGCTCCAACCCGGCGGAGATTTCGGCATCCTTGCGCGAGAAGCTGATAAACACGGCAATCAAGCAGAGCGAACGCGCACGCGTGGCCCGTGTGGCCAAGCTTTCGGATGCTGAAATCGAACGGCAGTTCAACACGCCTGTGGAGATGACGGTGTTCAGTTATGACGGTCCTGTGGATACGGTGATGACACCGCGCGATTCGGTGCTCTACACCAAGAGTTTCCTTCGCACGGGCTTCATGAGCATGGATCCGACCAACGGTTACGTCAAGGCATATGTGGGCGGGCCGGACTTCCGCTTCTTCCAGTACGATATGGCTGCCACGGGGCGTCGCCAGATAGGTTCGACCATCAAGCCTTTCCTCTACACATACGCATTCGAGACGGACGAGTTCACCCCCTGTTCGGAGATGCTGAACGAGCAGCCCACGCTCTACGACGAGAACGGCCGCGTATGGCAGCCGCGTAACTCCGGCAATTCGCGTGTGGGCGAGATGGTGAGCCTGCGATGGGCTCTCACCAATTCCAACAACTGGATTTCCGCGCGGATCATGGACCGTCTGAATCCTCACGAGCTTGTGCGCCGCATGCATTCCTATGGCATCACCAATCAGCTCCCGGCCGTGAAGTCGCTATGTCTGGGACCGTGTGAGGTGAGTGTCAGGGAGATGGTGACGGCATATAGCGCCTTCGCCAACAAGGGCATGCGCACCAATCCCATGTATGTAACCGCTATTGCCGATGCCAACGGCAATGTGATACAGGAGTTCACGCCTTCGCAGACGGAAGTAATCACCGAACGTGGGTATAACCGAATTCTTTCCGTGCTGCTCAATGTCGTGGACGGCGGTACGGGTAATCGCCTGCGTCGTCCGCCTTACAACATTACGGCGCAGATGGGCGGCAAGACCGGTACGACCAACTTCAATGCCGACGGCTGGTTCATGGGCTTTACACCCGAACTCGTGAGCGGTGTGTGGGTTGGCGGTGATGAACGTTATATCCACTTCAATTCCATGGCCCAGGGCCAGGGCGCGTCCATGGCGCTCCCTGTCTACGGCAAGTATATCAGCAAGGTCTATGCTGATCCGAAGTTGCCATACACGCAGACATCTCGATTCCGGTTCTCGGAGGCCGACCTTTGCGAGGGGGGACTTGATTTCGATGAATTCTCCGAGGAAGGACAGACGGTGGATGAAATCGTGAGCGGTGCATTCGATTGATAGTAAAGCATATATTCTCAATAATGAAAGGTCCGGCAGCCATATTGCTCCTTTTCGCCGCTGTATTCACAGCCGCCTCGCAGACTTCGGCACTTGTGCCGGAGAAGCCCTATGCGGCATCTGCGGATGCTATGCTGGACTCGCTGCGCCGTCCCAGACTCTTTGTGGCTTCAGTGGAAGCTGCACGTCAGGAGGGATTGGTGATGACTCTGCCCACGGGCGAGTTCCTTGTGGAGGCTACCGTTCCCGGAACGGATGAAATACGGTTCACGGCCCTCGGATGCGATTCGGTGGTTTACGCCTACTCCCGGGGCTTTCTGCGCAGAGGAGAGTTGGCCGACGGTATTCCCGGAGGCGAATGGCTGCCCGGGGCCGTGGCCGAACGTGTGAGCGCCCGCTTGTCCGACTCCAAATCAAATGCTGTTGACAGTGTGGCGCGAGACTATCTTTCCGTGCTTACGAGCATGGATGGCACTCCCCGTTCGCGCACGATATTGCGCTTTGATTCCACGGGCTGCATGCTACGCTCTGTGGAGCGCAGGGTGGTAGCTCCGGATGCTCCGGGGCTAAGCGTGACCTACAAGCCGCTGGCCGGGTTCGAAGTGCCGTCAAAAATAGACGAGGCGTGGCTGCGCTCGCGATATCCGGATGCCTTCGTGCCGCGCCTTCCGCATACTGCGCTGAGGAATGTCCACGACGAGGGTGGGGCGCGAGTGGATCTGCACTCACAGGCAAGGGATGCTGTCGTGGTGATTCTTGATGCTACCGATCCTTCGTGCGCGGCAGTCATCAGGAGTGCCCGCAAGGCTTCTCACGGGCTTCCTCTGTTCTGGGCCTTCCGCGATGCTCGCAATGATGACATACTGCGCGTGATGCCTTCTCCCGCGCCCGGTGAGACGGCGTTGGGCCGTGCCGTGGCCCTGCCATATGCGCCGCGCACACTGCTTGTGCTGCGTGGCGGTGAAATCGTTGAACAACACAAACTCTGAACTGTAAGCATATGCCACCTATCATTGAAGACGCCGCGCGCCGGGGAATAATTACGGCAATCTTCGTGCTGCTTTTTTTCGGCCTCGGACACATGGGCGGAATAGGCGCGCTGCTGTCTATGGCTGCGGGCATCGCGGGAGTTGTCTACGTGGTGCGTTCGCAGAGGAAGTTCGACAGCAAGGAGCAGCAGGCAGGCGAAAAAGTGTCCTGGGCTGTTCTTGCGGCCTACGGAGTGGCTGTGTCGTTCTTCGCATCGTTGCTCGTGGCAGTGGTGGTGTATGGTTCGCTGCGCCTTCAGCCCGATTTCATCGTGAATCAGCTGGAGGCGACCATTCAGGTGCTTTCGACCATGCCGGAGTATTCCGAGCTGCGCATGCAGTTTGAAAATATGATAGAGCAGGGACATGTGCCCACGGCCGTGGACATGATGTGTAGCGTGCTCATAATGATGATGTTCACGGGCCTGGCCATAGGCATTGTGGGCGCGACAATCGCAAAAATCTCTAACCGCAGATACAAATAAATGGACATTTCGGTAATAGTGCCTTTTTACAATGAAGCTGAATCGCTTCCCGAGCTGGAAGCGTGGATCAGACGTGTGATGGAGGAGAACGGCTTTTCCTATGAAATAATCTTTGTGAACGATGGGTCGACGGACAATTCCTGGGAGGTCGTGCAGCAATTGCGCGAGGGCAATCCCGAGCATGTGCGCGGCATTTCGTTCAGGCGCAACTATGGGAAAAGTCCGGCGCTGAACATGGGATTCGGAGCTGCTAAGGGCGATGTCGTGATAACGATGGACGCTGACCTCCAGGACTCGCCGGACGAGATTCCGGAGCTCTACAGGATGATACGCGAGGATGGTTTCGACCTCGTGAGCGGCTATAAGAAGAAGCGCTATGATCCTCTGTCCAAGACTATCCCGACGAAACTGTTCAACGCTACGGCACGGCGTGTGAGCGGTATCCATAATCTCCACGACTTCAACTGCGGCCTGAAGGCCTACGACTCCAAGGTCGTGAAGCACATCGAGGTGTATGGCGACATGCACCGCTACATCCCCTATCTTGCGAAACTCGCCGGCTTCACGCGCATAGGTGAGAAGGTGGTGCAACACCGTGCCCGCAAGTACGGAAAGACCAAGTTCGGTCTGGATCGTTTCGTGAACGGTTATCTCGATTTGCTTACGCTATGGTTCACAGGCCGTTTCGGCAAGAAGCCCATGCATTTCTTCGGACTTCTCGGGTCGTTGATGTTTGTGCTGGGTTTTGTATCGGTTGTGCTGGTGGGCGTGCTCAAGCTCTACCACATGTATGCCGGACACAGCTACATCCTTGTCACGGATTCGCCGTATTTCTATCTGGCCCTAACGCTGATGCTGCTTGGTTCGCAACTCTTCCTTGCCGGGTTTATCGGCGAGCTCGTGGTGCGGAACTCGACAAAACGCAACGAATACGAAGTTGATGACCGCTTCTAAATTGTTATATATCAAATAAATAATATATGGACTCATTCCGATCTCTTGTCCTTGAGCGCTACTCCTGCCGCAACTACGACAGTGCTCGCCCGGTGACGCCTCAGCTCATATCCGATGTGCTTGAGGACGCCCGTCTGGCTCCCTCGGCCTGCAATCGTCAGCCCTGGGAGTTCTGGGTTATTCTCAATGATTCCAAGGCGCGCGAGGCCGTGCTTGCCTCGTATGGCCGTGAGTGGCTCGCCACAGCTCCTGCGTTCATCATCTGCATGGGACGCGAGGAGGAGGGCTGGGTTCGGCCCTTCGACTCTCACTCGCACATCGACGTGGATCTTTCCATCGCAGCGGAACATATCTGCCTTTCGGCCACGGAGCACGGGCTGGGCACATGCTGGGTATGCAATTTTGACCCGGATGTCCTTCGTCGCGGTCTTGAGATTCCGGCAGGGCTTCGTCCTGTAGCCATAATTCCGATAGGATATCCAGCCGAGGGCAGTAAGGTGCCTGAAAAGAAGCGCAAAGCTCCGGAAGAAATCATCAGATGGTTCCTCTGAAACTACGAAAAATATTATACCTTTGCATGGGGGGGATGCTTCTGACAGGCAGTTGCGTCTCCTGCTCCAATCTTGGCTGTCTGGAGAACCGCAGTTCTATTCCCTTGGCTGAATTCTATTCGTCCAACGAAGGGAAACCGATCTCCTTGCGTGATGTGGTCATCCGAGGGATAGGTGCGCCGGCCGATTCGGCTGTGCTCGTCACACCTCCGGGAGTCTCACAGGTTTATCTTCCCATGCGCTCCACGAAGAGCTCAACCTCGTGGGTGATTTCGTACAGCCAGAAGGGGCTTGACACTCCCGAAAACAACGATACCATCGAGTTCGCATACGATTCGGAGCCCTTCTTTGCGTCGGCCGAATGCGGTGCGATGTATCGCTATCGTATTCGGAGTGTGCGCAATACGTGTCATGTGCTTGATTCAGTGGGGATTCTCGATTCGTTAATTACGAATCTGGATGTTCCTCGAATCAGATTTTATTTCCGTACAGCCGCCATGGAGGAGGCAGACCAATGATTACGCGCCGCCTGCTTCCGCTTCTGCTGCTGTTTGTTGCAATGCTTCCTTGCGCGGGGTCGCGCGTGTATGAGGAGCCGGTGCAGCAAGCGTTGGGCGTCGAGGATGCAGACTTGATGTCGACCTCGAGGGATTCTGTGGCAGCAGCGGAGGATACGACCAATGCAGCGCAACCGATCCCTCGTTCGCGACGACGCGTGAATCCGGTGAACACCGTAGCAACACGCACGCAGCACATCAATGAAACCCGGAATGACACGTCGCGCATCAATGCCAGGCGCCGTGCGCAGAGCACTACTTTCACCGACGAGAAGGGCAAGGTGATATTTCTGGACACCGTGACGGGGGAACAGTGGATTGACTCGTCGCTGATTGCCCGAGTACCCAAGATGACGAAGCCGTTGATATATTCGGGATCCGTAGGTGTGAATATTTGGGATCCTGTGATGCGTATCTTCGGACAAAAGTACGGTCTGATAGATGTGTGGGCACAGCTCAACATGCACAACCGATACCTGCCTGTCTTCGAATTCGGAGTGGGACAGACGGATAATCGTCCGGAGACCTCCAATTACACCATCCGCGTGCCGGCCTCGGTGTATTTCCGCCTGGGCGCCGACTACAATTTCTTCTACAATTCCAATCCGGACTATCTGATGACGGCAGGTGTGCGCTACGGGTTCTCGCCATACAAGTGGGGTGTGAAGAACATCGTGCTTGACTCGGAATATTGGGGCGAAGTGGTGGACTTCGAGATTCCCACCCAGAGGGCAACGGCCGGATGGTTTGAGTTTCGCTTTGGCGTGCGCGTGAAAATTGCGGGACCTATATCCATGGGCTGGAACTTCCGGTATGCCATAATGATGCATGAGAGCAAGAGCGCATTCGGGCAGTCGTCGTATGTGCCCGGATTCGGGTCGAGGACATCGGGTATAGGAGGCACGTTTTCCATCATCTACACACTTCCGCTGAGCGGCCTGAACAAATCGAAGGCGCCGGAGGTTGTAAATGAAGAAAATATCTCCCCACAATGAAGAAAATAATCATTATAGGCGCATCGTCCGGACTGGGCATGCGCATCGCCACAGACTTTGCCCGCATGGGCTGGCGCGTGGGCATCGCCGCCCGCCGCCTGAATATTCTCAACGAAATCAAGGCGCAGTATCCCGAACAAATCGAGACAATGGCTCTCGATGTGGCTGCTACGGATGCCGCCCGCCGCTTCGAGGATCTTATAGAACAGCTCGACGGCATGGATGTGCTGCTGTATGCAGCCGGAACAGGCTGGTACAATCCTGATCTGGATCCGGCCAAGGAGGCACGTACGACGGATGTTAATGTAAAGGGCTTCACGGCTATCGTGACGGCTGCATTCTCATACTACGCCCGCACGGCCAATCGTCTTCCGGGTCAGATTGCTGTGATTACGTCGGTGGCCGGGGCGCGCGGCATGGGCATAGCACCGGCTTATTCCGCCTCCAAGCGCTATCAGTGGAATTATCTGACAGCGCTGGATCAGCTTGCACATATGCGCCATGTGAATGTGCGTATCACAGATATTCGACCTGGCTTTATAGATACAGCGTTGCTGGATCAGGATCCGCAGAAGGCTTCGCTTCCTCTGCTGATGAGCGTGGATTATGCGGCCCCCATCATCGAGAGGGCTATTCTAAAGGGCCGGCGCACGGTCTATGTGGATTCCCGCTGGGCTGTCATGACAGCCTTGATGCGTTCGGTGCCTGCTCCGTTATGGAGGCGGCTGTCGTTGAATCTCTGACGCTTGCGAATGGTAAAGAGATTTATCCAAGGCCTCGTCGGACGATATGTCCGGCGGGGTCTAAACTTTTCGGCACGGTGTTTGTTAGTATTTACAGAAAAACAAATACAACAACCGCGTAAAGACTATTCTTTATGAACTTCAACAATTTCACCATTAAGTCGCAGGAAGCCATCCAGAAGGCCGTGGAAATCACGCGTTCTTCGGGCGCACAGGCCATTGAGCCGGTGCACCTGCTTAAGGGCGTCATTGAAGAAGGCGAGTCACTCGTGAAGTTCATCTTTCAAAAGATAGGTGCCAACCTTCAGGGACTCGTCGCTAAAGTGGACGCCGACATAGCCTCGCAGCCCAAAGTTTCGGGCGGCGAACCGTACCTCTCCCGCACATCCAACGATGTGATGCAGAAAGCACTCGACATCGCCAAGAAGGGCGGGGATGAATATGTAACCCTCGAGGCTCTCCTCATGGCCATTTTCGAGATCAATTCCTCTGCATCCACAATCCTCAAGGATGCAGGCATCAGCGCCAAGGAGCTGCAGGCCGCGATCGACGAGCTACGAAAGGGCAAGAAAGCAACAGACCAGAGCGCCGAGGAAACCTACAACGCGCTGTCGAAATATGCAATAAATCTCAACGAACGTGCACGTCAGGGCAAGCTTGATCCGGTGATCGGCCGAGATGAAGAAATCCGTCGTGTGCTTCAGATCCTGTCGCGACGCACGAAGAACAACCCGATGCTGATAGGCGAGCCCGGTACGGGTAAGACTGCTATCGCCGAGGGTCTTGCGCACAGAATCGTGCGCGGCGACGTGCCCGAGAATCTACGCACCAAGCAGATCTATTCTCTCGATATGGGTGCGCTCGTGGCTGGAGCCAAATACAAGGGCGAATTCGAGGAGCGCCTCAAGGCGATCGTGAATGAAGTCACGGGTGCTGACGGCGAAATCATCCTCTTCATAGATGAAATCCATACACTTGTGGGTGCCGGTAAAGGCGAAGGCGCTATGGATGCCGCCAATATCCTGAAGCCTGCGCTGGCACGCGGCGAGCTCCGCAGCATAGGTGCAACGACTCTCGATGAGTATCAGAAGTATTTCGAAAAGGATAAGGCGTTGGAGCGCCGATTCCAGAAGGTGATGGTGAACGAGCCTGATGAGGCTTCAGCAATCGCCATTCTGCGTGGCCTTAAGGAGCGCTACGAGAATCACCACAAGGTACGTATCCGTGATGAGGCGATTATTGCCGCCGTGCAGCTCTCGGAGCGTTATATCACGGATCGTTTCCTTCCTGACAAGGCTATTGACCTTATCGACGAGGCAGCTTCGAAGCTTAAACTCGAAATCGATTCCGTGCCTCAGGCCTTGGATGATATTACACGCCGCATTGCTCAGCTTGAGATTGAACGCGAGGCTATCAAGCGCGAGGACGATAAGGATCGTCTTAAGGATATTGAGAAGCGCATTGCCGAGCTGCGTGAGGAGGAGAAGGAATACTCCGCAAAGTGGAAGGCCGAGCGTGATCTGATCTCCAAGATTCAGCAGAATAAGATCGACATTGAGCAACTTAATTTCGAGGCTGACCGCGCTGAACGTGAGGGCGACTATGCCAAGGTGGCCGAAATCCGTTACTCGCGTATTCAGGCTAAGGAACAGGAAAACCGTACGATTCAGGAGCAGCTCAAGTCCATGCAGGGCGAGCGTGCGCTTATCAAGGAGGAGGTTGACTCTGACGATATCGCTGATGTGGTTTCGCGCTGGACCGGTATTCCGGTGAACAAGATGGTGCAGAGCGAGAAGGAGAAGCTTCTGCATCTCGAGGAGGAACTCCACTCACGCGTCGTGGGTCAGGAGGAAGCCATTCGAGCTATTGCGGATGCAGTGCGCCGTTCGCGCGCCGGTCTTAACGATCCCAAGCGTCCTATCGGTTCGTTCATCTTCCTCGGTACTACGGGCGTAGGTAAGACTGAGCTCGCCAAGGCTCTCGCCGAATATCTGTTCGACGATGAGAATATGATGACTCGTATCGATATGAGCGAATATCAGGAGAAGCACGCCGTGAGCCGACTGGTCGGTGCACCTCCGGGATATGTGGGCTATGACGAAGGCGGTCAGCTCACGGAGGCGGTTCGTCGCAAGCCCTATTCGGTAGTGCTCTTCGATGAGATCGAAAAGGCTCATCCTGATGTGTTCAACATCCTTCTCCAGGTTCTTGACGACGGTCACCTGACTGACAATAAGGGTAGAAGCGTGAACTTCAAGAACACGATCATCATCATGACTTCTAATATGGGCTCGGCATTAATCCGCGATAATTTTGCAAAGATGACGCCTGAGAATAAGACGGAGACAGTTGAGAAGACAAAGGAACAGGTGCTTGACATGCTTAAGCAGACTATCCGTCCGGAGTTCCTGAACCGTATCGATGAGATCATAATGTTCACTCCGCTCAACCGTCAGGAAATCGAGGAAATCGTGGGTCTGCAGATCAACGGCATCCGCAAGATGCTCAAGCACTCGTCGGGTATTGATCTCCATATCACGCCTAAGGCTCTGAGCTTCCTTGCCGACGAGGGATTTGATCCGGAATTCGGTGCACGTCCTGTCAAGAGGGCAATCCATCGTCTGGTGCTGAATCAGCTTTCCAAGGATATACTTGCGCAGAAGGTGGACCGTTCGAAGCCTATTGTCATAGACACGACCGACGACGGTACAGATCTTGTATTTAAGAATTGAACATAAGAACATAATACTAAGAGACCGACCCTCAATCGAAGGCCGGTCTCTTTTTTGCTGCTTAGCGTTTTAAGCCGCGGTTTATTTTTCGGAGAGATTATTTTGGCAGGATGGAGGCGTAGAAGTCTTTTAAGCACTTTCTTACGAATCGCTGGTCAAAGCGGGAGGCTATGAGCGGACGGGCTTCGGCGGACATTTTTTTGACTTTTTCAGGCTGGGTGACAAATTCTTTCATGGCTTCGTATAGGACGTTGCTGTCGCGAGGGGGAACGATTACGCCGTTACGGTCCTGTATGATAATTTCGCGGCTGCCATTGACATCGGAAACGATGGAGGGCAGTCCCATTGCGCCTGCTTCGATGACAACATTCGGGAATCCCTCTCTATAACTTGGCAAGACGAAAGCGTCTGACGCTGCGAGCCAGGGACGTACATCGTCTTGATTCCCTACGGCTTGAATGTTGGGATGATTCATTATTTTGGAGAATGTCTCCAGTCGGAGCGGATCCAGTTCCTGCTCTTCGTGACCAACGAGAAACAGATGTGTTTCAGGGTACTCTCGGTTCAAGCGATCAAATGCTTCAACCAGTTCGTTTATTCCTTTATCGCCTACGACGCGTCCGACAAATACGAAGGTGAAGTGGCCCTGTTTTCGAATTTTTGAGGCTTCTTCTCTGATATATTCCGAGTTGGGGTCGAAGGCTTCGAGATCAACGCCTTTTACGTTGCCATTGCCTAAAACCTTCAATGGTTTGCGTGTGATCTTGTTGTTGCTTAGATCGTTCTTCACACCTTCTCCCTCGGGGATTACGTGTGTGGCGCAGAGACAGGTAAGGCTATCGGTGGCCATCAATATTTTCCGCGTAAGTCCTAAGGAAGTGGGGAAAATAAGTCCGGTGAATGTATGTACTCTAACCGGTACGCGGGTTATTTTTGCAGCCATCATGCACAGAAGCCCGGCTTTCGGTGTCATCGAGTGTACCATTACGGGTTTTTCGCGCCGGAATAATTTGATAAGTTTAAGAAGAGACTTGAGGTCCTTTTTTAAAGAGATGCGACGTTGCATCTCTACTATTTCGGCACGCCCTCCGGCATCACGAACGAGATGAAGAAGGGGGGCGTCAGAGGATACAGACACGACTTCGTAGCCGGCCTCGATAATGTCCGGAATAAAAACGGAGAAAAATGCAACGGATTGACCGACAGTGCAAGCTAAGATTACTTTTTTACGTCTCATGCCTTTCTATTAGAATCCAGAATTTCTTGATAACAACGGATATATTTGTCCGTCATGGTTGAGATGTCATATTGCCTGCCTCTATCGACGCATTTTTGAGACACTTCGTTATATTGTTTTGGATTATTTTCAAGATTGAGAATTATATCTGCAAGAGTTTGAGCATCTGAATGAGGAAAGAGAATGCCGGCGCCATGTGTGATTTCTCGGAGTCCATCCACGTCGGATGCAAGGAATGGTTTTCCGGAGCACAAGCCTTCGACTGAAGAAAGTGACAATCCTTCGAAATGGGAAGACATGACGATATAATCTGCTGCCCGAAGCAGCTGAGGAATATCAGTACGAACGCCGAGGAAGTGTATTCTTTCAGAGAGTCTCTTGTCAGAAGCTACTTTCTCAAGTTCATTTCGACGGATTCCATCCCCGACGAGAAAAAGGTGGAATGTATCGGGTAAATGCTCCAGGGATGCTATGAGCGTGTCCTGATCTTTTTCCCAGCGGAATCCGGCAACCATTATTACTTTCTTACTACCGGGAGCTATAGTTTCGAGGGCGTCTGAAGGTGTGGCGTTAATGAATCTTGAGGTGTCGATTCCGTTATTGATTACCGTCATATTATCATTGCCTTTGCCTATGAAGTCGATAATATTATTCAGGGTTTTATCGGCAATGCAGATAACCCGGTCGTATTTATTATACATCCACCTGTCGATATGTGCGAACCACCGGTGGGCGCGTCTTCGATTGGAGCCGCTGTGTTCTGTGGTGACTAATTTAGTTTTTTTACCGAATAATGAAAATATGGTGAAGATCTGCGGGGAATAGTTGTGAGTGTGAATTATATCGTAATTAGAGACATACTTTCTGAGTCTCAAGATATTCAGAGGATTGTAAACATTATTCTTTTGTCCGAAATCGATAACCTTAATTCCACGAGCTTCAATGTCTTCTCTGAAGGGTGTCCTTGTTCCGTTAAAAAGAAGTAGATCAACGGCAATACCACGCTCTTTTAATCGTGGTAAAAGATCAACCATAAGCCTTTCTGCACCGCCGGTGTGGAGAGATGTTATTACATGCAGAATTTTCACGGCCGTATTGTCGTAAATTAATGTGTTTTAAATGATTTGTGTGTGCGGATATCGCTGAAGTGATAAAGCGCTCCAAACGGCAACAGCATATTGCCCCATCCTTTTATGCCGATGCGTTTGTTCTTTGGTGCGCAAAACGCAAATCTCCAGTAGTTTATAGCCAAGCGTAGTTTCAGCTTGAGAGAGCCGGTTTGCGAATACCATTCCGAATATGTCATCATGGAAGCTATCGGGCTGTTCATTCGCGCAAGTGTTATTCCGGATGTAATACCGTCGGGCTGGTATTCAACTGAATATATGGGTTTGTTGATGTACCGAAGCTTATATTTCTTGCCAATCCGATTCCATAACAATACTTCGGGGCAGAAACGTTCATTTTCGATTTCCGGAAATGGGAACTCCTTAAGAACTGCTGTTCGGAATACTTCTTTCAGGTCTCCGGTAACGTTCCATTTTTCGCGGATTTCGTTAGGGCTTGCGTCAATTTGGCTGTAAGGTAATCCGCTGCCTACAATGGAGCCATCGGCATATTGATCGAGACCACAAATTCCGCATATTGATTGTTGATCCTTAATAGGTATAAATGCTTTTACTACCTCATCAATAGCGTTTTCGGGTAGCCAATCATCGCTGTCTGCTATGAAGAAAAGATCGCCTTTCGCCTCATTTGCCGCAAGATTCACGGCTCGGTGTTTTCCTCCGTTGGAAGTACGGTAATGTCTTATATTTAGTTTTTTGTCATCTATAAATTTTTGAATGACTTGTGGGGTGGAATCTGTCGATCCATCATCAACAATAATCCATTCAAAGTCTTTATTAGATTGGATGCATAAACTTTCATACAAACGAGGCAATAGATGTGCTCGATTGTATGTGGGTGTGGCTATCGTGACGAGCATCGTCGTACCGGAGTATAATTTATTTAAGAATGATATTCAAACAGTTTAAATAATTCGGATGCTATTTTTTCTCGGCTATGTTCTCGTAGAACAGCCATCTGTCCAGCTTTGGCTATTTTATTTATACTCATTGGATCAATAGCAAAATGCGTAAGCCATTGCGATAATTCATCCGAATTTATATACTTCACGCATTCCTCACCATGTTTTGCCTCTATATTCTCAAGCGCTAAAGGTGTGCCTATAACCAACAGCCCATTAATGAAGGCATCCAAAACTTTCCCTTTAGTACCAGTCCCCACAGAAATAGGTGTGAGTTGAATATGATGAGATGCAATCTCCTCTGCATATTCTTTGACAAATGTTTTGTGTTCGGCTGTAAACCCGGCTTCTTTTATTTTTTTTAAGCAAATGTCCCAGCCTTGGCCCAGAAATGTAATATGGTAACGATCTTTGATTTCTTGAGGTAATACAGACAAGGCTTTAACAGCATCGTCGGATGCCAGAGCCATGGTGAAATCATATCGTCCCGCAATAAGCAGGCGAATTCTTTCGTGCTTTTTGAGCTCAGCTTTGGGCAATAATGTCGGAGTATAATGTGGATGAGGAAGATATACGGCTTTTACTGTCGGATTTAAGTTTTCTAAAAACCGCGTGTCTTCTTTACCAACAAGATGATAGGTGATGTTATTACTTGAAGGAGCATACGCGCTTGTCTTTGCATAGCGGTGATACATTAATGCGTATCTGGCCGTAGATATAATGTTTTGAGGGATTCCTTTCATAGCAAGCACCCGATGGTAGTACATGGCTTCGCAATCCGGGGTGGTAATGACTATGGGAAGACCTTCAAAATGGTTTGAAATATGTGCTATGTCCTCGCCATATATCCATAGTGCTGGTTTATCATTATGTAGATACGATTTTATTTCATTAATTGTGTTTTTAGGTAAAGGCAAGTAATATAAAATAGGTTTACTAAGTATTAAGCGTATGAATGCAGATTTAAGAGTTTTAAACCATTTGGGAATACCGATAAGATGTATCTTAAGACCCAGTGCATTTTCCGTTTCGACAATTTGTGCTTTGTTACACTCGTTTATATTATAACTCCATATTTCAAGTTCAATGCTTTGCGGGCGGAAAGCTATTAGATGAAATGGTAAAGCGCTTGCACCACGAAAATTAGTTTCTGTTGGGGTATGGAGAGTTATAAGTGCAATTTTCATTATTTCAAAAACCGGAAGGTGGGACGATAAAACTTATCCTGATCATAGTTTGTGTCGTATTCATAACGCTCTCGCGCATAATCTGGAGATCTATATCCATCGGATAGGAATGTTTTGTATGGGTATAGGAAATTATAGTCTTGCCAAACAAAGTAAACGCGGGCATAGAGAGCTAACATTACCACTATCATGATATAGCTTAATGCGCGAGGTTCTCGAAATCGGTTTTTGGGACTTGCGCATATACTTGTGACGGTATATATTATGCCTACGGTAAAGTACCATGCTATACGTCCGCCATCGCTTGATCTGATAAAAAGGAGCAATATGATACAGAAAATCCAGGATGTATTCAAGAATATCAGGTTGCGACGAGTTGGCTCAATGCTTTTATAGTTGGCGATAATAATCCACGCAAAAAAGACTACTTCAAGCATATATGCTATACGAATACTCGAATCGGCGGAGTAGGGACTCGTGTCGGGCGGAATATTAATATACGTTGCGTATAATTCATACAAGTGTCCGGTAATTCCGGTGCAACCTATCAAGCCACAAAGAACGAGTATTGTAACGATAGAAAAGGGTTTCCATTTTTTTAATGGTATAAAATATAAAATGGCAAATATTAAACCGGATTTGTGTAAAAGGCAGACTAATAG
>CAMWNH010000049.1 GCA_947175605.1 uncultured Porphyromonadaceae bacterium
TTCCCGTTCTCCCACATTTTCTCACGAAAATCTTCGCACAAAGTGAAAAATAGGCCGCCGATATTCTTTGCGAATATCGGCGGCCACGAATTATGGGAGTTTCAAAAGCGTTCCTTACTGGAGCTTGAAGGTCACGGGCAGTGTGTAAGTTACCTTCACGGGCTGACCATTGTTACGGCCGGGAACCCACTTGGGCATCGACTTGATCACACGTACTGCTTCCTTATCAAGAGCGGGGTGACGGGGACGGAGCACCTTCACGTTTGTGATGGAGCCATCCTTACCAACCACGAACTCTACCACAACACGACCCTGGATGCCTTCCTCGGAAGCCACTGCCGGATACTGAATGTTGCTGCTGAGCCACTGGTACATTGCTGCTTCACCGCCGGGGAAAGAGGGCTTCTGCTCTACCATTGCGATGCTCACGGGAGCCTCTTCCACGGGTTTTGTCTCGGCGATAACTTCCTGTACGATGGTCTTCTTGTTAAGGTCGTCCGTACCTTCGGTTACGTCGATCGTACCGGCCTGAGCCTCGTTCTCCATCACTTTGTCGACATCCTTTGCGGCCTTGTCTTCCTCAAAGTCTTCGTCGTTGGTGATGAGGAGGTCGGTGACGCGCTGTTCGTTTGCCACCTCTTCCGGTGCGATGATTTCCTCGGGCTGTTCGATCTGCTGAATCTGCTCTTCCTCTTCTTCGATTTCTTCTTCCTCCTGGGCTTCGAACTGTGCGAGCTCCTGGTCGGTAGCCGTAACGACCTGTTCGTCTTCAGGGCGGGAGAATACACCGTTTACGCTGAGGATAAGTAGAGTCAACAGGATTGCAAGTGCAACCACCATGTAGATGACTGCCTTGGTGTGGCGCTGCGAGGAGCCGGCGCGCAGGGTATAGGCGCCGAAATCCTTGTTCTTGCCTTCAAAGACTATATCGCGCCACTCTTTTGATGAAAGGTCTACATCTTTTGCCATAACTTAACGATGCTGTTTATTGTTGTGGTGCGGGTGCGGCGGCTGCAGCAGTTGCCTTGGAAGCTGTCTGGCGTACAGTCGGGCGGATAATAGTCTCGTTGTTTGCCTGCTCGAAGTGCTTCAGCAGCAGGGTGTCGGTATGCGTGGGAAGCTCGATGCTGTAACGCGAGATCTGGTTGATGTTCATCTCGTCGAGTGCATTGATCAGGCCTTCGTAGGTGGTGTTGGGACCGGGCTTGATCACCACAACAGGACGGGTCTTGAGCGAGTCGGAAGCATTCTTCTTCGCGAGCTTGTCAAACTCTTCCTTGGTGATTTCCTTGTTTTTCCAACGTTCCTTGAGGGTCTGGTATTCTTCCATTACCTGCTTGTTCTTGTCGCGGAGAATCTTGCGGATACCCTGGGGCTCGTGATTCACATTGCCGATGAACTGCTCTTTTCTCAGATATTTGTTGGTCTGGAACAGTGTGTCGGCCACACCTTCGTAGTAGTAGATGTTGTGAATGGTCTTGCCGGTTTCGGGGTCCACCTTGGGGGTGTCGCCGTTATATTCCGTGTCAAGAATCAGCGTTACGGCTTCGGATGCCTTCGCCTGGCTCTGCTGCTCTTTGCGCACATCCTCGTTGGTAGGAAGCACGATCTGCAGGGTCTGCGATTTGATCATCGTAGTACAGAGCATGAAGAAGGTGATCAGAAGCATGTTCATGTCCACCATGGGAGTAAAGTCCACATGGATGGCCATCTTTTTCTGGGCGCCTTTTTTCTTCTTGCCGCCGTCCTTTTGTTCAATCTGTGCCATTTTGTTGGATTTTTACTCTTGGATTATTTGGTGGGTTCGTCCTCACTCTTCAGGGCGGTCATAAGGCTGAACTTGTTCAGCTTCATGGTCTGAAGGTTGTCGAATACGAGCTGTACAGTCGTGAAGGGCGTGTCCTTGTCGGCCTTGATAGCGATACCCTGACCCTTACGCATCAGAGCGGCATAGAGGTTCGACAGGTTGGCGCGCTCCTCTGGCGAGAGGCCGGCGGCCTGCTCGTTGTTGATGCGCTGGGCCACGTTGTAGATGGCCTTGAGCCAGATCTGGAAGTCGTTGAGACGACCTTCACGGTTCTTGTTGCCGTCGATAGGTATACCGACGCGGGGGTCGGTCATGTTACCCTGGAACTTGTCGCGTTCCGTCACGCTCATGTCGAGCATGTTCTTGAGCTCGGTGAAGGGCACGCCGAACATGTTCATCGAACGGAACTGGGCCTTCTCGGCGGGGGTGAGATTAACCTGATTGTTCTTGTGCTGCTCGTTGTAGATGGCGATTGCTTCGTCGAGCATCATGCCGCGGATATTTTCGCTGGACAGGGTCGAGTCTGCATCACCGGTGAACGAGATGAAGAGTTTACCTTCCGCAACCGTAGGATCGTCGAGCTTGCCGCTCTTGTCGGCGGAGGAGACGAGCACGGTCACCACGTTGTTCATGGGCACCTTCTCTTCCGATACGGACGAGGGTGTGTAGACAATCGTGGGTTCCTTCTGCAGGAAGGTCGAAGTCAACATGAAGAAAGTAAGCAAAAGAACAGTCACGTCACTCATCGCCGTCATGTCGATGAGGGTACTCTTTCTTTTAATTTTTACTTTTCCCATATTTACCTGTTTTTAAGGATTCTGTATTGTTGAAAAACGGATAAACGTGGGATTAGTGAGTAGCCGCAAACGTCTGTACAATCGAGAAGCCGATTTCGTCGATAGCGTAGGTGAGGTTGTCAATCTTGTTGGTGTAGTAGTTGTAGAAGATTACGGCGAATGCACCGGTTGCGATACCGAAGGCGGTGTTGATAAGAGCCTCGGAGATACCGGTGGAGAGTTCCGTCGAGTCAGGAGCACCGGACTGTGCGAGAGCCTGGAACGACTTGATCATACCCATCACAGTACCGAGAAGACCGACGAGAGTACCGAGGGTTGTCATCGTAGCGATGATGGGGAGGTTCTGCTGGAGAGTAGGCATCTCGAGGGCGGTAGCCTCTTCAACCTGCTTCTGGAGGTTGGCGATCTTCTGTTCCTTGCTTAGAACGGTGTTCTTGTCCATTTCCTCGTAGCGGATGAGGGCAGCGTCAACAACAGCGGCTACAGAACCCTTCTGCTTGGCGCAGAGAGCGCGAGCGCCGGCGATGTCGTTCTTTTCGAGGCACTTCTTCACACCGGCAACGAAAGCGGTGATATTACCTTTACCCTTGGCGGAGCTGAGAGCGATGCCGCGTTCAACAGCCAGAACGATAACAGTGAGGAAGAGAGTCTGGAGGACAGGCACGATGACACCGCCCTTGTAGATGGTACCCCAGATGTTGATGGGATGACCGTCTTCATCCTGGTGCATGTCGGCACCGAACCAGAAAATGAAAAGGCATACGCAGATGATTGCGCAGATCACGATTACCCACGAGGCGTTCTTGATACCGGGGGCATTCTTCTTTGCTGCTGCAGGCTTAGCTGCGGCGTTGGGCTTTTGAGCTTCCATAATTTTGTTTGTTGAGAAACTTTTGGATTAAAGAATGTTGATGATTATTGGTTTGTTGTTTATGCCTGATCGGGACCGGGGGCACACCTCGGCCCCGACATGTTTCATGTCGGAATGAAAAACGATAGCTTTAGTCCTGTGTTTTAGAGTTATGCTTCGTTTCCTATGGTATTATTTCAAGGTGCGTGGAGGGACGGTCCTCCAAACATTATCGCAAAATTAGAAAGATTTTTTTCTCCCGCAAAATATTTTACCATGTTTTTTATCAGCCCACAGCCTCTTTAATGATTTTTGAGCCTTAAGGAAAACCCCTTTGCTGAAATTTTCTTAATATACCTTCAACTCCCGATATTTTTAGTATCTTTGCGCTATCATGAATAAAGGTTTTTTCCGCGTGGCATGCGGTGCGCCCTCCGTCGCCGTTGCCGATCCGAAGGCCAATGCCGCCTCGATCATATCCCTTATTTCCCGAGCCTTTGAGGCCGGAGCCGAGATGCTTGTGCTTCCCGAAATGTGCGTCACAGGCTATACATGCGCCGATCTCTTTCACTCGCGCACGCTTCTGAATGCGTCTTCCGAAGCACTGAAGCGTATTGCCGAGGCTACTGAATCGGCTCCGGGTATGCTCGTATGGGTCGGAGCCCCTGTGGAAACGCCCCGCGGCCTGCTCAACTGCGCCATAGCCATTGCCAATGGCCGGGCGCTCGCGGCCATCCCCAAGACGTATATCCCTAATTATAATGAGTTTTACGAGAAACGGTGGTGGAGTTCCGCACCCTCTGAAGAGATAACGGCGGACCTCTGGGACGGCCGCGGTGGCCACGAGGTGCCGGTGTCCGTCTCGCAGCTTGTGCGCACGCCCTCGGGCGTGCTCGTTGGAGCTGAAATATGCGAGGACCTCTGGTCGCCTGCCCCACCCTCCACAGTCGCAGCACTTGCCGGCGCGGAAATACTCGTCAATCTTAGCGCGAGCGATGACCTCATAGGCAAACATGCCTACCTCCGCAGCCTCGTCACAGGCCAGAGCGCCCGCTGCATTGCAGCATACGCCTATGCATCAGCCGGATATGGCGAAAGCTCCACCGATCTGGTTTTCGATGCCAAACTGATGATAGCTGAGAACGGCACCATGCTGGCCGAGAATGCCCGCTGGACCCGCGAGACACAGCTGACCATTGCGGACGTAGACATCGAGGCCCTGCGCCGCGACCGCATGCACATCACCACCTTCGCCGACTGCGCGCGCCGCAATGGCGACCCCCAGTTCCGCATTGCCTGCGTCAGCGGTTCATCGCCCGAGCGTCCGTCCGACAATCCGGACGAGCTACTGCGCACCATAGCGCCACGCCCGTTTGTTCCCGGCGGAGATCCGTCGCTGCTTGCGGGCCGCTGTGAGGAAATAATCAACATCCAGGTTGCAGGCCTCGCCAAACGCCTGGACGCCACCCACTGCCGCAGCCTCGTCATCGGCATTTCGGGAGGTCTCGATTCTACTCTCGCACTTCTTGTGGCATGCCGTACATTCGACTCCATGGGCCTTGACCGCAAAGGCATAACGGGCGTGACCATGCCTGGCTTCGGGACTACGGGGCGCACGCACTCCAACGCCGTGACACTCATGGACACACTCGGTATCAGCCAACGGGAAATATCCATCGTTCCTGCCGTGAAGCTGCACTTCGCCGACATAGGCCACGACCCCGAGAATCATGATGTGACCTACGAAAACTCGCAGGCCCGCGAGAGGACACAGATTCTTATGGACCTCGCCAACCGCCTCGGCGGCATGGTGTTAGGCACGGGCGATCTCTCCGAGCTTGCTCTTGGCTGGGCAACATACAATGGCGACCACATGTCGATGTATGCCGTAAATGCCGGCGTGCCCAAGACTCTCGTACGCCATCTGACCCGCTATTTCGCCGACACAACGGACAATCAGGCATGCCGTGCGGCCTTGCTGGACGTGATAGATACGCCCGTAAGCCCCGAGCTCCTTCCGCCGACAGCCGAAGGCACAATCGCTCAGGAGACCGAGGATCTCGTCGGACCATACGACCTTCACGACTTCTTCCTGTACTACACGCTGCGATACGGGTTCACGCCTGAACGAATCCTCTACATGGCGCGGAAAGCCTTCGCCGGGGAATTCGACGATGCGACTATCGAAAAGTGGATACGCGTGTTCTTCCGACGCTTCTTTGCACAGCAATTCAAGCGTTCGTGTCTGCCGGACGGCCCCAAAGTGGGCAGCGTATGTCTGTCGCCTCGCGGCGACTGGCGCATGCCCTCTGACGCATCATCTGCGGTCTGGATGTAGCCAGGCGCTTATCGAGTCTCCGAGTTCGGGTATGGTGTCGGCATGGAAAACGGGGTCGATACCCCTTCTACGCTGCACCCGATAGTCCTCGAGACACACCAGAGCCCACTTGCCGAGCACGAACAAGGCTGCCACATTACACAGCGTCATCAGCGCCATGGTAATATCGGCGAAGCTCCATACGGCCGTCAGCGAGGAGAGTGACCCGGCCAGCACCATCAGTCCTACGACAATACGGTAGCCTATGACCACCCCGCGGCGGTCGATCATAAAGCGCAAGTTCGTCTCGCCATAATAGTAGTTTGCGACAATGCTCGTGAAGGCAAAGAAAAATATTGCCACGCCCACGAAGGTCTCGCCGAGTCCCTGACTTCCCGTTTCGAGCTCGAGGGCCTGCTGTGTGAGCACTATACCGTTGGCCGATGTACCCTCGGGCCCGTAAACTCCCGAACAAAGTATTATGAAGGCCGTGCAAGTGCATATCAGCAACGTATCCGTGAACACGCCCAGAGCCTGAATCAGCCCCTGTTTCACGGGATGACTCACCGAAGCCGTGGCGGCAACATTGGGTGTCGAACCCTCGCCGGCCTCGTTGCTGAAGAGGCCACGCTTGGTACCCATCACGAGCGCCATTCCCAGAGTACCTCCCAGAGCCTGCCGCGCGCCGAAGGCCTCGTCAAAGATCAGGCCGAAGACGTAGGGAAGCTTGTCGAGATTGGTGCATATCACATAGATAGCGAGGAGAATATAGGCGATAGCCATTACGGGCACCACCCATTGGCTGAAGCGCGCTATGCTGCGAATGCCTCCCCAGATTATTATCAGGGTGAGCACAGTCAGCGCCAGACCCGTAGCAAGGCGAGGAACATCGAAAGCCTCAGCAAAAGCATCGGCTATCGTATTGGCCTGTACGGAATTAAACGCCAGACCGAAGGTCACGGTAATAAGCACTGCAAAGGTGGCGGCCCAAAGTTTGTGGCCCGTGCCCTTCAGAATGTAGTACGCGGGGCCGCCGCGGAATGCCGCCCCACCCTTTCCGGCCTCGGGATCACGTTCCTTGAACAGCTGAGCCAAAGTGGATTCGACGAAGGCAGAGGCAGCTCCCAACAAGGCTATAACCCACATCCAGAAAATCGACCCGGCGCCTCCGAGCGCTATCGCAGTGGCCACGCCGGCAAGATTTCCCGTGCCCACACGGCTGGCAATGCTCACCATAAAAGCCTGAAATCCGGTCACGGCCGAGGCTCCGGCACCATGCCTGTCATCGACACTCTTCGCCCCGGATGCTACAAGCAGGCGAAACATGTCGCCTATCAGGCGGAACTGCACGCCACGAGTGCGGAAAGTGAAATAAAGTGCCGCTGCAAGAAGCACTATTACAAGCACATAATCGGTCAGGAACGATGCTATCAGGTCAAGGATTGCCATGGGGTTCGGATCTTTTTTCTGCAGTGCTGTCCGCAGCCGCTTCCTCCGGGGCCGGAGCCTTGGGTTTGCGACGCAGGAAACTAAAAATATTGTCGAAATCTTTGCGTATCATCACGCCCACGCCCTGCGTGGTCTGGGCCGTGCGGAGATAGTAGTTCTGGTCATTATAGCGGTTATAGGCCTTCAGACGCAGCGAGCCGCGTTTATTCAGGAGGTATTCTATATCGAAGTCACCTATGAACTGATTTGTATTCAAGGACTTGTCGCGGTAACCGAAGTTGCCGTTGAACAGAAGACGATTGTTCAGCAAACGCGAACTTAGCGCCACGTCCACTTCCACGTCCGAGAAGTCGCCGCGATCGCTGCGCAGGTTGGGCGCGATGCTCCAGTTCTCGCTCAGCTTGCCCAGCATGCTCGAGAGCTGGCTGGAGATGGTGGACGAGGCAACGGAGAAGAGCTCCGAGCCCTTGGTAGTCGACGCCATGTAGTCGGGCGTGTAGAACCTGTTGAGGGCCAGAAGGTAGATGATCTGGCGGTTCATCATGTCCGACGTGCTGACAATGCTTCGCACCTTGCGGTAGGTGTCCTGCGTAAGCGTGGGAAACTCGAGATCGAAGTCAATATCGGGTTGTCTGATGTCGCCTGTCACCTTCATCAGCGCATGCACGGGTACATTAGTGCGGTTCAGCTCCTTGTCCTGCAGGAAGCTTTCGTCGAGGTCGGAAAGATTGGCATTCACGGCGTAATAAGCCTCGAGATTCGCTTCGGCGGCATAGGGGTCGCCGTTGAAAGAAATCGTACTTCCGGGCTTTATGGTAAAGTCTTTGATTATAATATCCTGAAGCGTGAAGTTATAACTTCCGCGCTCGAGCGTGTAGTTGCCCCACATGTTGATGGAGTTGTCTATCGAGTGATATGCCAGACGCATGTTGCCCTCGCCGTAAGCACGGATTTCATCGCCGCCCACGGGGTCCATCACCAACGTCATGCGGGCCTCGGGCGTGATGGCTACATTGATATCCATGTTGTATGCCGAGGCTTCCTCCTCGCTCCCCGCACTGCGGCGCGACAGTAGCTCGCGCACGGCCTTGGGCAGCCGGCGACGCTCCATCATAAGCGAATCTTCGGCGCTGACAGGCGTGACGTTACGGAAGGTTATGAACGAATACTCCTCGGCATCGAGGCGGTCGGAGAGCACGAATGTGAAGGCCGAACCTGCGGTCGTGGTCATATTCACGCCTATATCCACAACGCCCGGACGTCCCTGAATCGTGGCCCCGCCGTTGCCGTAGACGGTGCCGTACCAGTCGGGATTCTGTTTCGGTGTGCCGTTGAAACACAGCAATTCGTGAGCATCGCTCACACGGAAATCGAACACCGGGGCCTTGAAAAAGGTGTGCGTGAGCGTGCCGTTCAACTTGGCCGTATGCCCGTCGCGGTCGTGCAAGGTAATGTTGCTCACCTCGATGCGTCCGGGTGTGAGAATGATCGAATCCGTGGCGAAGTAGCGCGTGTTGGTGATGTCGATACTTATGCCCAGATCCTGCGCGAATATCTCGCCGGTCATGTCTATTTCCTTGAATGTGCCGAATAGATGCGCGTGGCCCGAGGCATAGCCCGTGATGTCGGAAGCGAACGCCGACATGAAGGTCTCCATGAATCCCACGCGCACGTGCTCCGCATTGAAGTGGATGTCAAGAGCCTCCGACATGGGGAAGATACTTCCGTTGATTCGCGAATGCAGATTTTGCTCGGGCTCGACGATGTCGGCGTCGATCGTGAAGGCTTTGTTGGCGTTGTCCCACGCCGCCGCCACATGTGCGTTGCCCAGCGTGCACCGGTTATATCCGATTGAATCGACCCTAAGGTCGGGACAGCTCACATCCGGTTCTTTCGAGAGCACGCTTCTGGCGGTGAAGACTCCCGTGGCGCGGCCGCCTATGAGCGCATTGTCTATCTCAAGAGTTTCAAAGATGGGCAGGAGGCTCACGTTTTCGAGGCCAAGCACCAGACTGTCAGCGTCCTCGGCACCGACTATGCCATTTGCCATGATGTGCTGCCCCTCGCTGTCGAGGCGGAAGTTGTCAATGCTTATCCTGTTGCCTGCAATGTCTATTTTCGAGGGCCTTATCTGCCACAGATCGTCGCCGAATGTGATGCTGCCGGGATTCATCGTCACTTCCACACCGGTGCTTCCGTCGGCCTCGCGTCTCAGGAGGCCGGCGAGATCGATACTGCCCTCGATGGGTATGCTGCGCCGTATCCGCCAGTCGAGGTGAGTAGAAACTTTGTCGGCCACGCACATGGCGTTGGCGTCGATCTGCATCTGCCCTTTCTTCGTGGGCATCTCGCCTGTCACGTAGGCCGTTGCACGACCCGCATTTCGGTCGAGCGCTCCGTGCACGGTGACGCCGCTGATGAGCTTGTCGCCCTGTCGGAGATAGGGCGCATCCACAAGCACGGATGCCGAACCACCGGGAGCATTTACATAGCCGCTGACCGTGACCGGATATATGGGCACGACGGGCAGTCCGAAGAAGTCGCCCACCTCGGAGAGGTCTGATAGCTCGAAGTCGTACATAAACGCGCTCCGACCTGTTTCGCCCGGGGTCTGCATCTTGTTCAGGGATGGCAGTGCCGAGTAGAGCATATCCTTGATTTCAGGCACGATAGCATCGAAATAAACACGACCCTTCACCTCACCGACAAGCAGGTCGGAATTGATCTTGATGAAGGGCACGGAGCTGTAAGGTGAGGCCTGAATATCAAGCTCGCGCAGAATCAGCGACCGCTCTTCGGCTGTTGTCCACCGGAAATCAGACACTCTAATCCCTCCGGCCATCGCCGCGAGGTCGCGGCCTTCGAGATCGGCGTGGAGGCTAAAGGATATATCGGATCCCTCATGAGGCAAAGTCACGCCCAAAAGCTCGGGCTGCAAGGACCGTATGTCCGCATCAAGCAGCAGCGCCGGCGCGGTTGAGGCGCTTCCGGTCATAAAAGCTGCCTCAAGCGTGGCCACAAGGGCTCTATTGTCGCTCGTCAGCTTCAAGGACCCTTCCTCGCGTCCGTCGTACTCGCCCGAGAGAGCGATGTCCCCGAGGCGCGTACCGCGATAGAAGAGTTCGTCCAACGCGAGGTCAGCCTTCACCGCAGGCAGCTTGGCGCGGCCGCTCCACGAGCCGGCGGCGGAAAGCTCACCGCTCGCACTCCCGAGCGCCTTAACTCCGGCAAGTGCACCGATCGCAAGTTTGTCGAATTTCAAGTCCACATCGGCCTTTCGTGGCTTTAAATCATTATCCAGCAGAGCCTCGGCTGCAAGCTCCACATCACCGGCCTCCGAAGTGCGGATGCGGGCGTCAAGCCCGGCATGGCCGTCGGATTTCAGATGTCCGGCGGCCGACACATTCAGCCGTCCCGGCACACCGAGTCGTCCGCGCAACACGGGTGAGATACCCGGCATACGGGCGGCGAGCTCACTGCTGTTGGCATCCAAGGTCAGTTCACGCACGTTCACATCAGGCAAGGCTCCGCTGTCGGCAGGTGCGGTGAGCTGCGCAATGAGCTTAAGGTCAAGCAGTCGGCGCTCGCCGGCATCAAAAATATCAAGCTCCCTGATGTCGGCATATTTTGGATTCAAAGCCGCGTCAAGGCGGATGCTGAAGGATTCGGAGAATTTACTCAAAGCCGGCGCAAAGGCCTCGAAATCAGCAGGGCACACAGTGCTTAGAGGCATGGTTCTAAGCTCGAGAGGCGCCGAAGCAAGCGCGCCTTCGAAGTCCCACAGGCGCGTCCATCGCAGTGTCATCGGTTTGAACGCGAGCGTCGTACCCGGCAATTTCAAGCTAAGGCTGCCCACCGTGAGCGCGGCCGAGTCGGCCTCGACTTCAGCCTCGAGCTGCCGCAATACGAAGCCCGATCGCTCGCGCATCGAGAGGTGGGCTATATCGACGCGGTAATCGTCGTTCGACAGCCGTGGAATATAGGCGTTCAACTCGATGGCCTCGACCTTAATGTGCTGTGGATCGAAGCGCAGCGCCGAATCCGCAGGAGCCGAAAGCACATCGTAAGAAAAGCGGCCGTCAAGCAAGGCCACATTGCTCACCCGGAGGTCGAAGTGCGGAGGCTGCTTTTGCTTGCCGTCGCCTTTGAGCGCATCCAGCACATGCTGCACGTTCAGTGGCGCACCCGGGCAGGAGCGGGACAGACGCACATCCACGCCCTCCAGCAGCGCATAGTCCACGATAATGCGCTTGGTACGAAGGAAATACATCATCTCGAAGCGCGCCGATACAGTGCGTATCGAGGCCAGCGTGTCGCGCGCATCAGCAGGATCAATGAGAGCTATATCGTTGAGGTCCAGACGGCTCATGGGCCGGATAGCGACATGTCCTATACGCAACGGCGCACCCAACAGCGCGGTGAGTTCGCGCTCGGCCGTGGTGCGGATCCTGTTCTGGACCAAAGGCAAGGACAAGGCCACATAAAGCAGCGCGGGAATAGAAAAAGCAAGCACGAGAACCACCGAAACGGTGGCTCTGAACCATTTCCACAGCCGTGATATCTTTCCTTTCGTCATCCTGTATTGCCGCAGCGCCGTACGACGGAGCGAAATTACAAAAAAAATCCGAATAATCGCGGAATTTTCGTATCTTTGCGACAGTTATGACCACACATTCCGCGCGCCGCTTCGCCACCTATGGCGTTTTTGCGCTCACGGCTCTGGCGTTCGCGATATTCTTCATTTTCACGCCCACCTGCTGCGACGATTTCTGGTTCAGGCATCTTGCTATGGACCAATACTTTGCCACGGGTAAATTCGGGTTCCCGGCAGGGCTGATCCGGGAGGAAATCCAATATCACATACAATCCGATAATTCGCGCCTCTGCAATATCGTCTTCTGCGTGCTCGTGTATCTTCCGCGATGGATCACAGCTGCAGCCACATCGGCCCTGTGTGCATGGCTTCTCCTTATGCTCGCCCGGCTGGCAGGCATAGGGAAGGCCGACTGGCAGGCGGCTATATGGCTGTGCGTGATGTTCGCCATCGGCATGCCGTGGGTCGAGCAGCTGTTCACGCTCTGCTTTCAACTCAACTACACATGGTCCATGGCCGGCGCGGCGTGGATAGCGTTGCGCGTGCTGCGGGAGCGTCCGCTGCATCCGGTCGCTGCTTTCTTCGTCGGTCTGATTTTCGGCGCATGGCACGAGGGATTCAGCGTGTCGGTCCTGTGCGCGCTCGGTGTGCTCGTGCTTTTCTACGGCACGCGCTACCGTCGCCCGTGGATTCTGACTCTTACGGGAGGCATGGTCCTTGGAATCGTCTGGCTCACGTGCTGCCCCGCCTTCCTGTCGCGCGGCAGTGGAGGGCTCTCGTTCCTGCATGTATTCTTCCGTCCGCAGGTGCTGCTGTATAATTTGCTGTCCGTCTGCTTCTTCATTGTCTGGGCCGTAGCCATCGCCCGCAGAGCCTCACGACCGCGCGCTCTCGCACCGCTGTGCATTTTCATCCTCGTCTGCTGCATCGCGTCCTGCCTCATAAGCCTTTACGCGCTGTTCGGCGCACGCGTGGGCATGTGTGGCAGCATGTTTGCAATCGCGGGCATCATCAGGCTGTGGCCGCAGTGGAACTCGGCGGCTGCGCATTGCGCGACAGCCCTTGCCGGAGCCTTCCTGATCGCACATCTGGCGGTGGCATCCGCCATGACATTCCGCACTCGCGGCGAGTATGCCGAACTCTACGAGCAATACCGTGTCAGCACGGATGGCCGCGTGTTCACGCATCTCACTCCCGACTTCCGCGCGCCTTTCCTTGCGCTGGGCAAGCCGCTGTTCCAAAATCAGGAAAGCATGATCTGTCAGGGACTTACGCGCGACTTTGTCTCCAAGCCGCTGCTTCCGGTGCCTCAGGTGCTTGCCAATGCGACATCACGAAGCGGCGAGGGCGTAGACGGCAAGCCGGGCCTGCGTGTGCTTGACCGGCGCTTTTTCATTCCGGCCGACTCGCTCGACCTCCCGCGCGACCGCTGGACGGATATTGCCGTGCAGGCTACCTTCGGCTCCCGGCCACACCTGCGCATGGTCCGCGCCATACCTTTTACTTCCCGAGCGGACGGACGGGATTATTTCTATCTCAGCGTGAACGGGCGCCTGCCTCTGGAGCGGCTCGCGCCCATTACGGCAATTGACTGGTGACTTGTATGACAGAACAGAAAACAGCACGCAGCATTTCGCTCTCCGCCATCGCTTTGACCGTCGCGGCCTTCGGAGCCATGTATCTCATAATGCCCTATTTCTCGGACGATTTCTGGTATATGGAGCCCCTGCGCTCCTTTATCGAGGGGGAAACGTCCACACCCGACTTCGGAGCTATATATGACTCCATTTCCTATCACTATCTGAACGATAACGCCCGCCTGTCCAACACGGTCTTCACCTTCCTGATATGCATTCCGCGTCAGATTTTGGCTCTGATTTCAACGCTACTCACCGGTGCGGCCCTTGTGGCGCTGATGCGTCTGGCGCGCGTATCGTTGCGCCGATGGCAGGCTGTGGTGTGGCTGTGCGCGCTGTTTGCCACTACCTTGCCCTGGTATGACTGCATGTTCTCGCTCTGCTTCCAGTTCAACTACGTCTGGGGCTTGGCCTGCATGCTCGCCGCCCTTGTGCTGTTTCTTTCCGATCGTGCGCGCAGCTGTCGCGCCATGCTCCCGGCCTTCCTGCTTGGAGTGATCATCGGAGGCTGGCACGAAGGCTTTTCCGTGCCTGCGCTATGCGCGTGTATGGCCCTTGCGATTCTGTGGCCGCGACGCTATCTCAGCGCCTCGCGTATAGCGCTGATGGCAGGGCTGTGCGTCGGAATTCTATGGCTCGTGACTGCCCCGCCTTTCTTCCGCTATACCGAGGGGCCGGATGTCGGGCAGCCCGATATATATTCGAGAATCTATCGGACACTGCGCGTGAATATCTTCGGTGTTGGCGGACTGGCGCTTGCGCTTGCAGCCTTGTGGCGCAAGCGCACGAGGGCCGCGGCCCTCGCGCCCGCCAATGTGGCGTGCGCAGCGGGCTGCACGGCGGCGATGATGATCTACGGTTATGCCCTTGTGTCCTATCGCGTGGCCTTCCCCGCCCAGCTTTTGGCTATTCCGCTTATAGTCTACAACTTTTCGCTGCTGTTCGGAGGGGCGCACAGGCGGTGGAGGATGGTTTCGGGAAGGGCATGCACCGTGCTTGCGGGAGTTTTCCTGACGGTGCACTATGCTTATTCCGTGAAGGCTACGGCCGACTTCCGTGCAGGCATGAAGAGGGCCGAGGGCAACGATGCCTTCATCGACTTCCCCTGGACCGCAAAAACTCCGTTTGCGGCGCTCGGCAAGCCCATCGGCCTAAGTCTCGACACCTACATGCAGGTCGATGCGAACTTCCGCAAAATGACGGCGCGCCCCGCCCTTCACCTACTGCCGTCCGAGCTGGAATACGTCACAGCCGAATCAGGACGCCCCGTGGATGGCACACCCGGGCTCCGCGAGCTATCGGGTTTCTATTTTATACCGGTTGAGAATCCGGAACTGCGCCCCGATGTCGCGCCCAACGTGCGCGTATGTTTCGGCAGGCGCTATCACACAGTCAGAAGCTTCACGGCTATGCCCTTTACGTCGCGCGGCGACGGCAAGGACTATTACTGTATATTTATCAACGAGATGTACCCCATCGGCCGCTTCCTCCCCATCACAAGCATGGAATGGAATTGAAGCAGGCCACCGAATCGGCCCCCCCAAAGTATCAAACGATTCCAGGGATAAACCCCGGTCCTCAACGTAGGGACGTGCCTTTGGCACGTCAGCAACGGCCGCGAGCGGCGGAGGGGCGTTGGCGAGGTGTTCCCTTTGGCGGGGGATTGCGCAGCGGGAGAGGAGGCAAAAACGGGGATGTCTGTTATTCTATAAAGTTATATAAATCGAAATACATAGCACGTGTTTTCGACTTTTTGTCCTTCTCCGATAGAAACATAAAACCACACCTCTCATAGAAAGGTACGGCGGCAGAATATGCATCGACTGTGATAAAACGACATGCACTCCGACGCATTGTTGCAAACATATGCTTTATCTGCAAAAGTATGGCTTCGCCAATATGATTGCCGGCATACTCCTTTGACACGGCAAGACGACCGATTTTTACAGCCGGATACTCCTTTCTGCGATTCGAATTGACAATTCTGCGATTGAGTCTGTTCCAGAATTGCCTTTCATCAGGATCAAAAACAATTTTATCATTCAAAAGGCTATAATATGCAACAGTTTTACATTCCGCATTATCTTCAAGTAGATATGTCAAAGCCATCATGGCGCGGAGATAATTCTTCGCGTCACTTACAAGAAAGTCGTTCAAGTCGGCATCGCCGCAATCAAAAGACTTTATCTCTGTATGGCTTTCAATCTGCCGGAACGTAAATTTACTGAAATCCATATTACATCTGGAAGGTGCTTATAGCCTTGAATGCTTCATAGGCCTTGCGCGCAGCGTCCTTTTCAGCTTGAGTGATCGGAGCGGGATTTGCAGTTCTTTCGGCAAACCATTCCGCATCCTTCCCTTTCAACACGGGCGTTTCTTTGATAGGTCTTGCCATAATTTTAGTGGTATTTAAGTCCTTACAAAGTTACGAAATAATTTGATAATTTGCAAGAGTTTTTTAAGAAAAGCGGGAGGGAGCCGGTTGGCTTCCTCCCGCTTTGATATAGCGGCTTGAGAAATTAGTCCTGATTGAGGTTTACGCGCT
>CAMWNH010000050.1 GCA_947175605.1 uncultured Porphyromonadaceae bacterium
CGAGTATGCAATGGAGCCGAAAGATTACACGGTTCTGACGACTACATTTGGCAAGAAGGGTCAGTATCGCGTACGCTTCGTGCTTCCGAATGAGGGCGTGGATGTGAACAGCCTTATTGAGACGGGAGTTCTGAGTGAACTTGCGGACCTTGAATATCTCACATACAGTGTAGATTTCGAGCTGCCTCGTATGGAAGTAGCTCCGTCGGATGCTCTGAATCTGACAGATATGATTCGCGAGATGGGTGTTCCCTCGTTGAGTCGAGAAGCCACTACGCTTTTTACACCGGCTGAAGAAGTTGATGTAACTGTAAAGCAGAAAACCTCGGTGAAGTTCAATGAAGAAGGAGCGGAGGCTGCTGCTGTGACGTGGGCTGGTATGCTTACGTCCCCGGGCATGGCCGGGAGTGCCGACTTCCACCTCGATCGCCCATTCATATTCTCGATAGAGCTCGCGAAGACGGGCGACATCCTCTTTGCAGGTAAAATCGTGAATCTTTAATACAGCTTTTTCGTAATATATCCTTAGTCAAGTGCCTCGGGCGCAAAATCTGTGGTTAGCAGCCGATTGTAGGGGCGAGTCTTTGGCGCGTCGGATGCGGAAAGTATTCAGAATGGTCGCTGATGACGTGCCGAAGGCACGGCCCTGCAAGTCGGGCGCTAATTCTTATACATGGTGCTTTTTCCCAAATTATTCTTCTCATGGGTCGCGGACGAGAGTCCACGACCCAATTTTTCAATATTCGCAAAAAACATAGAGAATCGTCGTGCCGCCCCGTAGGCATGCGACCGTGGGTTTTCGCAGCGGACGTGCCAAAGGCACGTCACTACGATTCGGGGCACTTTTTTGCGGATTGTTCCCTTGCTAATTCAATGCGCGACCCTTCGGGCCGTCCGCCACGCACCGCGGCAGTCTCGAGGGCATGCGATCGGGGCGTTTTGTGGCGGACCGGAGAGCGCTGTTTCGCGCTTGCTCGTTTATTTTTCGGGAGCAGGGGTGTAGGCGCCAAGGGCGTTGGTGCGTGAGAGCCCGTAAAAATCGGTCTTGGGGAAGTCGGTGGGGTAGAGCGCAGGATCAGCCGCGCCGATGGCCGGGCTGTCGGGCTTCAGGCGGTAGTCGAATATGTATTCGTTGCGCATGGTGTAGTAAAGCGGATCCTCGCCCCAGATGCAGTTGATGAACTCGTTGTCGTCCTGTCCTTCCGAACGGATGAGACAATTGCGCACGCGCACGTCGGTGCCTTCCAGAGATCCGTGCGAGAAGTCCTTACCCAGACCATAGACGATGGAATTGTTGATTTCGGCCTTGAGGTAGGGGAGGCCGCTACCGTCGTCCACTCCGGTCTTGGGGTCGTCGCTAACGTGGGCAAACCAGATTGCCGGCCCGGAAATAGCGGTGAACAGATAGTTGTTGGCAAAGGTGCATCCGCTGAGCAGATGCTCGCCGCCGTGGAGATATACAAGTCCTTCCGAAGCTTCGGCGAATTCGCAGCCTAAGGCGCGCACGGAAGTGTGATATGCTTCGAGCGCCATGCCGCCCGAATTATGGAGCCGGGAGTTGATGAGCGTGAGGGGAGCACCGTCCGAGATGACGCCCTGCGATGTATTGCGGATGTCAGTGTATGTGATGAGATTGTCGTCGGAGCTGTCCGTGAATATGACGCCGGTCCACTGGTTGGACATAATGTCGAAGGATATATCGCTCACGACATTGCCCGTGCGGTCGCCACACATGTTCACGGGGGCCTCGGCTGTGCCGAGACTATGCAGGGATCCGCGCACGACGAGCGAAGTCTTGTCGTGGAAGTGCAGGGTGGTGCCGGGTTCGAGCGTGAGCGTGACGCCGGGAGCTACTACCAGAGAGTCGAAAATCTGATATGGCGTTTCAGCTGTCAGGCGTGTGTCCTCTGTGAGGGTCTGTGCGCGCAGACGCTTCACGTTCTGGCCTGTGGCCGATAGGATGACGGACTGTGTGACGCCGTTGGTGGTGAAGTCGATGTTGGCGTTGATTTTCGTGGGCCGGGATGTTGGGTTCTCCGGTAAGGTGGCTTCAACAAGCACGAAAATGGAGTCCTTGGCGCGGATCTCTATGTCGGAGAAGGTCTCGCCGCTAACGCCGTCCACGTTCATGCGGAAATAGCGGGCGTCATCGCCCGAAATGGCGATGCGCGAGATGTTCAGGCCCTTGGAGTGGGGGTTGTAGACTACCATACGAGTGGTGGGGGAGGGCTCGTCGGTGAAGATGAGTCCTAATTGGAGAGTGTCGGTGGCGAACTTGGGCTGCTCGGAGGGGGAGTTGGAAAAACCGTCCTCGATACATGAGCCAAGCCCTGCGGCTGCCATGAGCCCCAGAAAGAGGATTGTGAAAATGCGGGAGAGATGTATGTGTGTGAAATTCATATGTCGATTTTTTATCAGTACTAACGCAAAAATCGGGCCGGATATTGCTAAAAATTTATTAACTTTGCGAGTATATGAGTAAAATAAATATGAAAAAGCGATTGTTGATTTCGGCGCTTGCACTTTTGGGCTGTGTTGCAGCGGCTTTGGCTGCTACAATCGACAGTTGCAGCTATGTGTCGCCGTTGTTGCCCGAGCCCATGAGGGTGAAGGTTGTAGTGCCTGATGCGCTTGAGGGGCCGGCCCCGGTGGTGTATCTGTTGAATGGATACGACGGCAACTGCGACCAGTGGCTCGGTACGGCTCCCGAGCTTCCGGACTATGCCGACCAATATGGTATGATTTTCGTGCTCCCGTCCGGACAGGACACGTGGTATGTAGACTCGCCCGTGCGAAGTGACGTGAAGATGAGAAGCTTTCTCGTTGACGAACTTATCCCGAGTATAGACAAGCGCTATCCGACCGACCCGAAGCGACGAGCCGTTACAGGCCTGAGTATGGGGGGCCATGGTGCGCTTACGCTGGCTATGGACCATCCCGAGCTGTTTGTGGCAGCCGGGAGTACAAGCGGAGGCGTCGATCTCCGTCCCTTCGCCGGGCGGTGGAATCTTGAAAAGATAATGGGAAAGCCGTCGGAGCATCCTGAATTCTGGAGCGGTGTATCGGCCGTTTCAAAGGTCAAGGGTCTTGCCGATCGAGCGCCGGAGCTGAAGATCATATTCGACTGCGGCAAGGATGATTTCTTTGCCGAGGTGAATAATAGCCTCCATGAGGCAATGCTGAAGGAGGGCATCCCTCACGACTACATTTCCCGCCCCGGGCGTCACGCCCACAGCTATTGGCGCAATGCGCTACCATACCATCTCTTGTTCTTCGACAAGGTGTTCAAACAGAAGTCCGAGGGCAAATGATAGTTAAGGACCTGGCACTCACGAATTTCAAGAACATTCCCGAGGCATCCCTCGAGTTCTCGCCCAAAATCAACTGTCTTTTGGGCGACAATGGCATGGGGAAGAGCAATCTCCTGGATGGGCTGTATTGCCTGAGCTACTGCAAGAGCTTCTCGGGCATGACGGACCCCATGCTCGTGCGCAAGGGAGAGACCTTCGCCATGCTGCGGGGAGCGTACGAACGCCGTGGATTGGCGGAAGAACTCACACTGGGCTTTCAGCCTCCGCGTCGTAAGGTGCTCAAGCGTGGCGGGAAGGAGTATGAGCGCTTGGCCGACCATATCGGCGCTTTTCCGCTGGTGCTTCTTTCTCCGGCCGACAGCGCTCTCGTGGACGTGGGGGCTGACGAGCGCCGGCGTTTTCTCGATCAGATTGCCTCGCAGGACGATGCCCGATATCTCGAGGCACTGGGGCGCTACAACGGCGCCCTCAAGCAGCGCAACGCGCTCTTGCGTGAGGCGGGAGGTGAGGGCTCCGACAGGTCCTTGCTCCTTGCCGTTGAGCTTCAGCTCGACCGTGCGGCCGACTACATCACGCGTGGGCGCCGACGCATCGTGGCCGAGCTACTCCCGCTGTTCGAAAAATATTACCGTGCCATAGCCGCCAGCGACGAGGGCGTGGAACTCGTCTACAGGTCGGGGATGCTCGATTCGGGGCTGTCGCTCTGCGATTTGCTGGAACGTGAACGCCGTCGCGATGAAATCCTTAGGCACACCACGGTGGGCCCACACCGCGATGACCTCGAGATTAGTATAGGCGGACTACCCGCACGCCGAGGTGCATCGCAGGGGCAGATCAAGACCATAACGTCGGCCCTGAGGCTTGCGCAGTACGAACTCCTTCACCGCAGTCTCGGTATACGGCCGCTGTTGCTCCTCGATGATATTTTCGACAAGCTCGATGCCGGTCGCGTGGGGCGGATAATGGCAATGCTCGTGGATGCCGATGGGCCTTTCGGACAGATTTTCATCACCGACACGAATCGGCAGCACCTCGACGAAATCGTGGCCGATTTGCCCGAACGTACGCCCGATGGCGATGCTGCATGCCGCCTGTGGAGCGTGGAGAGGGGCGTATTTACTCCCCTGGAACTATAAGGAATGAAGAAGACTGAGGCACATCTCGTGGGCGATATCCTTGAGGATATGATGCAGAGGGCCGGCAAGGGCGACGATATGGCGCGCTACCGCGTGAGCTATCTATGGCCCGAAGTTGTCGGGCAGGGCATCAATCGCTTTACATCCCGACGCTATGTCGAGGGCGACGTGCTGCACGTCTACATCACATCCGCCTCGCTCAAGAGCGAGCTTTCATTTTTGCGCGAGAAGCTCGTGGCGCGCCTCAACGAGGCCGTGGGCAAGGAGGTTCTCCGCGATATTGTAATACATTAAAAATAAGCCTGAAACGACTATGAGCAGTCACAACGCGCCTGAAGCGCCATATGAATTCCACCATTTTCTGCCCGTGCAGATCCGATTCAATGATATTGATGTTCTCGGACATCTGAATAATGCGATCTATCTGCAATTTATGGATCTGGGCAAGACGGGCTATTTCCGCCAGTTTATGGATGGCGGCCGCTTCAACTGGGATACGCTTGGGCTCGTTATTGCCAATATTAACATCGATTTTCTGGCGCCGAGTTTCATCCACGAGGATCTGCAGGTGATGACGGCCGTGGCCTCCATAGGCAACAAAAGCCTCGTGCTGGACCAGCGCGTGGCCAGCATTACTACAGGTGAGGTAAAGGCAGTGGCGAAAGTGACGATGGTGTGCTACAACACGCGCACCGGCTCCACGGAGACAATCTCCGACGAGTGGCGCCACAAAATCAGCGTCTACGAAGGCCGCAAGTTCTGATCACTTCAGCGCGGCGAGGGCCGTGGCGATGCGGGCGAAGGCTTCGCGCAGGCGGTCGTCGGAGGTCGCGTAACTCAGGCGGATGTAGCCCGGGGCGCAGAAGGCCGAGCCGGCCACGGTGGCAACGTGAGCCTCTTCAAGCAGATACAATGCCAGATCGGAGTCCGTTGCGATTGTTTTTTCGCCGAAACGTTTGCCCAGATAGTGCGTGACGTCGGGGAAAAGATAGAACGCGCCTTGCGGCTCGCTGATGCGCAGTCCCGGAATCTTCCCGGCAAGCTCCACCACCAGATTGCGGCGGCGTTCGAACGCCTGGCGCATCTCCTCCACGCATTCCTGCGAGCCGGTGTAGGCCGCTTCGGCTGCCTTCTGTGCAATAGACGATACGCCCGATGTCATCTGCCCCTGAAGCTTCGTCACGGCCTTGGCCAGATGCAGGGGTAGGGCGCAATATCCTATGCGCCAGCCCGTCATGGCGTAAGCCTTCGACACGCCGTTGATAACGGCCACGCGCCCCTCAAGCTCCGGGAAGGATGCCATCGATGTATAAGGCACGCCCGTATAGTTGATATGCTCATATATTTCATCGGAAATCACGAGCACGTCGGGAAAGTCAACAAGTACGTCCACGAGCGCCTTTAGCTCCTCGCGCGAATACACGCTGCCGGTGGGATTCGATGGTGAACATAGCAGCAGGGCACGCGTGCGGGGCGTGATAGCCTCACGAAGCTGTGCGGGCGTGATCTTGAAGTCCTGTTCCAGACCGGTAGACACCGTCACGGGCACGCCCTCGGCCAGTTTGACCATCTCCATATAGCTCACCCACGCAGGCACCGGAATCAGCACTTCGTCGCCCGGATTCACCGTAGCCATTATTACGTTCGACAGCGCATGCTTGGCGCCGCAGCCCACCACGATCTGCTCCGGAGCGAAGTCCACGCCATTCTCGCGGCGCAGCTTCTCGCTCACGGCCTTGCGCAGGCTCAGATAGCCCGGAACGGGCGTGTAGAAAGAGAAATTATCCTCGATAGCCTTGACGGCCGCACGCTTGATGTGCTCGGGCGTATTGAAGTCGGGCTCGCCAACAGAGAGGTTTATGACATCTATTCCCTGGCTTCGGAGCTCGGAGCTCTTCTGCGACATGGCCAGAGTCTGGCTGGCGGCCAGAGCATTTACACGCTTGGATACGGTCTGCTGCATATTCTTCTTATATAATAATGAGGAATCGCCGCGAAAAGTGCTTCTGCGACGCCGCAAAGTTACGAAAAATCCATGATATCAGGAAGCCCTTAAGGCGACTTATACGAGATTAAAGATTGTTATGTTAAAAGTGTTAAAGTTTTGCCACTGTCGATAATTAGAACGAAAAAATGACGGTTATTCAAATAATTTTAATTCTCTTTGTAGTCGATTTGAATGAAAAGAGCAAAGCTGAAGCGCTAAACCAAAGATGCAACCTTGAAATTCTAAATATCATGGAAGTGCAATGAGCTGATAACCAAACGGTAGGCTCCGCGTGCACTGGCTTATGACGTTTTGAAGATGATGCCGGCGAGCTTCAGGGCCGGAAATGCACGCCACGCTATGCGGCGCGCACACGTTTTAACGAAACAACTCAAAACAATTAATAAACAAGTCAAACTTTAAACACCCCTTGCATGAAGAACATTTGTTTACAAATGAACCGGAAGGCCTGGCTCGCGCTTGTCATGGTGCTGGCTATGTCATTCCCTGCTTTGGCGCAAAAAATCACAGTCACAGGTACTGTGTATGAGCCCGACGGCGAACCCGCTATCGGTGCCAGCGTCGTGGTACAGGGCGTTGCCAATTATGGCGCCGCCACCGACATCGACGGTAACTTCCGTCTGGATGTCAACCCCGATGCCGTGCTCGTTGTATCTTATGTAGGTTATGAAACACAGAATGTAGCCGTTGACGGACGTACGCACATCGACGTGCATCTGACCGTCAACTCCGTTGCCATGAGTGAACTCGTTGTCGTTGGTTACGGTACGGTGAAGAAAGCTGACGCTACGGGTTCCGTGGCTGTCATCAAGCCCGATGAAATCGAGGCCGGCCTCGCCACCTCGGCCAACGACCTCCTCGTAGGCGCAAGCCCCGGTGTGGTTGTTACGACATCCGGCGGTGACCCCACAGGCGGTGCTACAATCCGTATCCGTGGTGGTTCCTCCCTTTCCGCTTCCAATGACCCTCTGATCGTTATCGACGGTGTGCCCCAGACCAACCAGTCCAACGCCGGTGGTGCTAACGCTCTCACGATGATCAACCCTCAGGACATCGAGACGATGACCATCCTCAAGGACGCCTCCGCAACCGCCATCTATGGTTCGCGTGCATCCAACGGTGTGATCATCATCACCACCAAGAAGGGTAAGAGCGGTCGTCCGCAGGTGAACTTCGCAGCCAACTTCCATGCAAACACTGCCCGCAAGACTCTGAAGATGATGGGCACGCAGGAATTCGTTGACCTCATCGAACAGTATGGCAACGACCGTGCGAAGGGCTTCCTGTATGACAACCCCGTAAATCCCGAACTCGGCACTGAGCAGGGTAGCGCGTTCAACCTCTATGACACCAACTGGCAGAAGGAAGTGCTGCGCACGGCTTTCTCGCACGACTACTCTCTGAGTGTCGGCGGTACGGCCGGATGGCTCCCCTATCGTGTCAACGCTTCGTACACCGACAATCAGGGTATCATCAAGACCTCCTCGATGCAGCGTGCAACCGTAGGTTTCAACCTTAACCCCAAATTCCTCCAGGATCATCTTACCGTAACCATGAACGCTCAGGGTTCGTGGGTGCGCACAGGCAATGCCGCAGGCGTTATGGGCGCAGCCGTAGGTATGGCTCCCGTATACCCCGTATATGCACAGTATGCCAAGGCCACTCCCGAGATGGTCAACCCCTACAACGGCTTCTTCAACATCTTCCTCGGCAACGGTATGCCCCAGGAGAATGCATCCCAGAATCCCGTGCAGCTTCTGATGGATCAGAAGACCGTAGGCAAGACTTTGAGCTCCACCGGTAACATCGCTTTCGACTACTCCCTCCACTGGCTCCCCGAGCTCCACTTCAACCTCAACCTCGGTTATCAGGTTTCGAAAAACAACTCCGATACCGACGTGCAGCCCAACTCCATCATGGCTTGGCGCTCCAACTATAAGGATGGTGCCGGAACTCACTCCAAGTGGTATGAACTTCAGCGCAATACCAACCTCTCATTCTTCATCAACTATAAGAAGGACTTCGATGCCATCAAATCCAACCTCGATGTAACCCTCGGTTACGACTGGCAGCGCTTCTACTACCACGGCCGCAGCGAGACCCTGATCAGCACTCTTGGCTATGACATGGGCTACGCCGGCGATGTATTCTCTATCACCGAGAATCCCGCTACTGCCGATCATGTAGGGCTTCCTTACAACAATGCTCCCATGAGCCGTTGGGGCAATGTCAATCAGCTCGTATCGTTCTTCGGTCGTGTCAACTACATCTTCAAGGATACATACCTCCTCACCTTCACTCTTCGTGACGACGGTTCCTCCCGCTTCTCCAAGGACAACCGCTGGGGCCTCTTCCCCGCTGTAGCCCTCGGCTGGAAGATCAACAACATGAAGTTCATGGAGCGCACCACTGGCTGGCTCAACGACTTCAAGCTCCGTCTCGGCTGGGGTGAAACCGGTCAGCAGGACGTGGGCGACTACTTCCCCTACCTCCCCATCTATACCGAGTCCTATCAGTTAGGCTTCCAGTATCTCGATCCCCTGGGTTCGGGCAAGTGGATCAATCCTCTCTTCCCCGGCTCGTATAATCCCGACCTCAAGTGGGAGACAACCACCACTTGGAACGTCGGTATCGACATGGGCTTCCTCAACAATCGCATCACTCTTGCTGCCGACTGGTATCTGCGCAAGACCCGCGACCTCCTTTCGAGCGTTCCTACAGCTGCCACCAACACCTCCAACTACCAGCTCCGCAACATCGGTAACATGGAGAACATGGGCTTCGAATTCACCGTTGGTGCTAAGCCCGTCGTAACTCCTGACTTCACTTGGAACACCTCTGTCAACGTAGGCTGGAACAAGAACAAGATCACCAAGCTTCAGGGCGAAGGCATCGACTCCGCAATTTCCGCTATCGGTCTTCCCTCGGGAACGGGTGGTAACCTCGCATGGCACATCGTGGGTCAGCCCGCATTCACCTTCATGGTTTACGAGCAGGTGTATGACTCCAACGGCGATCCCCTCGAAAACCAGTACGTCGACCAGAACGCCGACGGTATCATCGACGACAAGGACCTCATCATGTACCACTCCAAGGATCCCAAGGTCACTCTCACTTGGAACAACAACTTCTCCTGGAAGAACTGGGATCTCGGTTTCTCGCTCCGTGCCAATATCGGCAACTACGTCTACAACAACCTCAAGTACTCCAACTCGCGAGTTTATAACGTATCCGCAGCACAGTATCAGCTGGGCAACCTCCTTTCCGGAACTCCCCTCTTCTACAATCCTGCGAGCGCCAATAACCTCCCGCTCTCGAGCTACTTTGTTGAGAATGCAAGCTTCCTGCGTTGCGATAACATCACTCTCGGTTATACTTTCCGCGACGTATTCCGTGGCAGCGGCATGATCCGCGTGTTCGGTGCGGTGCAGAATCCCTTCGTCATCACCACATTCTCCGGTATCGATCCTGAAGAATTCGGTGGCGTACAGAGCGATCCGTATCCCCGTCCTATCACAACCTCCCTTGGTGTAGTGGTAACATTCTAATCTTTTCTTTTCTTAAGATAGAACTTCAACATGAAAACATTCAATAAAATACTTTTAGGTTTGGGCATGATGGGCTCTGTGCTCGGTTTCTCATCTTGCGTGAATGACCTCGACCTTTCGCCCTGCGATCCCAGCCAGAAGACTGACGTGTCCAAGGACATGGACGCCGTCTTTGCAGATATTTATCTGAATTTCTCGACCTACGGTGCTAACGGCAACTCGCCCGTGGGTGGTTTCGATGGTGGTATGGCCGCTTTCCAGCGTGCTATGTTCATCGCTGAAGAAATTCCCACCGATGAGGCTTCCTGGCTCTGGGACCCCGCTGACTACGGCGCATCCTACAACGGCGGTCTGTTCAACCCCAATCAGGGCTGTCTCTACGGTTTCTATTCGCGTCTGATCATCAATATCACGCTCTGCAACCAGTTCATCCAGAACGTCGAGAAAGGCTATTTCGACCTTCCCACGGCAGAGGATCAGGCTCGTGCACAGCAGTACGTCCTCCAGGCCAAGGCTCTCTGGGGCGCTTGCTACTACTACATGCTCTCCTTCTACGACAAGGTGCCCTTCGCTGACGCTACAACTCCCATTGGCGCCATGCCCGAGCAGCTGAGCCGCACCGAGGTTTACAATCGCGTGGTTGCAACCCTCGAGGATGTTGTTGCCGCCTTCGGTGCAAATCAGGTTCCCGTCTACGGATATGTTGGTCTTGACATGGCAGAGTCCGTGCTGGCTAAAATCTATCTCAACGCAGAAGTCTTCACCGGCACTCCCGCTTACGACAAGTGCTATCAGCACTCCAAGAACGTTATCGACCGTCTCGGTAATGGTGGCTACTACGGCAATGGTCTTGCCCGCAGCTACAACGCCCTCTTCGGCGCTAACAACGATCAGTATGTAATCGGCAACGCTGGCAACGAAGTCAACGAGATCATCTGGTCCATCGTCGGCAACGAGGTTAACCTTACCTCCTTCTCCGGCTCCGGCTTCATGCAGGCCGGTTGGATCGGCGACAACGGTGTCAGCCAAACCCTGGCCAAGCCCACCAAGACTGAAGCTCTTGACGGTACGACCGAAGAAACCGCTGACGGCTATATCATCTATAAGTATTATGCTGATGCTTCCGAATACGACGACGCCGTCAAGACCTACGACGACGCCAAGGCTTGGCAGAAGATTATCTCTGAAGTTGTCAACGGTGTAGCATACTCCTTCGATCCCTCGGGTACGGGCTACATCTCCCAGGAATGGTACAACGCCGGTTATGGCTGGAAGTGTATGGTTGCCCGCAAGTCCTTCGTTCGTAAGTTCGAATGGGACGACGTAAATATGTCCGTTTCCCAGGACCGTCGCGTTGCCCTTTGGCAGACCTCCGCTCATGGCTTCACTGCCGAGAATATTTCTCTCATCGGTGATGACTGGGGCAAGAACGGCTACCTCTGTCCCAAGTACTCCAACTGGGCTTACAACGACGATGGCACTATCAACAAGGCTGCATCGCCCACCAATATCGGTTCTGCTGCCGGCGACTACGCCGCTATCCGTCTTGCTGAAGTTTATCTCATGGCTGCCGAAGCTATCCTGCAGGGTGGTGGCGGTTCGCAGGCCGACGCTCTCAAGTATGTAAACTGGATCCGTCAGCGCGCATATGCCGATCCCGCCGGCGACACAAGCCACTACTGGACTTCGCTGACGATGAATGACCTTCAGAACGAGCGTTGCCGCGAGCTTTATCAGGAGAACGTGCGCCGTTCCGACCTTATCCGTTGGAATCTCTGGAGCACCGGTTACACCTGGGAATGGAAGGGCGCTGTCCAGAATGGTACGAACCTTCCGGAATACACCAAACTCTTCCCGATTCCTACTCGTGTGATGACCGCATCCAACTTCGAACAGACCACGGGTTATTAATCTCTCAATTTCGTCTATAAAATGAAAAAGATATCTATTTTAATGGCCATGGTTGCATTGGTACTCGGCTTCGCTTCTTGCAAGCAGGAGGATGAGCCCGTATACCATGTCCCCACAACATTCACACTCGCTGAGCCGGCTCTGCAGAATCAGGCCTTCCGCACCATGAGCGAAATGACCGACAAGGAGACCTTCAACCTTTTCTGCACGCAGCCCGATTACGGATATGCTGCTATCTGCAACTATTCCGCTCTCGTTTCTCTCGATCCTGAGGCTCCCATCGAGGAGTGGGTGGCTCTTCCCAACGAAAATCCCACTTCCGCACAGATGGCCATCAAGACCTACGAACTTGGTGTGGCTGTCAATCAGCTTCTGAATGTAGTCGACTACGCCGACTTCGAGGCTCGTGGCCTCTATGACCAGGAATTCCGTTGCTACTTCAAGGGCGTTTGTGAAATCCCCGGTCTGGAAAGCTCGAAGATCATCAGCTCGAATATCGTTTCCTACAACAAGGTCATGATCAACTACGCCGAGAAGCTCGCCGCTTGGATCTACATCTGCGGTGATGTCGAGAATCCCGAAACCGGCATTGCAAACGGCTTCACAGCTCCTGCCGGCGGCAACTTCGAGCTCTATAAGAATAATTTCGCACTGTATGAGCCCGAAGATAAGATCGGCGAAAAGCTCTTCGTGGGCGTATTCAACCTCACTCCGAAGGAATCTGCCGTTGCCGGTGGCACCACGCCCGACGATTGCGCACAGTTCCGCTTCTTCACCGAACTGCTCGGTTGGAGCACCGACGCTTCTCTCGGTTCCAACGAAGCCGACTTCTACTGCGAGCCTATCACGGACAAGTACGTTGCAGGCTATAACGGTGAAATCGTTGACCATGGTCTAGGCAACTGGGGTATCCTCGTAACCGAGAAGACTCCGATCACTATCGTAGTTGACCTGCCCGGTCTTAAGGTATGGGTTAAGGAAGGCGCTCACGAAGTTACATTCGTTGGTCGCGATCCGGAATTCAAATAATCTGGTATTTTGCAGGGGCACCTCTCTGGTGCTTGAGAATGTGCCCCTGCATCTTCAAATCTAATCAGTATTTATAGAAATGAAAAAGATAAAATTAATTTCAGCTTTGGCTCTGACCGTCGTTATGGCTGCTTGCGATGACTTCGAGCTTCCCAATCCTCCCGGTCAGACCAATCCGGATCCTGAGGCATACTTCGCTGATACGGATTTTGCTCTTGCACCCGTCAGCGAGACCCTCATGCTCACCGAAGCAACCGAGGCCAATCACTTTGTGACCGTTGCCAACATCACTACTCTTCAGAACTTCCCCGCAGATTATACTCTTGAGGTGGATATGGAGATCGGCAATAATGCCCAGTTCGCTAAGACAACTACTGTTGCTACGACGATCGACGGTAATGCTCTCACCATCGACCCCAGCATCCTTAACGGTGCTATCCGTGATGTTGTCACCAAAGCCCCCGGTACCTATGGCATCGACTCCCGTTTCGTTGCCTATGCCGCTAAGGGAAATACCCGTGTGCGTCTCGGCGGTGTGAACAACTATTATCTCACCGAGGTCCTCAGCGTCAAGACTTTCGAGGCCGACAAGGTGATTGAGAATGTCTACTATGTCGTTCCTTGCGATGCTGCCGGCACTCCCGATTGGGCAGGTGCAAAGGCTATGAACAATACTTCCGGTGCGAACATGGTTGGTTACGACTATCCCGAGTTTGCTCTTAAGGTTGAATCGCCCACTCCCGACGGATACTATTTCAAGATCGGCGCAAAGAGCGTAGTAGAGGCTAAGGACGCTTCGCAGCTCTTAGGTGTCAACATCTCTGACGAGCAGGGCATGCACGGCAAGCTCGGCGCATCCTATGAGGTTGGTCATGTCTCCATCACAGGCGATGTCCTCATCACTATCAATGTCGAACTCGATTCGTATGATGTAAGCTATGCCTTCGAGGCTCTCTATCCCTTCACCAGCGGCAACACTTCCAAGCCTGGCGATGTGATGCTCCTCTATACCGACAATTACATCAGCTATTCCGGTGTGGCTATGCTCAACACCGTATGGTACTGCGCTGCACAGCCCGATTATAAGGGTGCCGTTGTCTTCAAGCAGGATACCGAGCTCGGCTTCGAAGATTCCGAGGATGGTCTCACTCGCACCGGCGCTCTCACGACTTCTGCCGATGGTGGTCGTCTTGAGGTTCCTGTTCGTGGCAAGCATCTCTTCTACATCGATGTCAACCTCGTTCAGCTCACCTACTCGCTCACTTGTCTGCAGACGCTGTCCGTAATTGGCGATGGCAATGGTTGGGATCTTGCAACGGCTGCTCCTCTCACTCCCTCGGCCGACTTCAAGACCTGGACCGCCGAAGGCGTTGTGATTGGCAACGAATTCAAGATCAATGCTAACGGTGCTTGGGCTATCGGCTTCAGCGGAACATCTGTTCCCGACACCACAGGCAAGCAGGTTTACGAAGTGCACAAGCAGGATGGCGGCGATAACCTCCATGCTACTCCCGGCACGTATAAGGTAACCGTTAACTTCAGCGCTTATCCCTATACCGTAACGCTCGAATAATCCTATTCTCTCTCTGATAGATCCCGGGGCTCGCGCTCCGGGATTTTTTTTGCTATATGGGGTACCTGTTTTTTCAGTCGTTTGTGCTGTTATTGAAGATTGTAGAGAAAATGTTTTTTCTTTAAAAATAGTTTGTAAAAAAATTGCATATAAAAATATTTGTTTCTAAATTTGTATCCGAAAGAATGGCATGGCCATCGCGCGCTCGCGCGCATGAAAAATATCATACTCTACGTCGACTCAAGTTTAATAATACTACTATAAACCAACAAAATCTAACCAAATTCATTTATGAAGAAATTCTACGCTCTTGCAGCTGCTGCTATCATGGCAGTCGCAGCTAACGCCCAGAACGGCGCGCCCCTCTACTACACCGGCGATGGTCTCGTACCTGCTCTTCCCGAGTTCGCTACTTGGGCTCCTGAAGCTCCCGCTCAGTTCACCTACGCTGATGGTGTTTACACCCTCCAGACTACCGACATGTATCAGTTCAAGATGTCTACGGCTATGGGTACGTGGGAAGAATTCAATGGCGGTGCTCTCGGTTGCGGCGAAGCCGGTTATGGCGACACTCCCGGTGTTGCTGCTCCTCTCGAACCCTGGGGTGAGAACATCATCGCTCCCTGGAAGGGCGACTACACCATCACCGTTGCTGGTGACCTCAGCACTGTCACTCTCACTACCACCACTCCCAAGCCCGAAGACGCAGGCCAGCTCGTGCTCTTCTTCCGTGGCGATATGAACGGTTGGGGTTCCGGCGACGACTGGAAGTGGACCAAGGTTACTGACAATGTCTACAAGTTCGTTTGCGGCGAAGGTATTGGCATCACTCCCGATGAAGGCTGGAAGGTTGCTACCGATCCCTGGGATGACCGCTTCAACTATGGTGCTCCCGATGCAGTGATTCTCGACATTGAGAACGAAATGGAATGCGGCGGTGGTTCGCCCAACTCTATGCTCGAAGAAGCTTGGAATGGCGTTGCTTATATCAAGATCGGTGCTGCCGGCGAAAGCGCTTCCATCTTCCTCAGCAACGACAAGGACGCTGAATGCCCCTTCGATCTCGGTGGCGTTAAGGGCGTAACTATCGAAAACAACGCAGTTGCTGTTTACTACACCCTTCAGGGTATCCGTGTTGCTAACCCCGAAAACGGTCTCTTCATCGTTGTTAAGGGTGGCAAGGCTTCGAAGGTTCTCGTGAAGTAATCGCTTCTTGATCTAACGATAAAAACCGGGCGGCTCCGCAAATCGCGGAGCCGCCTTTTTCGCGTTCTCCTCTTAGGACTGTGTATGTCCGTAAAGGGTGGGGTGGGACGCGGGCAGTTTTACACATCTGCCGCGGCCCGCCAATATACAGGGGGAGGTCTCGGGGGGG
>CAMWNH010000051.1 GCA_947175605.1 uncultured Porphyromonadaceae bacterium
CTTACATTTCTTATCAGCACGAATACTATCTTAAACATATTCTTAAACATATGTTGTTTGCAATGCCCACTGTACGCCTCGAATCGCATGAAATGTGTAGAAATAATCTTATTTCAGGGAGGGGATGGATTTTTTGAGAAAAATGTTTATCTTTGCACACTGATATGGCAAGAGTAAAATATATCGGTGCGCATGTGGCTTCCGAGCCCACTGTCGCCGTGGCCCCTCGTGAGGCCGCGGCTATTGGTGCAACTGCTTTTGCCTTTAATCTGGTGGCCCCACAGCGATGGTCTACTCCGGCATACCCCGATGATGTTGTTGAGGCATTCCGGTCGGAGTGCGCCGTTCTGGGTTTCCGTACAGAGCAGATTCTGCCGCATTCTGCATTTGTGATAAATCTTGGAGGGCCTGATGCACGCAAGCGAGCTATGTCCCGCCGTCTGCTTATTGACGAATTGCACAGATGCCGGCGGCTCGGACTCACGATGCTGAATCTTCATCCCGGTGCACACCTCGGCGCGATTTCTGAGAGCGAGAGCATTGCTCTTATTGCCGACAACCTGAATGCTGCACTCGATGCATCTGAGGGCGTGACAGCCGTTCTTGAGAATACAGCCGGGCAGGGCTCGAATCTTGGATACACTTTCGATCAGCTTGCCGAAATAATCTCTCGTGTGGAAGACAAGTCGAGAGTAGGCGTGTGTATAGACACTGCCCACGCCTTCGCTGCCGGATATAATCTCGCCGATTCAGAAGGCTACGAGGCTATGTGGCGTGAATTCGATGAGACTCTTGGCGCACACGCACTCCGGGGAATGCACATAAACGATTCGATGCGTCCGCTTGGCAGCAGGATAGATCGCCATGCCCCGCTTGGAAGCGGCCACATCGGTGCGGAGGCTTTCTACCGCCTGATAGATGATCCCCGCACCGACGGAATACCTTTAATTCTTGAAACGCCCGATCCGGAGGCATGGCGCGAAGTCATAAGCCGGCTTAAGGATCGAGCATCACAGTCATGACAAACTTCAAAAATCAATAAACGTTTAATACACCTAAATTTTATCATGGAAAAACAACGCGATCTTGGCTTCTGGAAGCTATGGAATCTGAGTTTCGGATTCTTCGGCGTGCAGATAGCATACGCTCTTCAGAGTTCGCAGGTTAGCCGTATCTTCGCAACGATAGGTGCGGATCCCCACGATCTTAGTTATTTCTGGATTCTTCCGCCCCTTATGGGCATGATTGTGCAGCCCATCGTCGGTACGGCATCCGACCGTACATGGACACGTCTCGGACGTCGTCTTCCCTATCTGCTCGTTGGTGCGCTCATCGCCATGGTTGTGATGTGTTTCCTCCCCAATTCCGGTTCGCTCGGCCTTGGAATCTCTCAGGCTATCATTTTCGGACTCGTCATGCTCATGCTTCTTGACACGACCATCAACATGGCCATGCAGCCCTTCAAGATGCTTGTGGGCGACATGGTGAATGAAAAGCAGAAGGGCTTTGCCTATTCCATCCAGAGCTTCCTGTGCAACGCCGGTTCGGTCGTTGGCTATATAGCACCGCTCTGTCTGGCCTATTTCCTTAGCAACACAGCACCTGCCGGTGAAGTTCCTCCCACAGTCACCTGGGCGTTCTATATCGGCGCCATCATTCTTCTGGCTTGCGTTGTCTATACCTTTGCTACAGTTAAGGAAATGCCCCCGGCCGAGTATGCTGCCTTCCATGGCGTTAAGCCCGAGGATAAGGGCGAGAAGAAAGCTTCGGGTGGTCTTCTCCGTACTCTTGTGTCCGCTCCCAAGGTTTTCTGGACAGTCGGTCTGGTGCAGTTCTTCTGCTGGGCTGCCTTCATGTATATGTGGGTTTATTCAACCGAAGCCATCGCCAATCAAGCATATGACACTCCTACGGCTGAACGCGTCGAAGGTGTGACAATTAACGGAAAATCGTATAATGATAAGTATCTGTTCAATGGCAAGATGCCCGTCATTGAGGACGGAAGTCTGACTCTGGGCGGCATTACTGTCGACGGTGTGTATACCTCGCCTTCATTAGTAGTCCTCAACGGTGATACGCTTATCGCCGGTGGACAGGTTGTATACGAGAACGGAACTCCGAAAATAACACCTCACGAAGGAATGCGAGCTATCGGAAATTCGGACCGCCTTGTAATTGATGGCCGAGAAGTCGATGGTGTAGGCAAGATTGAAACGGTAAGCCGTTACGCTCAGATTCAGCCCGGTACAACGCTTACGCTTGCACACATCGCTCGTCTCGATGAAGGCACGGGCGAATATATGCTCGATGAAACTACGGATTTCCCGGTAGAGCATACGGAGTCGATGACGCTCAACTATCATAAGGTGCTCAACGTAGCTTCCGCACAGTATCAGAGTGCCGGTAATGACACTGGTCTTCTTTTCGCTATTCAGGGTCTCGTAGCCGTGCTCTGGGCTCTCGTCCTGCCGCTTTTCCGCAAGCGCAAGATTGCTTACTCGCTGAGCCTTCTGATCGGTGGCATTGGCTTTGCATCCATATATTTCAGTCACAACCTCGTGATGTTGGGTGTGGGCTATGGTCTTGCCGGATGCGCATGGGCCGCTATGCTCGCCATGCCGTTCACAATACTTACGAATGCGCTTTCGGGCAATAATATCGGCACATATCTCGGCCTGTTCAACTGCACGATTTGCCTCCCGCAGATTATTGCATCGCTTCTTGGTGGCGCCATTCTGTCGGTCATCCCTGTCACAGTGCTCGGAGTCCCCAATGCTCCTGCCATGCTTATGGTGTCCGGCATCCTGCTTGTCTGTGGTGCGTTCGCCGTATGGGGAATCAAGGAAACTTACGGCAGCCAGACCAAATAATTCAGGCCTGCATACTTATTTTATAAAAGAATTCGGAGCTTATGGGCCTCTCCCATAGGCTCCGATTTTTCGGACAATCGAAAGACATAGCAAAGTATGGAATCCATCCGACAGCTCTTTAAGATAGGCCTCGGGCCGTCCAGTTCACACACTATGGGCCCGCGCAAGGCGGCAGAGCAATTTGCGGCCGCAAACCCTGCCGCGGCACGCTTTTCCGTAAGCCTTTACGGTTCATTGGCAGCGACCGGGAAAGGCCACCTTACCGATCGAGCGATTCTTGATGTGCTCCAACCTATAGCCCCAACAGAAATCGCTTGGTTGCCGGACACGGTTTTGCCCTTTCACACCAACGGCATGAAATTTACGGCCTACGATCATGACGGCAAGGAACTTGATAGTCGTACGGTGTATTCTATCGGAGGTGGGGATATAGTGGCCGAAGGAGAACGTCGCACAGCCGGTGAATCAATATACCATCTTACAAAGATCAAGGACATTCAGGCCTACTGCGAACAGACCGGCAAGAGCTATTGGGAGTATGTGGATGAAGTCGAAGGCCCCGAGATATGGGACTATCTCGCCGAGGTGTGGCGCACAATGAAGGAAGCTGTTGAGCGGGGAATAGATGCCGAGGGTGTTCTGCCCGGCGGACTTGGCGTGCGCCGCAAGGCCGTGAGCTACTATATGTCTGCATCAGGACATAACAGCTCGCTGAAAAGTCGTGGCCTTGTGTATGCCTACGCACTAGCGGTGAGTGAAGAAAATGCAGCCGGAGGTCGTATTGTCACGGCTCCCACCTGCGGGTCAAGCGGTGTTGTGCCAGCGGTGCTCTTTCATCTGTACACCTCAAAAGGCTTCAGTGAAAAACGCATACTGCGAGCCCTTGCCACGGCCGGACTTTTTGGCAATGTTGTCAAGTTCAACGCTTCAGTGTCGGGCGCCGAAGTCGGATGTCAGGGAGAAGTGGGAGTTGCCTGTGCGATGGCTGCCGCGGCTGCATCGCAACTATTCGGCGGAACGGTAGCGCAGATAGAATATTCCGCAGAGATGGGGCTTGAACACCATCTGGGCCTTACCTGCGACCCCGTATGCGGTCTTGTCCAGATTCCATGCATAGAGCGCAATGCTTATGCCGCCGCACGGGCGCTGGACGCAAATCTTTATGCCGCGTTCTCCGACGGACGTCATTCAGTCGATTTCGATCGTATAGTCGAAGTAATGAAGCAGACCGGCCACGACATCCCCTCGCTATATAAGGAAACAGCCATGGGAGGCCTCGCCGTAATCAAATAGCATTTTGTCGGACAGACTGACGCATATGGAATTAAACTTTTTTTGAGAATTGAAAGTTTTTTATTACTTTTGAGGCGCGAAAGTTTGATTCGGCGGTTCCCCGCCCGCTAACACTTTCTGAATCATTATCATTACAGAACTCCTTTATTATGGAATTGCGAGAAACCACACCTATGCCGGAACCCGGAAAGGCCCCTGAAACCGCGATGTCGACGGCTCCGGAAGCTGCCGATGTCCAAAACGAAATCACGGCATCCGAAAATGTTGCCGAACCCGAGTATGTCGGACCTGAAAAAGAAGATCCTGAATCAGCTGCAGAAGACGAAATGACGGCCGGCGTGCGTCAGGAAATGACACTCGAAAGTCTGCTTGATGCGGCACGCGAAGTGCTTGCGCGCGATGCCGCCGACATCAACAACGACGAGCTTCGTCGCCTGCGTCAGCAGTTTTTCTCGCTCCATAATGCAGCGGCGAATGCCGACGGCGAACACACCGAATCCGGAGCCGAGGCCAACGCCCTGGAGATAACTTTCAACGACGTGCTCAACGCCGCCCGCGAAAAGAAAAACGCATGGAGTGCCGAGCAGTTGGCTGTCAAGTCCGCCAATCTCGAACGTAAGAATGCCATCATAGCCGAGATCCTGACGCTTGCGGATGACACCGACAACGTAAATCGTACCTTCCCCCGTTATAAAGAGCTTCAGGATGAGTTCAATTCGATAGGCGAGGTGGACCAGACCGAGGAGACCGGTGTGTGGAAGCGTTTCCAGGATGCTCGCGAGAAGTTCTCCGATAATCTGAAAATCAATAAGGAGCTAAGAGATTACGACTTCAAGAAAAATCTTGAGGCCAAGCAGGCCCTTCTCGCCGAGGCACAGGCTGTAGCTGTTGAAGAAGATGTCATAGCTGCTTACCGCAAGCTTCAGGACCTCCACAATAAGTGGCGTCAGATAGGCCCCGTGGCTAAGGAGCTCCGTGAAGTAATCTGGAACTCTTTCCGCGAAGCCTCTGTTCAGATCAATAAGCGTTATCAGGCATTCTTCGAAGCCCGTAAGGCCGAGGAAGCCGTGCACGAGGCCGCCAAAGAAGCTCTTTGCGAAAAGGTCGAAGCCGTCGATACTTCCGCATTGAAGAGCTATCAGGCTTGGGACGAGGCTACAGCCCTCGTGATCGGCGCGCAGAAAGAGTGGAGCGAAGCCGGCATGGCCTCACCCAAGGCCAATCGTCGCCTGTTCTCGCGTTTCCGCGCGTGCTGCGATAAATTCTTCCAGGCAAAGGCCGAGTACTATCGTAGCGCCCGTGAGGAAATGAGTCGCAACCTTGCTCGCAAGATGGAAATGGCAGAAAAGGCCGAGGCTCTTAGCACCAGCGAAGACTGGCGCGCTACCACTGAAGTCCTCGCCGCCCTACAGAAAGAGTGGCGCACTGTCGGCCCCGTTCCCAAGAAACAGAGTGATGCTGTGTGGAAGCGTTTCACGACCGCGTGCGACACCTTCTTTGCCCGCAAAAAGGAGGCTACCTCCGGTGCGCGCAATGAGGAGCAGGCTAATCTTAAATCCAAGCGCGAGGTAATCGGTCTGCTGTCGGAACTTCTCGAATTCGACGGAACACGCGATGAAGCATTCGCACGTCTGCGCGGTCTGCAGGCGCGTTGGCAGGAAATCGGCCATGTGCCTTTCCGCGAGAAAGATAAGATCTACGAGGCTTTCCGCTCAGCTTGCGATGCCGTGCGCGACAAGTTCAACCTTCAGGAATCGCGTCGCCGTATGAACAATTTCCGCGAGAGCATACAGAAGCTCGAAGGCGACGACAACAAGCTTTATCGCGAACGCGAACACACCCTGCGTATTCTTGAAGCTCGTCGCAACGACCTGCGAACCTACGAGAATAATCTGGGCTTCCTCTCCTCGAAATCGAAGAGCGGTGAGAGCCTGGTGCGCGACCTCCAGCGTCGTATCGAACGCCTCAAGGCCGATATCGCCGACCTCGAGCAGAAGATTGCCGTAATTGATTCCGGCATATCTTCCAAAGAATAATCCCCGTCATTTACCTCAGTCCCGGACTCCGAGTATCCGGGATTGAGGTTTTCTGTCTATCCCCTCACCTTAATCCCATACCCTCGAAACACACTCGGACATAACACTCACGTATGCAGCCTGATTTAAGAACAGTAAGGCGTTCCGGCCGCGGTCGTTACCTGCGACAGATTCTCGCAGTATGCGACTTCGTGGTCGTGAATCTGACTCTGCTTATAGTCTGTCTCCTCTGTCCGGAAATACGCGAACAGCTGGGCGCATCGGGCCTCAAGCTATTTTGTGTCCTTGCCAACGTGGCTGTTATCCCCATGATCTATCTGCAGAGCGGTCATTCCAATCATAGCCGTGCCGTACAGATGGAAGGCGTGGTCAAAGATGTCTTTCTTGCCACGTGCAGCCATGCCCTTTTATTCCTGCCGCTTCTGCTCCTTTTGGATCTGACGTCCGATCTCAAGGCCCTTGGCATATTCTACCTTTGTTTCGTCTGCCTCTTGGTACTCTCGCGTGTTGCCACGCGCCTGTTCCTTAAAGCACTGCGCCGAAAAGGCGTGAACACGGCCAAAGTCGTTATTGTCGGTGCCAACGAAACGGCACGTCGCCTTATCGAAGCCATGCGCACCGACGAAGGTTTCGGCTACCGTGTCCTGGGTGTTTTCGATGACGAAGCCCCGTCTTTCGAAGCCCCTTACAAAGGTCGAATCTCCGAACTTGGCGCCTTCCTTGAAAATCGGCATGTCGATCAGATTTTCTACACCCTTTCCGGCCACCATGAAGCAATGAGCCTCGTTGCATCCATTGCCGATAACAAAGTGGCCGATTTCTATTACGTTCCACAGATCTCGCGATATTTCTCGCGTAGATTCCAGCTCAACTCCATAGGCTCCATGCCCGTGCTTTCAGCCATGCGCAATCCCCTGCGAAATCGCGCCAACCGCCTGCTCAAGCGATGTTTCGATATTGTCTTCTCCGGAATTTTCCTGATATTTTATCCTCTTGTTTATATCCCGGTTGCCCTGGCGATAAAGCTCACGTCGCCGGGCCCGGTCTATTTCCGCCAAAAGCGCACGGGCTACAAGGGACGCGACTTCGATTGCCTCAAGTTCCGCACCATGCACATGAATTCCGACAGCGACAAAAAGCAGGCCACCGAGAACGACCCTCGAAAGACCCGTCTTGGCTCATTCCTCCGAAAGACATCTCTCGACGAGCTCCCTCAGTTCATCAATGTTTTCCGAGGCGATATGAGCGTGGTCGGTCCGCGCCCCCACATGCTGAAGCACACTGAGGAATACACCCGCCTCGTCGACCGCTATATGCTGCGACACACCGTCAAGCCCGGCATAACCGGATGGGCACAGGTAAACGGCTACCGCGGACTCACCGATGAGCTCTGGAAAATGGAGAAGCGCGTGGAATTCGACGTCTGGTATATCGAAAACTGGAGCTTCCTGCTCGACCTTAAAATCATAGTCCGAACCCTGATGAATGCACTGCAGGGAGAAAAAAATGCATTTTAATCTTTTTCGTGTGCATTTTTGTTTTGCATTTACAATCTATCTTTGTAAATTCGCACCGGAAATGGGCATTGGTCTCCGCCTGCCGCTTTCCGCTGACATATCTGAAACACTATCTCTCACAGTTTAAATAGCATGATATTCAATTTTCGCATCGTCTCCGATGAAGTTGACAACTTCAAACGCGAGATAAACATTGATTCGACTGCGACCTTCATGGACCTGCGTAATGCCATCTGCGACTGCACAGGCTATGACAAGAACGTGTTCAGCTCATTCTTCCTTTGCGATGAGGACTGGGAGAAGAAGTTGGAAATCACGTCCGACGACATGGATTTCGATGCCGACCAGGAGTTCGAGCTCATGGATGAGGCCATACTCGGCGACCTGATTGAGGAAGAAGGCCAGAAACTGCTCTACGTCTTCGATTATATGACCGACCGCGCATTCTTTGTCGTCATGACGGAAATGATTCCCGATCGCTCCCTCAAGGATGCCGTATGCTCGCTCTCCGTCGGTAAGGCTCCTTCGCAGACAATGGACATGGACGAGTTTGATGCAATTGTCGACGCAAAGGCCGCCAAGGTTGCCACCGTTGTTCCCGATGACGATCTTGATGCCGATTTCTACGGCGAGGACGGCTACAACGAGGACGAATTCGACGTAGAGTCCTTCAGCGATCTGATGGAAGACTGAAGCCCGAAACTTCTCCTCCACGCTTTTGTAAACAAGCTCTACTCTCCCATCCGCATTGTATCCCTTCGTGCCCGACGTCCTGCAAGGCTACGGCTGGATTTCCACAGTCGTAGGCCTGCTCTACGCGGCAACGGTCCTCAGCCTCATCGCTGTCATCCTTAGCGAGAACCGCAATCCCGTCAAGTCCTTGGCCTGGACAATGGTTCTCTTGCTCCTGCCTTTCGTCGGGATATTGCTCTACGTTTTCTTTGGCCGCAATATTAAGAACAAGCGCATGATATCGCGGCGCAACCGCCGCCGCCTGCGCCGCCATGGCAAACGCACCGACTTCGATCCCCGTCGCGAGGATCTTAGCCTGACATCCCTTCAGGTCATCTCCACGGCCTCCTCGCTCGAGGATGCACAGTACTATGCAGGTAACACCGTGGAAATATTCACCTCCGGCGACCGCAAGTTCGAGGCCCTGCGACGCGACATCCGCAGTGCCCGACGTTTTATCAATATCCAGTACTATATTTTCGAGGACGACAGCCTCGGCCGAGACATCGCCGATCTTCTCATTGCCAAAGCCTCTGAAGGCGTACAGGTCCGTCTGCTCTACGACCATGTCGGTTCCTTCAAGGTTAGCAACGGTTTCTTCCGCCGGCTCCGCCGCGCCGGCATCGAATCACACCCCTTCTTCCGCGTTTCCATTCCGCAGCTCGGCTCGCGCATCAACTGGCGCAACCACCGTAAGGTGTGCGTCATCGATGGTGTCGTGGGCTATGTCGGAGGCATGAACGTTGCCGAGCGCTACATCACAGGCGGCGATTTCCCCGTCTGGCGCGATACACACGTCCGTGTGATCGGGCCTGTCGTATCGGCGCTCGCATATTCCTTCGCCGTCGACTGGAATTTCACCTCCGGCGAACTCATCGTAGAGAATTTCGATGAAAACGACATGCGCCGTTTCGCTCCCGGCCCGGATGCCGTGAGCGGGGTGGGGGCCCAGTTCCTCACTTCGGGTCCCACCTCCCAGTGGAGCAATATCGCCATGACCTTCCATCGCGCTATCGCCTCCGCCCGTAGGCGCGTTTACATCCAGACGCCCTATTTCCTCCCAACCGAGGGCCTCCTGCGCGCATTGCAGACGGCTGCTCTCGCGCATGTCGACGTTCGTCTGATGGTGCCCGAGCGATCCGACTCACGCATGCTCACGCATGCCACCGCATCGTATATCGCCGAATGTCTGCGCGCGGGCATTCGCATTTATCGTTATAAGGCAGGCATGCTCCATGCCAAGACCATACTTATCGACGACGAATTATGCTCCATCGGATCTACGAATTTCGACTTCCGTAGCTTCGACTACAACTTTGAATCCAACCTTTTCTTTTATAGCAAGGAACTCAACTCTAAGCTCGCCGGAATATTCCTGAAGGATCTCGAATCATGCACGCGTATTACGGCCTCAGCCTGGCGCCGCCGTCCGCGCCTGAATAAGATCACCGAGTCCTTCGTGCGTCTGCTTAGCCCCATATTGTAGCTCTTTTAGAACCCCCTTCCCATTATGCTCGAAAAATCAGAAATGCAGCAACGCTTCTGCAATATATTGCTCGAAACAGGACGCGAGAACATGGATTATGTCATCGAAGACCTCACGGCCGCCGGCTTTTTCGATGCCCCGGCTTCCAGTCAGGGACACGGCGCCTATCCCGGCGGACTGCTCGAACACTCCCTCGGCGTCTACGATATGGCTATGTCTATCCGCGACACTACTCTTAAGGCCCGCCCTGATCTCGCCCCCTTCCTTACCCCCGAAAAGATTGCCGTTTCGGCTTTGCTGCACGACGTCTGCAAGGCCGACCGCTATAAGCACGTAAAGCGCAAGCGGCGCAATGAAGTCGGGCTTTACGAGGAACAGGAGATGTACGAGGTCCACGACGAGATGTTCCCCTGCGGCCATGGCGAGAAGTCCGTCATTCTCCTGCTGCGCTCCGGTCTCGATCTCGACGACGATGAAGTGTATGCCATCCGATGGCACATGGGCCCGTGGAATCTCACGAAGGAGGATGAGAAGTACTATCGTCAGGCCTCTAAGCAGACGCCCCTCCAGGCCCTCATACATGCCGCCGACACCCTTGCCTCATCCGTATTGGAACGCAATTGATCCCTCTCTCTCCCCCCTCCCGTATGCAAGAAATAATAGCTTTTCTGCGCGAGCTCGCAGCTAACAATAATCGCGAATGGTTCGCCGCCAACAAGGCCCGTTACGATGCCGTCCGCGCAAAGATATTCACCCTCTCCGAGCGTCTGATCGAGCAAGTCGCCTTGGTCGATCCCTCCGCAAGCGCGCTCACACCCGAGCAGTGCACCTACCGCATTTATCGCGACACACGCTTCTCCTCCGACAAGACTCCCTACAAGACCCACATCGGAATCTTCATTAATCCACCCCGTGGCAAGAAAAGCATCACCATGGGCTACTATCTTCATATCGAGCCCGATAACGTTTTCTTCTGCGGTGGCACCATCGGTCTCCCTTCGCCCGTCCTGAAGGCCGTGCGTGAGGCCATTTACGACAATATCGAGGAGTACCTCGGCATCATCGACGACCCCGACTTCCGGAAGTATCTGCCTTTGGTCGGCGATAATCTTTTGAAGACCGCCCCCAAGGGCTTCCCCAAGGATTGGAAATATATCGACCTCATCCGTCCTCGCGACTATGTCGCATGCTCATCGCCGCTGCCCTGCGATATCTCGCTCGACGCGATGCCCGCTTTCCTCTCGCCCTATATTGTCCAGGCACGCCGCTTCAACGCATTCCACAACTTCACTATTGAGGAATATCTGTAGCCTCGCATAGCCGGCATGCCGCAAAGTTCTGCGCCTTACTTAATATAGAGTATCGACGTCACGCTCTCAGCCGGCCCGTAGAATAGTCGTGCGCGCACCTGCGCTATGCCCGATGCATCGATCGGGCCCTCGTATTGCGCGCTGTCGCGCTCCGGCGTGCTTCCGTCTATGGTGTAGCGGATTTCGCCTTTCCCGTAGGCCTCGTTCATTTCGATTTTCCCATCGTGCAGACGTATCCCCGGTTGGCGCAGATAGAAGTTGTGGCCCTCTCGCGCCCAGTCGTTCATCTCCGCCGTAATGATTCCGAAGTACTCCTCATCGCTAAGCGTTGTACTCGAATTATGGGCCCTCTCCGCCAGCCCTAAAAGTCGGGGCAGCATATATCGCTCTATCATCCCGCGGTTTCTCACTGTTTCGGCAAACAAATGTCCCGAGATGCCTTTCACGTTTTTCTGAATATCCTCCGTCGACGGGCATAGCCGGTCCTTCGTAGCGTGCAGCGGACTGAATTCATCCACAATTCCGCCCCAGGTCAGTCCCGGCTCTTCAGGATGAGTGGTCGGTGTCTGATCGAAGTATAGATAGTCCACATTGCTTAGTATCAATGGATAGCCCGCCTCCGCTATCCGCACTCCCTTGTCGCCGAGATTGGTCCAGCAGTTCACGGCTGCCACGCGTGGTCGCACTGCGTCGTTATATCGCTCCGGATGCTTGAGTGCTATCTCCTGCCATCCTGCTATTTTTATTCCCCTGCGCTCCGCCAGTTCCGACACACGCTCCACGAAGTATGCGTGCAGCTCGCTTTGCTCCTTCATCCCCTTTTCAGCCATGAGTGTCCCGGCGGCCTCGCTGCCGTCCCATGCATGCTCCGGCACCTCGTCTCCGCCTATGTGCACGGCTTTCAGCTCCACGCCGGCCTTGGCGTACGTATCGGCCAGCGATGCGAATACCGTGTCCCAGAATCTGTAAGGTCCCTCCAGCGCCGGATTCATGATATTGTCATGAAAAGCCTGCGCCGAGGTGTAGACCGACGTATCCCCATCATGCACGAGACGCAGCGAGCTGTCGCCGCTACTGCGGTAGCGATGCTCCATGGCGCGTATGGCCGCGCGGCTGTGTCCCGGAGTGTCGAATTCCGGAATAATGTCTATCCCCCGTGCTTTGGCATATCGCAGCAGATCGATGAATTGCTCGACGCTGTAGTGTCCGTTCGCCGGAGTCGAATTGTCATCAGCGTTTCCGTTGCCGCTGTAGATTCCTTTCAGGAAATCTACATCATCCCTCTCAGTATATCCTCGGCGCGAGCCCACGCTCGTGAGTTCCGGCAGCTCCGGAATCTCCACACGCCATCCCTCGTCATCGCCAGCATGGAAATGGAGCACGTTCAGCCCGTATTCCGCCATCAGATCCATAATACTCTTCATATCTTCTACGGAAGTGAAGTTCCGTGCCACGTCTATCATCATCCCGCGGTAAGCATAGTCAGCCCAATCCTCGATTTCGGCAGCTGGCACATTGCCGTCAGGCAATGCGGCAGCTTTTATGCGCCTCATTATCGATGCAACCGTCGCGTCCGGATTCTCGCTGTTCGTGTAGACAGTCATCCGTGGACCCTGTATCCGCGCGCGGTAATAGTCCTTTCGCGGATCACTAACCTTCACCACTTTTACACCCTCCATTGTCGGACGCTTCACCATCTTTCTGGATAACTTCACCGATTTGGGAGTCGGAATGCCCATGTAAGGAGCTGCACGATGGCTGCTGCGAAGGCTGTCGTTGATCGCGTAGGCCTCCGCACCGTATATCATGGGGTCTACAACTCCGCCGTTCTTATGATAGCGGTACTGTACCGGCCTGCCGATTGTCGGTTTTATCACACTGCGCACTTCGGTCGGACGTCCGTCAGCCACTAAGTGCATGCCGTCCGGGCGGTAAGAGATATTGCGCAGAGCCCCGTCCGTAATTATATCCACGACAATAGGATTTCCCGGGCCTGCGTCGGAAAATCGTTCCGAGGCAATGGCGAAGTATCCCGGCAGCAGTTCTATCAGCGTATCGGCGGGATTCATAGGCTTCATCCCCCGCTTGAAGGCACAGAATGCCATCCGCTCGAAAGCCCCGTCAGCCTCAATCGTGAAGCGTTGGATGTATTTGCTCCCTGTTTCTTCCGTGTAGCTGTTGCCCAGGGTTTCCCACGTGATGACGTTTTCAGCATGGATCATTGCAATGCCTGCAAGTGCGCTCGCCGCAACGACAGCGTATCGTAGATAGTTTTTCATGGATAGTGCAGTGTGATAGTCGCTTGATATTATACGACGAAAGCCAAGCGTCTGCTTGGCTTTCATAGCTTGCGGAGAGGACGAGATTCGAACTCGTGGATAGGATTGCTCCCATCGTCGGTTTAGCAAACCGGTGGTTTCAGCCACTCACCCACCTCTCCTTTTTGGCGGGATTCGCGCCTTTTGTTTTAGCACTGCAAAGGTAGCACCAATATTTGATATTTCCAAATATTTTCTTGCTTTTTTTATGCCCCCTTCATATGTTTTTCCCGGATCTATTTGGCCTTATATCTCGAAAAAATTTTTTAAATTTGCAATCATTTGCAGCTCCGTTATTTATGAAGTTTACCATGAAAAAAATAGCCATCTTTTTGTTGCTCATTATATGCCTTCTTGCAACATCTGTCGACGTCAATGCGCAGGTTGTAGGTGAAATAGAGGTCCAGGGCGGCTTTATGCAGATTCTGAAGCGTGCAGCATTGTTCGTGCTCGTCCTCGTCTTACAGTATCTCCTCTTCAAGCTCACCAACTGGCTCTTCCGTCGTCTTCGCCGACGCATAATCCGTTTCAAGCAGCAGCGCCTGCGGCCGGTCGTGATTCGCGACTATGAGCTCCTCAATACCCGTCGGCTTGGTCGAATATTGATTTTCCTTAGCAACGTATTGCGCTATATCGTGCTCCTTATACAGCTCACTTTCAGCGTGCCTATTCTCTTCGCCATCTTTCCGCAGACAGAGAAGCTCGCCTACAATATATTCCTCTATATTGTGCGGCCCATAAAAATGGTGTTCACGTCCATTGTCGATTATATTCCCAATCTATTTATTATCATTGTGATATGGCTCTGTATCCGATACATCATCAAGGGCCTCCGCTATATTGCCAAGGAAGTCGAGGAAGAAAAGCTCAAGCTCGCCGGTTTCTATCCCGACTGGGCGCAGCCCACATTCAACATCGTTCGCTTCCTGCTTTATGCCTTCATGATTGCCATGATCTATCCCTATCTTCCGGGCTCCGATTCAGGCGTATTCCAAGGTATTTCCGTCTTCGTCGGACTCATTGTTTCTCTTGGTTCAAGTACGGTTATCGGCAATATCATTGCCGGCCTCGTCATAACGTATATGCGTCCCTTCAAACTGGGCGACCGAATCAAGCTCAACGACACCACGGGAAATGTCATTGAGAAAACCCCCTTCGTCACACGAATACGCACGCCGAAAAACGAGGTTGTCACCATTCCGAACTCATTCATCATGTCCTCGCATACGGTCAACTACAGCGCCTCCGCCCGTCAGTTTGGCCTTATCATCCACACAACCGTCACAATCGGCTACGACGCTCCTTGGCGGCAGGTACATCAGCTGCTCATCAACGCTGCACGCATCACGCCCGGTGTTCTGGAGCATCCCAAGCCCTTCGTGCTCGAGACCGAACTCCAGGACTACTATCCATGCTATCAGATCAACGCCTACATTCGCGATGCCGACCAATACGGGCCCATCATGTCAGCACTCCATCAGAACATTCAGGACATCTTCAATGAAGCCGGAGTCGAGATAATGTCGCCGCACTACTATGCACGTCGCGACGGAAGCGCCTCCACCATCCCCGAAGACATCTTCGCCGGCGTAGTCGACGAACCAATCGTCGACAGCGAGGACACTCCTGCATCCTCCTCGACTTCAGTCCCTCTCCAATAGGCCTTTTTCCGCCATTAAGTCCACGATGTAAGCCGCGTCAGCCATAGCCTGCTCGTGGTCTATGCCATATGTCTTCACAAGCAGCGTGGCCGCATCAGTCGCCTCGAACTGCTTTCCCTTAAGCTCATTCCACAGCATTGCTGCCGAATCGTTGAGCGTTATCATCTTGTCGAAACTGTCCGCGTTGTTTCCTTCAGCCAGAATGATATTCTGGCCCATCACCGTCCGCAGTGTAAATCCCTTTTTTATTCTCATTATTGTAAAATTTAAATAGTCATCTAACTCTCTTGTCCTCAATGTAGGGACGTGCCTTCGGCACGTCTTCATCGTAAATTAGTCGTCTCACCCGCGAGCCTTCACTCAATGTAGGGACGTGCCGTCGGCACGTCAGCATCGCAGGCCCATAATTCCCCAAAGGACCCAAAAGCCCTTAAGGTCCCTAAACCG
>CAMWNH010000052.1 GCA_947175605.1 uncultured Porphyromonadaceae bacterium
GGCTTCGTACGCCTGTCGAAGATTCAGGTTAATCCTGACTTTCTTGACGAATATATGAGATATGCCGTTGAAGTCGGATCCATATCTTTGGAGACGGAACCCGGCGTGCTCACTATGTATGCCGTTGCCGACAAGGAAGACCCATGCCGGATCACCATTCTGGAAACTTATGCTACTCAGGATGCATATAAGAGTCACATTGCTTCGCCCCATTTTCAGAAGTATAAGCAAGGAACTCTTCACATGGTCGACTCTCTGCGTCTTGACGATGTCACTCCTCTGAATCCGTATAACAAGATCACTAACACTATTACAAAATGAATCGTATCACTCTCGCGTTCATTATTTCACTCATAACTTTCATCCCCGCTATGTCACAAGAAAAAATTGTTCAGACAGCCGGCCGTCAGCAACTTGGCGACTTTGCACCCGAGTTCGCTCATCTCAACGATGATGTCCTTTTTGGTGAAGTGTGGAGTCGCAACGACCTCCTTTCACTCCGTGACCGCAGCCTTGTAACTATCACGTGTCTTATTTCGCAAGGAATCACCGATACCTCTCTGGTATATCATCTTCAGGAAGCAAAGAAAAACGGCATCACCCGCACCGAAATCTCCGAGATTCTCACTCACCTCGCTTTTTATGCCGGATGGCCCAAGGCATGGGCTGCTTTCCGCCTTGCAAAGGATGTCTGGAATGAGGATATCAAAGGCGAAGATGCCATGGCTGCCTTCGCCCGCTCGATGATTTTCCCTATTGGTGAACCCAATGCCGCGTATGCAAAGTATTTTATCGGAAATAGCTATCTCGCTCAGATTTCCTCTGATCAGATTCCTTTTGCCAATGTCACTTTCGAGCCTGCGTGTCGTAATAACTGGCACATACATAAAGCAGAGAAGGGTGGTGGACAAATGCTTGTCGGCGTTGCCGGTCGTGGATGGTATCAGGAGGAAGGCAAAGAACCCGTCGAGATTCTTCCGGGAACCGTAATCAATATTCCCGCAAATGTCAAGCATTGGCATGGAGCGGCCAAGGATTCCTGGTTTGCACATCTCGCCTTCGCAGTTCCCGGAGACGAAACCGAAAACGTATGGCTCGAACCCGTAACGGATGAGCTATACAATAAGCTCCCTTAACTCAATCTGCGCCGGTGTTATAGATGCAGCTCCTTCTTGTGCCCGATGGTGCGCGTGTAGCTGAATACACCGGCGCATAGTGCGAAGGCTATTGCCGCATACATGCACACGGCCACTGCGCCGTTCTCGCTTGGAAACAGGGCGAACACCGAGCTCACGGCCGTTGCGCCTAAGGTCTGTCCTATCAGGCGCGCAGTGCTCTGCATCCCTCCGGCCCCTCCCGTGCGGTGTACGGGGGTTGCCATCACCATTACTATGTTGTTCGGTGTCTGGAACATCCCGAATCCTATACCGCACACAGCCATACGCCATGCGATATTCCATTCCGAGGGGGCGTCTCCCGTAAATAACAGCAACAGTAGACCGCAGATATACACACCCATACCCGCAGCCGCAGTCGCCCCCGGATTGTGCTTCTCCACATACCTCGCGGCTATAGGCGAAACCGTCATCGTTGCCAGCGACCAAGGGGTCATCAATAGTCCGGTTGTCACGGCCGGAAAGTGATAGCTGTTAAGGTAGAGGAAGGGTAGGGCAATCATCGCAATATTCTGGGCGATAAACGAGCACACGGATGTAATGATACTCATAGCATACATCCTGTTTTTGAATAAATCCACAGGCAGCAGAGGCTCCTCATGTCTGTATTGGCGGCGAACATACATGAATCCTATAGCCAGACCTGCGGCAAGCATCACCGAACTTAGCACCACATCGCCCTTCCTCGTAAAGTTGCCTAAAGCATAGAAAATCAGTCCGAAGACTATCATGTTTTCCAGGGCGCTCACCTTGTCGAAGGATTGTTTATGTTCCTTCGGTGGATTCTCCGGAAGCAACCGGAAACCAAGTATGAACGCAACCACCCCCAGAGGCACGTTTATCAGGAAAAGCCAGTGCCAGGAGCTCACTGACAGAATTATGCCGGCGAGCGTTGGTCCGGCAGCCGTCGCTATGGCTATGCACATTGCGTTCAGGGCCATGCCCCGCCCTATGATCTCTCGGGGGTATATCATTCGTACCAGTGCAATGTTTACCCCCATGACGCATGCCGCTCCGATACCTTGAATTGCACGGGCCACTACCACCATCGTAAACCCGGTCGATGCTGCGCAAAGGCCCGAGGCAAGCGTGAATATTACGACACCCGTGAGAAACGTCCGTTTGTAGCTGTGCAGGTCGCCTATCGAACTCACAGGCAGAAGGAGCATCGTGATGATGAGCTGATAGATGGTCACGATCCATACGGCACATGAATTGCTGATGGCAAATTCCTCGGCAAGAATAGGCAGTGCGATGTTCACTACCGTAACATCCAGCACGGTCATCACCAGCACGATCTGTAGCGCCAATACCGCAATGTACTTCTTATATGAAAAACCAATTCCGCCCATTCAATCTCCTGTCTAAAAAATATATATCAACGTATCCCCTCAAAGTATGGACGTGCCTTCGGCACGTCGCCAACGAAACTTACATCCATTACATTTCAAAAAATGATTTCAGGAATCAGAAAGGATACTCCTCTCCACCCTTGAGGAAATTCTCGTTCCCCGCATTTGCAGGAGCGCCGCCGGTCGTCTGCATTTTCGCAACATCATTCGCCCCGCCGAGAGGGTCCCCGCCGGGCAACTCGCCGTCATTGAACTTCGACGGTCTGCGGGCGAATGCTCCCTCACCGCCTCCCTCATAGTCGGGTGCCCAATTCTCGAATCTGGCATATTTTCCGCGGAAGCGCATCTCCACATCCCCCACCGCACCCGAACGATGCTTGGCTATGATAAACTCCGCCTTGCCGCGGATATCGTTTCCTGCTGCATCCTCGCCTGATTTCAGGTAATATTCCGGACGGTGGATGAAGCAAACCATATCCGCATCCTGCTCGATTGCGCCCGATTCGCGAAGGTCCGAGAGCTGGGGGCGCTTGTTGTCGTTGGTGCGCGACTCAACCGAGCGGTTCAGCTGCGAGAGAGCGATAATCGGTATGTTCAGTTCCTTGGCAAGATGCTTCAGCGAGCGCGAGATCATCGAAACTTCCTGTTCACGTGAACCGAATTTCATGCCCGATGCATTCATCAGCTGCAGGTAGTCGATAATGATTATCTTCACACCCTTTTCCCTCACGAGCCTTCTCGCCTTCGTGCGGAGCTCAAGAATCGACAGCGACGGCGTGTCGTCGATATAGAGCGGAACACCTCGCAACGCTGTGCTGCGGCTGAGCATCTGGCTCCATTCCATCGGAGTGAAATCGCCGGTCTTGATCTTCGCGCCGTCAATTTCGGCAACATTCTGCAGCAGACGGTTCACGAGCTGAATTTCACTCATTTCCAGCGAAAAGAACGCAAGAGGCGTATTGTAGTTCACCGCCATATTCTTCGCCATCGAAAGCACGAAAGCCGTCTTGCCCATAGCCGGACGGGCAGCGATGATCACAAGATCGGAGTTCTGCCAGCCGGCCGTTATCTTGTCCAGTTCGGTGAACCCCGTTGCAAGACCCGAAAGTCCCGAAGCGCGGTTGGATGCCATCTCGATCTGCTTCAGCGCCTCGTCGATCACGGGGTCGATCTGCGTCACTTCCTTCTTGACGTTGCGCTGCGAAAGATCGAATATCTTGGTCTCAGCTTCCTGCAGCAGATCGTCCACATCGTTGCTCTCGTCAAAAGCATGGTTCTCGATTTCCGATGCGAAGCTTATGAGTTCACGTGCCAGATACTTCTGCGCCAGGATTCGGGAATGATACTCGACGTGAGCCGCCGATGCCACGTTCGATGTCAGCTGGACCACATAAGGCGCTCCTCCCACATCCTCCAGCGTTCCGTTCACCTTCAGCCGGTCGATGACCGTGAGCATGTCTATCGGTTTCTGTGCCGCGCCAAGGTTCTGGATAGCCTCGTAAATCTTCTGGTGTGCCGGTTCGTAAAAGCTTTCAGGACGCAGCAGATCGCAGACTTGGGTGAATGCATCTTTTTCAAGCATCAGGGCTCCTAACACGGCGCTCTCAACCTCTGTGTCGCGAGGCACAAGCCGTCCTGCCACATCGGCCGGTGTGTGGGTTGGTCTGTTGCGGTCATTGAAGCGGCCGCGGCCCTGATAGTTGCTGTTGTCTGCCATTGTCTGTGTTCTTTTTTCGTTCCTGCTCGGCTTGCAAAATTAGTGAATTATTCCTCCTTACCGCACGAATTTCCCCGACTTAACGAAAGTTAACATTGTGCAACACTCTTCTTTTGGCTCTTATTGCTAATTTTGAAAAAATATTATGCTTATGAAACTTCATTCCCGCTTCCTGCTGTCTGCAGCCGCTGTTTCGGCAGTCTTTGCTGCATCTGCAGCCGATCCCTACAAGCTTCGGATTCCTACCCCGGCCGACGACCTTCAAGGCGCTATGCTCTACCTCGTTAACTACGATACTGGTGAAAAAATGGATAGTGCCCTCATCGATGGTCCCGAACTTATCTTTTCCGGTGAAATCGACGAACCCGTACTTACCCGCATGATCATTGATGGCGATCGTGCTGGCTCGCTCATCATCGAAAATGGTTCCATCGTGTGGTCGCCCGAGCGCCGCGAGGCTTTTGGAAGCCCGCTCAACGATAAACTCAATGAGTTCGGACGCAAAGTCGAGGCTCTTTCAGCTCGTCTCACTCCCGCCACCCCGCCGGCCGACCGCGAGCAGGTTTTCGCGGAATACGAGACTCTTGTGTCCTCTACTTTGGACGAGAATGCCGACAACCCCATCGGCTACTATCTCTTCATTCAGGAAGCGGCGCAGCTCTCCGAAAGCGATTTCGAGGCATATCTTAAGAAGTATCCCTCGCTGGCCAACTATCAGCGCGTCAGCAGTCTGCGCGCTCTCATGACCGCACGCGCCAATACTCAGCCCGGACATAAATACGTCAACTTCACTATCCCGCAGCCCGATGGCAAAGTGCTTTCCCTTAGCGATTTCGTGAAGACTGGGAAATATACCCTCGTCGATTTCTGGGCATCCTGGTGCGGTCCCTGCATTCATGAGATCGGAGTTCTCAAGCAGTTGTGGGATACCTACCACGACCGTGGCCTCGATATTGTGGGTGTAGCTGTCTGGGATAAGACTGAAACTACACTTGATGCAATAAAGCGTCTCGAGATTCCCTGGCCCTGTATTCTTGACGCACAGACAGTCCCTACCGATCTCTATGGCATTTCAGGCATTCCTTGCATAATTCTCATCAATCCTGAAGGCACAATCATCAGTCGCGACAAACAGGACACCGAACTTATGTTGGACGTTATGAACGCGATGAATGTAAAATAATTACAATGGCACAGAAACCTTCCATCCCTAAAGGCACGCGCGACTTTTCCACGCAGGAAATGGCTCGCCGCAACTATATTTTCGATACCATCCGCTCCGTTTTCGCTCTCTATGGCTACCGCCAGATAGAAACACCCGCCATGGAGAATCTGTCAACCCTCATGGGCAAGTATGGCGAGGAGGGTGATAAGCTTCTCTTCAAGATTCTGAATTCCGGCGATTTCCTCGCTTCCGTCGATTCGTCCTTGCTTGAAGAAAAGAATTCCCTCAAGGTCACAAGTCGCATCTCCGAGAAGGGCCTGCGATATGACTTGACCGTACCTTTCGCCCGTTTCGTGGTTCAGCATCGCGATGAGCTCAAACTTCCCTTCAAGCGCTTCCAGATTCAGCCTGTGTGGCGTGCCGATCGTCCGCAGAAAGGTCGTTATCGCGAGTTCTATCAGTGCGATGCCGATGTAGTCGGTTCCGATTCTCTCCTGTCCGAGGTCGAACTCCTTCATCTTATCGATGACGTATTCAGCCGCCTGCGTGTTCGTGTTGCCATCAAGCTCAATAATCGTAAGGTCCTTGCCGGAATCGCTGAGCTTATCGGTGAGCCCGATCGTCTCATCGACATAACCGTCGCAATAGACAAAATCGACAAGATCGGCATTGAGAAGGTCAACGAAGAATTGGCCGCACGCGGTCTTTCCGCCGACGCTATTGCGGCCTTGCAGCCTTTCCTGGCCATTGACGGAACTATCTCGCAGCGTCTCGATCGTTTGAGCACCCTGCTTGCCGACATTCCCATCGGTCGCGAGGGCGTGGAGGAATTGCGCTTTGTCGTTGACACGGCTCTTGCCGTATCGCCCATGAATGCGGAAATCGAAATCGACACATCCCTTGCACGTGGCCTCAATTACTACACAGGCACGATTATCGAAGTCAAGGCCCTCGATGTGCAGATCGGTAGTATCACCGGTGGTGGCCGATACGATAATCTCACCGGTGTATTCGGCATGCCCGGAATTTCTGGGGTGGGTATCTCCTTTGGTGCCGATCGCATCTACGACGTCCTCAACACCCTCGGCCTCTATCCCGAGGAGATCGGTCAGACCACCCGTGTGATGTTCGTAAATCTCGGCAAGGAAGAAGTGAAGGAAGCTCTCACCCTTGCCGCACGCCTACGTGCAGAAGGAGTTTCGGCCGAGGTGTATCCCGACGAGGCTAAGCTTAAAAAGCAGTTCGGCCATGCCGATGCGCTCAATATCCCTGTCGTGGCCATAATAGGCACCGACGAGCTTGCTGCCGGAACTGTTGCACTCAAGTTCATGGCTTCCGGTGAGCAGCGCGTAATTCCTCGCGAGCAGTTGCTGCATGCTCTCATTGGCTGATAAGGCCTCTTAAAAACATTAAAAATTGTCTAAATCCGAGGGCATTAAGCTCTCGGATTTGTTCTATCTATACACACAACCTATGAACACACACTATCCGACAAACCTTTAAAACCACTTAATCGCTATGGCAAGCACATCACTACAGACCAAGTTACTCGCTATTCAAAAGAATATGCTCAATTTCGCTTACTCGCTGACTTCCAACCGCGACGAGGCCTACGACCTTTTACAGGATACAACTCTTAAAGTACTGGACAATAAGGATAAATACACCGAAAACGACAACTTCAAGAGCTGGGTCTTCACGATAATGCGCAATCTCTTCATCAACAACTATCGTAAGACAATGCGCCATGGTGTCGTCTCTGACTATTCCGAGGAGAACTATCTGATAAACGCCACAAACGAATTTTCCTCCGATACACCCGAGGACACATACGGACATCACGAAATCATGGAAATCCTCAATTCCTTGCCTGATGAGTACCGCGTGCCATTCACGATGCTCGTTTCAGGCTACAAATACGTTGAGATTGCAGAGGAAATGCACCTCCCCTTAGGCACGGTCAAGAGTCGTATTTTCTTTGCACGCAAGCGCATGCAGTCCCGTCTTTCGGAATAATTTGCTCTCAAGCGGATGAGATATTTCCCTACCATGGTGCGGGAATTCAACTTTTTCTATAAATTTGCACCATGAATGAATTTGATACAAGCCGTCCTTCAGGCGTGCGCACTGTTTCGGCGGAGGCTCTCAATGCCGAATGTCTTCGCCGAAAATATCTTACCCTGCTCGAGAAGGCCGAGGTCTTTCCTTCCGAGAACAATTGGAACTTCATTATTGAAAATCGGATGACAGGTATCGGCAAGCTCTTGCTGCACAAGTATCTTGTGTCCCGCCTGATGCCCGAGGACAAGCGTAGTATATATCATCGCCAGGCTATCCGCTTTTTCCCCGAATACCTGAAGGTGGTGCCCAGAGAGTATGCTGTCGAAGTTGTCTACAGCGATATTGAGTCCGATCCGGAAGGTTTCGTGGATCTCGTTCGTCAGGCCTCATTGTTCGACGCACGCAAGTTGCGCGAACTGGTTGAGACACGAGGGGCCGTTGAATTGGCCATCAGTGTGCTTGATGTTTTCCAGCCGGAATATACCGAGGCTGATGCCCGGGCCATGCGGGCCTTGCTCGGAGCCCTTCGTTCGCTTCCCAAATTGGGCCGCGTGGAAGAGCGTCATGGCTTCTTTGGCCATGACATAAGATATTATTGTCCTGCGGGACATTCTAATTCTACTGATGTTGAGTTCTGCACACGCGAGGACTGTCAGCTGAACATTTATGGTCTGAACCCCGAGCAGGCAAAAGCCATCGACGATTTTCAGTTGCGCCTCGACGCACTCGAAACGCTCCTCAGGTAAAGTAGCTGCGGGTCTGGGGGAGAAGAGCCCACAAAATCATTGTTACATCCGCATCAGCCGGAAAGGCAATATCCACATTGCCGGCTCCTGTTCCGACTCCCACTCGGAATCCTGTGTATTCAGTCGGAATAGCATGTCCATGGCTCACGATCACATCCGCTTCCCCGCGCCATCTCTGTTTTATCAGCTCCAACGACTGCTTCACCGCTCTTTCGTCATACGCTGATATGGGGTGGTATTGCGCTCCGCAGCTTTGTGCCAGTCTTGTGCCCTCGGCTTTATCCCTTCCTGTGAAAGCCACGCGACAGCCCGTGTCCACAAGCGCTCTAAGTTCAGTCTCGTCAGGGCGATCCGTAAGAACGAAAACACGCAGCCCCGGTGGGAATGGCAGGAAACATGCACACCCCCGGGCATGACCCGAGGGTGTTGTTTTGCGACGAGCAGGGGCCGATAGCAGGCCCCTGCGGTATTCATCCATCTTGTTTTCGAGATAATTGTCTGCCATCGCAATCAATAAATCCCGAAGTTCAGAGTCGTATAGTAGCGGTTCAACCCATCCGACGCGAGTCCGCTTCCGAAGTTCAGTCGGATATATTGTCCGTCCGGGCCCCACCATGCTGCGCTCGTTCCCGACACCGTGTAAGGGCTCCCATAGCTTGCGCAGAGCTGACCGTAAAGTCGGTTGTAGAGCGACAGATCGGCCCAGGTGGAGTAGGTGACAAACTCCGAGCCGGCGAGCCTTCCACCGGTCGTATAGCTAAGGCTTGCTTCCGGCCAGTTGAAACCGAGCATGGGCACATTGCGCAGGTACACCGTGTTGTTGTAGTTCGCGATAACATTATAGCCTGTATTCAGCAGGGCGTCAATTGTCAGTGCGAGCGTCGTTCCGAACCGAATACCTAAGACAGTAGAAAAACGAGGCCATTTGGCATAGGGTCTGTAGGCGTGCGGGGGAGGAGTGGGACGCCAATGACTCCAACCACCGGGCATGTATGGACGATGCGGGGGCTTGGGTGCATGATGGTGCACTCCGTGAGGACGGTTGGGCCCGGGGTGATGAACATCGTTCGGACGTCCAGCTGACGGATGATGGCTACTATGATGAGGCCCGTTTCCGTTATTGCCCGGACGTGTGGAGGGTGGGGCTATATGACCGGGTTGCTTATTATGGTCATGCTTGTTATGGCCATGATTGTTATTATGGTTGGGTTTGTTCCCTTGATGCCCGGTATTTCCACTCGGACGAGAGATATCGTGCTTATTACCGGACGATCCGTGTCCGTTATTTCCGGGACGGCTTGCAGGTCGATGCTGCTGTGCAGGCTGCGAGTGACCTCCCTTGTAATCCTTGCGACCACGATCAATTGCGAATGCATCCGTTGCGGTGAGTGTCGCGCAGACTGCTGCTGCGATGAGAAGACGTGTTATTCTTTTCATTTGCGGATAAGTTTTAGAGGTTCAACTTGCTTATATGACCTTCGTGACGCCGGAAGGTTTAAAACGCGAGCAAAATGAAGTATAATAAAATTACCGGTGCTACAAAAAGCAAGGAATCTATACGGTCGAGAATACCTCCGTGTCCGGGGATTATATTTCCTGAATCCTTCATGTGGTAGGTCCGCTTGATCAGACTCTCGAAAAGATCGCCCCACGTGGAGAATATGCAGGTGAGAATGCCGGCTCCCACCCAAATCCATACATTGTGAACTCCCGTATTTCCCCAATAGGCAGTGGCAATGCCTCCGCCTACGCAAAACAGCATGCCGCCCCAGAATCCTTCCCAAGACTTCTTGGGCGAGAGACGTTCGAAAAGACGATGACGGCCCAGGAGGCTTCCCGTGCAGTATGCGCCCGTGTCGTTAAGCCAAATCATCACGAATACAGGTAGCAGGATTCTTTCATAGTCAAGCCATACGGCGCAGGCAAGCGGAAGCGATACATAAAGCACGCTCAAAACCCAGTGACCGAGGTCGCCGAGCGCGCTCGGCGATTTAGAATCATATAAGGTCAAAACAAAACGGAGCATCACGCAAACCGATATTCCGGCGGCCATGAGAAGCATCCCGAAAAGCCCTGAAACAGGCGATAGAATAATCAGAAAGGCAGCTATCTCGGCCAGCGCGAACGAAAGAAGCCGCACGGGTGTGTAGCCTTGATCAAGCACAGCCATGCGGTGATACTCATACATTGCCAGAGCCCCGAATATTGCCATAAGGACAGCCGTCCAGGATGTGCCCAGATAAATGGCTCCGATGATGAGAGCGATGTAGACTATGCCTGATATGGCACGTGTTATTAGATTCTTCATTTGATTGTTATGCGTTTTGTGATTGTGTGCAGTCCGTTGCTTGAGTGGCAAATATAAATGCCGGGAGCGAGGTTATAGGGAGAATGTCTGCGGCCATCGGCAGAATAGACAGATACATCTACCTGACCTTCAGGTCCGTAAGCTTCTACATTAGGCCCGTCAACGAGTATTTGTATTTCGCGTCCGTCAGGCGATAGTGCATTGGTTTCTGATGCCGGTTTCCCGAGAGCCATACGCAGGCCTGCCAGCGCGTCCACAGTTCCTGCCCCGGCCTTTATCGTAGGATAGTCGCTAAGTTCTTTGCTTGCCGACATCATTGCTATCTCAATTAATTCAGCCGGTGTCAACTCCGGATTAGCTTGTTGCCATAGAGCGATAATGCCTGCAGTAGCGGGTGTGGAAAAGGACGTTCCGTCGTCAGCCCTCCAGTAATATTCCTTCCCATCAGGTCCGGGACTGCAGTAGCCCTTCTTGGGGTCCACATACGAACTGACGGCTGACATGATACCGACACCCGGAGCAACAACATGAGGTAGGGGGCTTACGTTCAGGAATCCGGTTGAGTAACCGGAAAACGAGGCAACGGCATCATAGGGGTATGTGATGTTGAATGAATATCCGTTATCGAGCGAGAAACTCTTTCGCGCTGTCATAGCTCCAACACAGAGGACGCCGTCGGCAGACCCCATGTCGTTAACGGCCAACGAAGAACTGCCCGGAGTGAAGGGGCCAAAGCCCTCGGGCGTAAAAGCCGTCCTCGAGCTGTCGCAGAACAGACGAACATTCTGTCCAGGCTCGCCATCCACGTCCATCACAAGAATATATCGCGGGTAACGTCCGTTCATTGTCGCCTTCACGGAATAGATGAGCGTGGCAGCAAACTCACCGTTGCATTCTTCTATACCGCAACTTACCGAGACTCCGGTTCCACTGAAATAATTACCTAATGCAGCATCAGCATCATTTAAACCAAGGAACAATTCGCTATCCGACGTGTTGTTTCCCTGACAGATCTCTTTGCTGAACACGAATTTTTCCTGAAGGGAGTCCCACACACGCAAGATGAAGGTGAATCCTCGTGGTCCGTCGCTCCAGATCTGGGCGTAACCCTCCACCAGATCACCGCCATATGTCGGAACTATCGCACCCAGGACTGGCGAATTAGTATCATCAAAGACGTGATTAATCGTACTTGTAATAAGCCCTTCATTGCCTGCAGAGACGGCAATGACAGCTTCTTTAGCCTGCTTGGCAAGATAGCGGCATACGGGGTCGGAGCCATCGTGTGGGCCGATATAACTTGCAAGAGATAAACTCACAACTGCGGGCTTACCATTCTCGCGGGCATATTCTATTACCCGGTCAATTGCTGCCAGCATACCGCAGTCATGCAGTATCGAAGTCCCTGCCACAAGCTCCGCTCCGGGTGCCATACCGAAGTAGGGCGATGAATTTCGAGCACCTCCCAATATGTTGGCGCACATCGTTGCATGTGTCTGCTCGGGGTCATCGGTACCTTTCGCAAGTATTTCCGCCTCGTTGTCAAGGCAAAACGAACTCGCTTTTGTATCGTCGTATCCGCAGAACCGAACCACTCGTCCGGCAAAAGCGGGATGTCCGGCATCGAATCCTATATCGCTCAGACCAAGAACGACTCCGCTGCCGTCAAAACCCGTATTGTTGTAGGAAAGGACTTCATCGACGCCTGTATATTCGCGGACCACATTGCAGGTGGAAGTGCATGTCCGTGCTGCCGAGCTTTCAAGTATACCCGGAATTTCAAGAAAGTCAGGAATTTTATCATCAGGCACGCACACGAGCACCAACTCGTCTCTCTGCCCGAAAATGACGCATCCGATTTCTATCATCCTGTCAACAGCATTGTTATCGTCGATAACGGCAATAGTTGAAGTATAACTTTGCTCCTCATTGCTTTTGACAGAAGGAGCGCGCATACTCCTCGCGACATTCTCAAAACTTGTCTTGGCCCTGAAAAAGCCGTCGGCTACAGATGCGTATGCCGGAAACGATGCGATAAGCGTCGCTCCCAGAATGGCAGTCTTGAGAATATCTTTCATGTCAAATTAGTAAATGCCCTCCGGCACGGACGCTTGTTCCGCAGCCGGAGGGCAGATTGTCTTAGTCTTTAATCAGATCGCGACCGTTCATTTCTGACGGCTGTTCGAGACCCATGATATGCAGAATAGAGGGAGCTACATCGGCGAGGATACCATTCTCAACCTTTGCATCCCTATTGCCGGTCACGTACACGAAAGGAACAGGATTGAGCGAGTGTGCCGTGTTGGGCGTACCGTCGGGATTGACAGCATTGTCAGCATTACCATGGTCTGCGATGATTATGACTTCATAGTCATTCCGGATGGCAGCCTCCACGGTATCGTGCAGACAATTGTCGAGAGTCTCCACGGCCTTCTGAATTGCAGGATAAATACCCGTATGGCCCACCATATCGCCGTTGGCATAGTTCACAACGATGAAGTTGTATTTTTTCTCGTCAATAGCAGCAACAAGCTTGTCCTTCACCTCATAGGCGCTCATTTCCGGCTTCAGATCGTATGTGGCAACTTTAGGAGAAGGCACCAGAATACGTTCTTCGCCATCGAACGGAGCTTCACGTCCGCCGTTGAAGAAGAATGTCACGTGGGCATACTTCTCTGTCTCGGCAATGTGCAGCTGCTTGAGGTCCTTGGACGAAAGATATTCGGCCAGCGTGTTGTTCACGTCCTGCTTGTCAAAGAGGATATGAACACCCTTGAACGATGCGTCATACGGCGTCATGCAGTAGTACTGTAGACCGGGAATCGTATGCATACCCTGCTCAGGCATATCCTTCTGTGTGAGAACTTCAGTGAGCTCCTTCGCACGGTCATTGCGGTAGTTGAAGAATATAACGCAGTCACCGTCCTTGATTGTTCCGTCTACTGTGGAATTGTTGATGGGCTTGATGAACTCATCGGTCACGTCGTTTGCGTAACTCTCTTCCACGGCAGCGACCATGTCCGTAGCCTGTTCGCCTTCGCCTTTCACAAGAAGGTCATAGGCAACTTTCACACGCTCCCAGCGCTTGTCGCGATCCATGGCGTAGAAACGGCCGATAACCGATGCGATCACGCCTGCGCTCTTTTCGCAATGCTCGCGCACTTGCTTGAGGAAGCCGGCGCCGCTGCGCGGATCCGTATCGCGGCCGTCCATAAAGCAGTGAAGATATACCTTCTCGAGCTCATACTTCTTGGCTATATCGCAAAGAGCGAAAAGATGGTCCAGCGAGCTGTGTACACCGCCCGTGCTGGTGAGACCCATGAAGTGCATGGCCTTGCCTGTTTTCTGACAGTACTCATACGCGCTCTTGATCTCGGGATTATCCATGATCGAACCGGTCTCGATAGCCTTATTGATCTTCACCAGATCCTGATATACGATGCGGCCGGCGCCGATGTTGAGATGGCCCACTTCCGAGTTGCCCATCTGGCCGTCGGGAAGACCTACATACTCACCGCTTGCCTGAAGCTGCGAATGAGGATAAGTATCAAGCAGATGATGCCAGTAAGGTGTGGGAGTGGAGTAGATGGCGTTGGCATGGTCGTGTTTGCCTATGCCCCAACCGTCGAGGATGATAAGAATTGCGTTGTGGCTCATAATCTTATATGTTGTTTTGTTGTTTTTTATTCATATCGGCCAGTCTCTCTCGGCGCAGATTCTCGCGACGCTTGAGATTGAAATGCAGAAGCACGAGAATTATCAGCGTTATCGCGATTACTCCGAAATAGAACAGCGCCGAAGTTCGCCCCGAAGCATAATCAGGCCATCCTATGCAGGCCATGACTGCAAGATATACAAGCAGAATCAGAGGAATAAGCGTGGAGCGTTGTATCTTCATTTTGTATCCGTTTCCGGGCTTTTGGCGTAGGGTGATGCTTCGGGGTGGAAGTCTCCATCGCGTAGATAATCGTATATCTTGAGGCATGCCCATGCATCGAGAGCCGCGTATGCCTGCTGGCCCGGGCTTAGGGTATCGGCTTCCCAGTTAGTGAGTCGCTGTGACTTGGAAATGCGTTCGCCGAAGATGATCGCATATATCTTCTGTAGCGATATGTCGCTGATTCCAAAAGGTTTCACATAGTTCTGAAGATCCACGAAGCCCTGACAATCAACCTCACAGCTGCGATGGAGCGCATTGAAGTCGTCATGGACCGAAAGCCCTATTTTTGTAATATCCGGATTTTCAAGGAATTCACGTAGTTCCGTGCTCATTCCTATCTTGTTGAGACGGAAAAGAAAGCAGCGTTCCCTTGTGGAAAGCTGCAGAAGGGCCACGTTATGGGTCTGACCCTTGCGGAAGGTGGGACGCGTCTCCGTATCGAAGCCTACGATATGCTCACGGTTGAGCGCACGCAAGGCCGTACGCGCCGTGCCTGCATCTTCCACGACCGTCACTTCGGCCGGATAGACCATCGTAGGGAGTTTCGAGAGCTCCTCCTTTGATATGCTTATTTTGGTTTTAGTATCACTCGTGTACATAGCTCTTACAAAGTTACGAATAATAGAGCCACGTGGTTTGTTCCTTAACTTTTTTTAAGCCGATGTCATTGCTCCAAGGAGGGCATCTCCAGATATTCGGCTTCAGGGAAGTGTCGGGCAAGGTATCTGCGGATGAAACCGCGTGTATCATCGGCTATGATTTCGTCCCGATCGAAGTGCCGGTTGTATATCACGGCAGCTATTTCTATCCCTCTTGTTGCAAGTGCTTCTATAGAAAGAATTGTGTGGTTGATGGAGCCGAGAATGCCGTTTGTCACAAGCACTACGGGGAGCTTGCGGCTTTGAATGTAGTCAATCGTAAATATGTCGTCAGTGACGGGTACCATGAGGCCTCCGGCACCTTCGAGGAGAACACGAT
>CAMWNH010000053.1 GCA_947175605.1 uncultured Porphyromonadaceae bacterium
CTTATCCACCCTTCCCCCAACACCACTCCACAGCATGAAAAGCGAACTTATTGTCGATGTGCAGGCTGACGAGGTGTCGTTTGCATTGCTCGAGGACTCGCGCCTCGTGTCGATGCAGAAAGAATCGCGTAACCTCGCCTATGCTGTAGGCGACATCTATCTGGCAAAGGTAAAAAAACTGATGCCCGGCCTTAACGCGGCCTTTGTGAACGTGGGATATGAGAAGGATGCGTTTCTCCACTATCTTGACTTAGGCGCACATTTCTCCTCATACGAGGAATTCATGCGCCAGCTGCTTGATAAATCCGGTAAGAATTCTCTACCTTCGGTTTCGAAGATGAAGCTCCTTCCGGACATCGACAAGCACGGCTCCATCACCAACACTCTCGCCCCCGGACGGGAGCTGATGGTACAGATAATTAAGGAGCCCATTTCATCCAAGGGTCCGAGACTCACCACCGAGATTGCCTTCACCGGCCGTTTTATGGTGCTCCAGCCCTTCTGCGATAAGGTTTCCGTGTCGCAGAAAATCAAATCGAGCGAAGAAAAGCTGCGTCTTCGCCGAATCATCGAAAGCATCAAACCGCGTAATTTCGGTGTCATAATCCGCACCTCTGCAGAAGGCAAGGGATCGGCAGAACTCCATCACGAACTCCGCACATTGGTGCAGAGCTGGGAAGAGACTGTCGAGAAAGCCCGCAATGCCACATGCCCCTCGCTTATCTTTGAAGAAGAAAGCCGCGTGGTGGGCATGCTTCGGGATATCTTCAACCCTTCCTTCGAAAACATCTACGTCAACAATCGCGAGACATTCGCACAGATCAGCAAGTACGTCACCCTCATCGCCCCCGACAAGAAGGATATCGTAAAGTTCTACGAAAAGCGTGAACCTATATTCGACCACTTCAACATCACGAGGCAAATCAAATCGTCGTTCGGGAAAACCGTATCCTTCAAGAATGGCGCATACATCATCATCGAACACACCGAGGCTCTGCACGTAATCGACGTAAACTCCGGCAACCGCACAAAAGCAGACTCCGACCAGGAGTCCAACGCTCTTGAGGTGAATCTTCGTGCAGGCGAAGAAATCGCACGCCAGTTGCGGCTCCGCGACATGGGCGGAATCATCGTGGTCGATTTCATAGACATGGCCAAAAGCGAACATCGCCAGCAGCTCTACGACCACATGAAAGAACTGATGTCCAAAGACCGGGCTCGCCACAACATCCTGCCCCTGAGTAAATTCGGGCTGATGCAGATCACGCGTCAGCGCGTGCGTCCGGCTCTTGACATCACTACTACCGAGACCTGTCCTTCCTGCTTCGGCAAAGGCGAAGTACAGCCATCCCTGCTTTTCACCGACACACTGGCGGAGAAAATTGAATTCCTTGTAAATAATCTGGAACAACGCAACTTCATCGTCTACGTGCATCCCTATGTCGACGCCTATATTAAAAAGGGGCTGTTCACGAGCTTGTACGGTTCATGGCGACGCAAGTTCGGACGCTGCTTCAAGATTATGGCAGACCAGTCGCTGGCCTATCTCCAGTATCGTGTGATCGACAAGGACGGAAATGAAATGCAGCTTCATTCCGAGAAAGACTCGAACTCGTCATCCGTTGCAAAGACTCACGAAAAAGCCCGCACCCGCGGTGGCGATGATGAATTTGTCGAACCTTCTGAAAAGAAAGCCAAGCCGGCCAAGCAGCCGCGACTGATCGATCAGCCTCGCGAACTTCTCCCGGCCAAGCCCAAGAAGGACAAAGAGCAAGCACGCAAGCAAGAAAAGTCCGCTCAGCCACAACCTAAGCAAAATCAGCAGACTCCGCAGCCAAAGAAGAATGAAAAGGCTGAGAGACCTGAGAAATCGGGTAAGGTCGAAAAAAACGACAAGACAGTTCAGCCCGGTCCGGTCGAAACAGCCGAAAAGTCTGCAAAGGCAGATGTCCTCGAAAATCCGGCAAGTGATGCAAAGAAGGCCAAGCCCGCTAAAGCTCCGCGCCCTGCTCAACGTCCTAAACCCAAGACCCCGGCTGTTGCCGCTGAGAAGAACGACACGCCTTCCGAAGCTGACAAAGCTACACAAAAAGCTCCAGAAGCAGAAGTTCCGGTTGTTGCATCCGACCCTCAGTCTGAAGTTGCTGAAGCTGTGCAGACCGCAACTGTCGTAAACCGCAAAAGTCGTCAGCGCCCTGCGCGTAAACCGCGCGCGGCCGCCGGACAAGCCGTCCCTGCCGATAGCTCATCATCAGAAATTCCGGGTACGGAAACCCCGGAAATTGATAATCCTAAGTCAAGTCATATAGCGGAGGAATAAGACCCTTCCACTCCCCACGCGATATAATCGCTACAAAACATCATTGCGCCGCAGGCTTTCGAACTCTTCGAAGTCTGCGGCGCGTCTTTCCGCACTGTTCGGCAATACAAGTTTCAGAAAAAATTCGTAAATTTGCAGCTATGATTTCGATAAACGGACTATCGGTGGAATTCAGCGCGCGTTCGCTGTTCGACAATATCAGCTACGTTATAAACCCGCGTGACCGCATCGCACTTGTCGGCAAAAACGGAGCGGGAAAATCTACGATGCTCAAGATTATTGCCGGCCTGCAGCAACCGACGAGCGGAAATGTCAGTGCCCCCGCGGACATCACAATAGGCTATCTGCCGCAGCAGATGCAGATCGAGGACACTCTCACGGTCGTTGAGGAAGTGCGAAAAGCTTTTTCGCACATTGCTGCCATGCAGAGCCGGCTGGATGCCATGAGCGCCGAGCTTGCCGAGCGCACCGACTACGAATCCGAGGAATATCATCGCCTGATTGAACGTATCAGTGAGCTCTCGGAGCAGATTGCGATCCTCGGCTCAGAAAACTGCGAGGCCGAGATGGAGAAGACCTTGCTTGGTCTCGGTTTCGTCCGTTCGGACTTCAATCGCCCTACAGCCGAATTCTCGGGAGGATGGCGAATGCGAATCGAACTTGCCAAACTTCTCCTCCGCAGGCCGGACGTGCTGCTTCTCGACGAGCCCACCAACCATCTCGACATCGAAAGCATCCAATGGCTTGAAAACTTTCTCGTAGCCAAAGCCAAGGCAGTTGTGCTTGTGAGTCACGACCGTGCCTTCATCGACCGCGTCACAAACCGCACCATAGAGATTTCCCTCGGCAAGATCTACGACTATGCCGTAAACTACAGCCACTTCGTTGAACTTCGCAAAGAGCGCATCGAGCAGCAGATGAGAGCCTTCCGCAATCAGCAGAAGCAGATTCAGGACACCGAGGAATTCATCGAGCGTTTCCGCTACAAGGCCACAAAAGCCGTGCAGGTCCAGAGCCGTATGAAACAGCTCGCTAAAATCGAGCGAATCGAAGTGGACGAGGTCGACAATTCGCATCTTTCGTTGAAGTTTCCTCCCGCACCACGCTCCGGCGACTTTCCCGTTATAGCCGATAACGTAGGCAAAGCCTATGGCGACCATCAGGTTTTCGACCATGCGACATTCACAATCCGCCGTGGCGAGAAAGTGGCCTTCGTTGGTAAAAACGGCGAAGGCAAGTCCACACTCGTCAAGTGTATCATGGGTGAGATTCCCTTTTCCGGTTCTCTGAAAATAGGGCATAACGTGAAAATCGGCTATTTCGCTCAGAATCAGGCACAGTTGCTCGACGGCGAAATAAGCGTTTTTGACACAATCGACCGCGTGGCTGTAGGAGATATACGCACAAAAATACGCGATATTCTCGGAGCCTTTATGTTTGGTGGCGAAGCATCGGACAAGAAGGTGAAGGTGCTGTCCGGTGGCGAGAAAACCCGACTGGCCATGATCAAGCTTTTGCTTGAACCCGTCAATCTCCTTATCCTCGATGAGCCGACAAACCATCTGGATATGAAAACAAAAGATATCCTGAAACAGGCTATCAAGGATTTCGACGGCACTGTCATTGTCGTAAGTCACGATCGTGAGTTTCTCGATGGTCTTGTCGAAAAAGTATATGAATTCGGAGGCGGAGCAGTCCGGGAGAATCTCGGTGGCATCTATGATTTTCTTGAACGAAAACGCCTTGCCTCGCTCTCCGAGCTCGAACGTTCCGAACCCGCGCCTTCTCCGCGTAAAGATACGGCTAAGGACCGTAAGCCTGCCTCAGCGAGCATTCCTACTCCCGAGCCTGCGCAAAAAACCTCACAGCTCAGCTATGCCGAGGCCCGCGAACGGGAGAAAGCCATACGCCGTGCCCGTAAAAAGGTCGAGGAAGCCGAGGCCGGGGTTGCCGCTGCAGAGGATGCGGTCAAAGCCGTGGAGGCTCGTATTGCCGCCGGAGAAGTCGCCCCTGAAGTATTTGAGCAGCATGCTGCCGCCAACAAGAATCTCGAAAACGCAATGAGCGTATGGGAGCTGGCTCAGATGGAACTGGACAGTTTCGCATCCTCCGTAGACAACTGAACGCAACATATCATCAAAATTTCTATAAAGCATGAACAAATCAATCACACTCCTGCTTATGGCTGCTGCCGGTATTGCCGGCGCATGCTCCTCCTGCACAAAGAGCGAGGCCAAGAGCGACTCTCCGCGTGGTTTTGATGTGGCGAATCTCGACACTACCGCTACTCCCGGAGCTGACTTCTACGAGTATGCCTGCGGTGGCTGGATGAAAGCGAATCCCCTCAAGGCAGAGTATTCGCGTTTCGGCACCTTCGATCTCCTGGCTGAACGCAGCCGCGATCAGGTGCGCGAGCTCATAAATACCCTCACCGCACAGAACAACGAACCCGGCACAAACGCCCAGAAGATTGCAGACCTTTACACAATGGGCATGGATAGCGTGCGTCTCAACGAAGAAGGCGCCAAGGCTCTCAAGGCCGGCATCGAACGCATATCCACTGCCGACCGCAGCGGTCTCATGAATCTTATGGCTACGCTTCCCGGTGTCGATGCGTTCTTCGCCACAGGTGTTGAAGCCGACCTCAAGGATTCGAACAAAAACGCAATGTACTGGAGCCAGAGCGGGCTCGGACTTGGCGATCGCGACTACTACACCGACGATTCCGAGCGCAATCTTGCTGTTCGCGAGGCATATAAAACCTACCTTAAGACCATCGCCGGTCTTGCCGGAATGGATCAGGAGCAAGCCGACCGTCTCGTAGCTAATACTATGGCCGTTGAGACAGCTCTCGCAGGCAAGCAGAGAACCCGCGTCCAGCTTCGCGATGTTGCCGGAGGTTATAATCCCATGGCTGTTGCAGACATTGCAGCAAAATATCCCAACATTGATCTGGCAAGCTATTTCAAGGCACAGGGTCTTGAGGCCGATGTTGACACGGTCATTGTTGGCCAGCCCGAGTATCTTGAGGCTGTGAACGAAATGATAGGCAACCTCAGCGATGAGAGCCTTCGCGATTACCTCACCGCAGGTTATATTGCTTCTGCTGCACCCTATCTTAGCGATGATTTCGTAAATGCTCGTTTTGAGCTTTCCAAGGTGCTTAGTGGCGTGGAGCAGCAACAGCCCCGTTGGAAGCGTGCTCTTAGCGTTCCCAATGGAATGCTTGGCGAAGCGCTTGGTGAACTCTATGTTGCCAAATACTTCCCCCCGAGTTCCAAGCAGAAGATGACAGAACTCGTGGAGAATCTCCGCATTGCCTTGGGCCAGCACATCGACTCTCTCACCTGGATGAGCGATGCAACAAAGGCAAAGGCTCATGAGAAGCTCGACGCTTTCACAGTGAAAATTGGCTACCCCGACAAATGGCGCGACTACTCCGACCTGACCATCGACCCATCAAAGACATACTGGGAAAATATTCAGGAAGCCATTCTGTTCAACAACCGCTACAACCTTGCTGACTATGGCAAACCTGTAGATCGCGATCGCTGGTACATGAGCCCGCAGACCGTGAATGCATATTACAATCCCGGTACCAACGAAATTTGCTTCCCCGCCGGCATTCTTCAGGCGCCCTACTTCAACCCCGACGCTACTGATGCCGAAAACTACGGTGCGATCGGCGTAGTCATCGGTCATGAAATGACTCACGGATTCGATGATCAGGGCCGTCAGTTCGACAAGGACGGCAACTTTGCCGACTGGTGGACGGAAGAAGATGCCAAGGCTTTTGAAAGTCTGGCCGACAAACTCGTCGCCCAATTTGATGAAATCGAAGTTCTGCCCGGCACACATGCCAACGGTCGTCTCACTCTTGGCGAGAACATTGCCGACCAAGGTGGTCTGCGTGTTGCATACACAGCCTATCACAATGCACTTGGCGATAAGGAAGATGCTGTTGAGGAAGGTTTTAACGGCGATCAGCGCTTCTACCTTTCCTACGCCAATGTATGGGCCGGCAATATCCGCGATGCAGAAATCCTTCAGCGCACGCAAACCGACCCCCACAGCCTCGGCCGCTGGCGTGTGAATGCTTCGCTCCGTAATCTCGAGCCCTTCTTCACGGCCTTTGGCATCAAGGAAGGCGATAAGATGTATCGTCCCGTTGAAGAACGCGTGGTCATCTGGTAAACAATCCTGACTTAATTAATGGGACGGCCCGCTTCGTAGTGTGCGAAGCGGGCCATTCTATTATGCATCCGTTATATCCAGAATATCATCAAAGGATATGCTCCGGCCGTCTCTCAAGATAAACTCGCGGCACACGTCATCCACCTTTTTTACTACAACGCTTTCCGATACATACTCTCCTCCGGCCTTTATCATATCTCGTCGGAAATATGTGAGTACAGCCGCTCCCCGGCCTTCAGGGAGAAGTCTGAAAAATTTTTCCTGCAGCTCTTTCAAGACATCCTCAGACTGCTCCATACGCATGTCCGTAAGCCTCGCAGTCTCGCGTATTGCTGCATCATGTCCCGTTAGGGCCGCAAAAGGCGCGAACTGCGCTCCGCGTGCGGAAAGCGACATTCGGTCGTGATTCACAACGCCCTTGTATTGGTGCCCCATAATATCTTCATACCTGTCCTCGCTCATGCCTTGTGACCTCCTATACGACCGTTCCTGTCAATCTGTGTTGCTCCATCGGCGAAATTTAGACCTTTGAGCACAACATTTTTTCCGAATTGTTTTCGCAGTTTCAGAATTGCTTCCTGTCGCCTACGCTCAGCTTCGAGAGCCTTCTGCCGCTCTTTAAGCTTGCGTTGCTGTTCCTCCGGGTCGGTAAACAGTTCAAGCTGTACCGATTTCGCAGCCGATGATTTGTCGCTTTCACGCATCAGTCTGTTTATCGACAGCGTTAGTCTCCTGATCAATAAACGAGAATCGGTAATATTGTCAAACAGATTCGACACAGCCTCACCGATGATCATTGCGGATGAGGTAGCCTCGTCCAGATTGCTTGTGCCATGCGCATGCACGGGAACCTTACGTCCGTAGAAATCTTTCTTCATACGTCCGTCGTAGCCAGTCTGTCGCTTCGCGTTCTCTACGTCATACCCCACAGTCAGCACAATCTGATCTGTCAGCAATCTCTTTTCCACCAGTTCAAGGGCCACTTCCTCCGCCATCTCTCTGACCACGACAGCAGCTCGCTCATTTGTATATGGCTCGGTAAGCACCTGGCCGGAAGATATGGAATGTGTCTCCGGTGTATATGTCTTTACATCGCGCATCGTCACGGGTTCATAGCCCCACGCGTGGTCGATGAGCAGTTCCGCGTTTACACCGAACTCACGGAAAAACCAATCTTCGTCCTCAAGGGAACGGCGGGCCACATCTCCCATCGTTTCCATTCCGGCAAGCTCAAGACGCTCGGCTATTCCGCGCCCCACTCGCCAGAAATCGCGCAAAGGTCGATGCGACCACAGCTCGCGCCTGTATGCCTGTTCGTCAAGTTCGGCTATGCGTACGCCGTCAACATCCGGAGGCATCTTCTTCGCCACGATATCCATCGCAACCTTTGCCAGATACATATTGGTACCGATCCCGGCCGTAGCCGTGATACCTGTATCCCGAAGCACTTCTCGGATCATGCGCATGGCAAGTTCGTGGGCCGAGATGCCATAAGTCTTGATATAGCTCGTAGCATCAATAAAGACTTCGTCGATGGAATAAACGTGAATATCCTCCGGCGCTATAAATCGCAGATATACCTCGAAGATACGCGTAGAAAAATCCACATAAAGCTTCATGCGCGGCGGAGCGGCGATGTAGTCTACCGCCAGCGATGGATCCGCCGCAAGCTCTGCTGCGGAGGTGGACGTTCCGAGGCGACCGCGCCGCAGATTGATTTCCCCCACGCGCTGCACGACTTCGAACAAACGCGGACGCCCCGGCAGACCGAATGCCTTCAGAGCCGGAGACACGGCAAGGCAGATTGTCTTTTCCGTACGGCTTGCATCGGCCACGACGAGGCAGGTATCCAGCGGGTTAAGCCCTCGCATGATACACTCCACCGACGCGTAGAACGATTTAAGATCGATAGCTATATACATTGTATTACAAATCTACAAATAATTTTCCAAAATCCACCAATATTATTGCTTGGAGCGATATTGCGTATCTGAAAAAAAAGGATTAATTTTGCAGAAAATTTCCAATAACAGCAATTCCAATTAGCAAACGGAATGAAAGAAGTAGTATACGAAGGTCTGACCTTCGAACCATACATTACAAGCGACAAGATAATGGAGCGCGTTCAGGAGCTCGGCCGTCAGATCATGGACGATTGTAAAGGCAAGAATCCGCTCTTCCTTTGCGTGCTCAATGGTGCCTTCGCTTTCGCCAGCGACCTTTTCCGGGCGGTCGAAGGCATGGACGCTGAAATTTCTTTCATCCGTCTGAAAAGCTACGAAGGTATGGGTTCCACCGGTAAGGTGAAACAAGTTCTTGGCCTGGGCGAAAATCTCAAGGACCGCACAGTCATCATCGTTGAAGATATTGTGGACACGGGCAATACCATTCACAACCTCGTCAACGACTTGAAGCAGCAAGAGCCTGCCGATGTCCGCATTGCTACTCTGCTCTTCAAGCCCGATGCATTGCAGAAGCCCGTCAATCCTGACTACGTAGGATTTGAGATTCCCACGAAATTCATTATCGGATATGGCCTCGACCTTAATGGCAAAGCACGCAACCTCAAGGACATATACGTGCTGAAAGAAGATTGAAACACGAATGATGAACTTAGTCATTTTCGGTGCTCCGGGCTGCGGCAAGGGCACCCAGAGCGAACGTCTTATCGAACGCTTCGGTTTGCATCACATTTCCACGGGCGAACTGCTTCGCGATCATATTGCACGCGGAACTGAACTTGGTAAAATTGCCGATGGCTACATCTCCAAAGGACATCTTATTCCCGATGACCTTATGATTCGGGTGCTGGCTCATGAGCTCGAGGAAAAGCAGGACAAGACTGCCAATGGTGTTATTTTCGACGGTTTTCCGCGTACTATCCCGCAAGCCATTGCACTTGAGAAACTCCTTGACGAACATAACGCGGGTATTCACGCCGTGGTTGGACTCGAAGTGGACGAAGATGAACTGGTGAAACGTATGATTCAGCGTGGTCTGGAAAGCGGACGTGCCGATGACAATATCGACACTATCAAAGAACGCTTGAACGTCTATCATCAGCGCACGGCACCCCTGCGCGACTATTATAAAAAACAGGGCAAGTATGTGCCTATCGACGGCAACGGCTCTGTCGAGGATATCTTCAAAACCATAGAAGACGCTCTCAACAAGCAAAGTTGATTGCACTGCCTTCTAAAACGTCTTTCACCCGTTACGATGACACCATCTCTCCTCTGCCGACGGATTGCGGTCGCTTCAATTCTTCTCTTATCGACGTGTGTCGCAGGTCATGCGCGAAATCCCTACACCCGTGGCGAAAAAAGCTTCGGTCCGAGAGTCGGTTTCGTTTCACGCAACTCATCTGCCTTAGGTGGTCTGATGTTCCAATATTCATTCAGCCGCCATGTTCGCATTGCGCCTGAAGCCTCGATTGTATTCCGTCATAAGAATCTGGATGCCCTCATGGTCGATATTGATATGCAGTTCCCTTTGCAGCTGGAATCCGATCGAATGGCCTTTTATCCAATATTGGGTCTTGACTTCACAAGTTGGAACAGACACCATGTTCAGGAAGGCTCTAAAAAGGATGTCAGTAACCACGTGAACCGTTTCGGCGCTAACGCCGGAGCCGGCTTTGAAATACGCTGCACGCCGACTTTGAAAGTTTTCCTCGAAGCAAAATATACATTGGTCAAAACTTATCCCGGAGCTACATTAGCCGCCGGTTTAGCCTACGTCTTCTGATGGCTGTAATTCTCGGCATCGAATCCTCCTGCGATGACACGTCCGCTGCTGTCATCCGCGATGGAATTCTTCTAAGCAATGTCATTGCAAGTCAGCAGGTGCATGAGGAGTTTGGTGGCGTTGTGCCCGAGCTGGCCTCACGTGCACACCAGCAGAATATAGTCCCCGTTGTGGATGCAGCCTTGAAGCGTGCGGGCATCGACAAATCGGAGCTTTCAGCAATCGCTTTCACCCGTGGTCCGGGCCTTATCGGTTCGCTGCTTGTAGGCACAAGTTTTGCCAAAGGACTGTCCTTGGGTCTGCGCATTCCCATTGTGGACGTTAACCATCTTCATGGTCATGTCCTTAGTCATTTCGTGTGTGAGAATGAGGCCGATGAGGTTCCCGAATTTCCGTATTTATGCCTTCTGATTTCTGGCGGAAACTCACAGCTTATTGTTGTGAAAAGCCCCTCGGAAATGGAAGTCCTGGGGCAGACTATTGATGATGCTGCAGGCGAAGCTTTCGATAAATGCGCCAAGGTTATGGGACTTCCCTACCCCGGTGGCCCACACGTTGACCGCCTCGCTGCGCAAGGCAATCCCAAAGCGTTCCACTTCGCGAAGCCTCACATTCCTGGCCTCGACTATAGCTTCAGCGGACTCAAGACCTCTTTTCTCTACACTGTACGCGACGGCGTAAAGGCCGATCCTGACTTTGTTGAAAATAACAGAGCTGATCTTGCAGCCTCCCTGCAGACTACGATCATCGAAATTCTACTCGACAAACTCGATAAAGCGGTTAAAGTCACCGGCATACGTACGGTTGCTATCGGAGGCGGTGTTTCCGCCAATTCCGGTGTTCGCGCTGCCGTCGAAAATTATTGCAGGCGCCATGGCCTGAAAGCATTCATCCCGCAGCGTAAGTTCACGACGGATAATGCCGCTATGGTGGCAATCGCAGGATACTTCAAATATCTCGAAGGCGACTTCTGTCCCTACTCCGCCGTACCCTACGCCCGCGTTACGGTCTGAAACTCTTTTGTTATGAAACTTTCCATCATCATCATCGGAGCTGAAATTCTGCTCGGACAGGTTAACGACACCAATTCAGGAGCCATCTCACGCGCATTATCTGCCCTTGGCTGGGAAACTATATCTATCCGTACCGTCGACGATTCAGCGCAGGACATTCGACGTGCCGTTGCGGATGCTCTGGCTGAAAGTGAACTCGTAGTGTGCACGGGTGGTCTCGGTCCCACTAAAGACGATATCACAAAAGGCGTTTTGATGGAGATATTCGGTGGCTCTCTCATTGAGGACCCTGAAGTCAAAGCGAATGTTATTCGCATATTCGAGCAGAGGAATATTCCGATGAACCCGCTGACGCTCTCGCAGGCCATGGTGCCATCTTCCTGTTCTGTCATACCGAATAGATATGGAACAGCACCTTGCATGTGGTTCGAAAAGAATGGCAAGGTCCTCGTGTCCTTGCCGGGCGTACCGTTCGAAACTGAGGGCATACTCGCAGATGGAGTTCTCACCGAAAGAATACGCACACGGTTCACTCCGGACATCTATTTCAAGCGTGCCACACTGATGGCCTGTGGAATTAGCGAATCAGGTCTTGCCATGCACCTTGAGGACTTTGAGAACAATCTGCCCGAGGGCATCCATATGGCTTACCTCCCTACTCCGGGGCTGCTTCGTCTTCGTCTCGATGGACGGGGCTTCAATCAGGAAATACTTCATTTTCAGTTCGACAAAGCGTATAATGATCTAAAAGTCCGTCTCGGAGATTACCTGATCTTTGAAGGTGATGCCGGAGCTGCCGAAATATTGCTGAATGCCCTCCGCCGGCATGGGCTGAAACTCGCTACTGCAGAAAGCTGTACCGGAGGTAACATCGCCCATCTTGTAACTCTCGTCCCCGGATGCTCGGATTCTTATCTCGGCTCCATCGTAAGCTATGCAAACGAAGTCAAACAAAACGTTCTCGGAGTTGATATCCGGGACATTGAAAACTTCGGCGTTGTCAGCGAACCTGTTGTCAAAACTATGGTGCTTGGAGCGATGAAAGCCACAGGAGCTGATGCGGCTGTAGCAACATCAGGTATTGCAGGCCCAGGAGGAGCTGTGCCGGGAAAGCCGGTTGGAACGGTATGGATTGCGGCCGGCTATAAGGACTGCGACACGGACAGGATTGTGCTTCACGCCGAATGCTTCCATTTTGCAGGCAAACGCGAGCGTGTAATCAATCACGCATCTACGTCCGCTTTGCTCATGCTTGCACGGATGTTGCGCTAAGCCGACGGATTGGCTTGCGAATTCCCAAACCCGTATAAGCCATTATAAGCGTCATCACAGGCGACATATAATTGAATATGCAGAATGGGAAGTACACCACAGTCGCTACACCCAGCACGGCGCTGTGAGTCACACCGCATGAGTTCCAGGGAATAAGTACAGAAGTCACCGAAACCGAATCTTCCAACGTACGGCTAAGTAGACGAGGCTCCATACCCGTACGACGGTAAGCATCCCGGAACATATTTCCGCCAATGATCAGCGACAGATATTGATCAGCAGTACAACTGTTCAGAAACAATCCGCTCCCTACCGTTGTGGCAATGATCGGGAAACGACGCTGTAAGCGGCTCGTAATTGCCTTTGTGATGGACGCAAGCATACCGGTTCCGATCATGACCATGCCAAATACCATTGCCGACAGCACGAGAAAGATTGTCGAAAGCATACCCATGATGCCGGAAGTACCGACAAGCGAGTCAAGCAGCCCGTATCCGGTATTAAAATCCGTAGACGTCCATAAAAAGTGGCCGATAGCCTTCATCGTAGACCCGTCAGCTTGCCCTACAAGTTCAGCAGCAAGCCCCGGTTGGAAAACGAAAATGCCCACACATCCCATAAGAGAGCTTAATGCCAGTGTAAGCGTGGTGTTCACACGCATCACAATCAACAGCACCGTAATCACAGGTATCAGAAGAGTCCAAGCCGATATGTTGAACGTCTGTTCGAGATGCGAGAGAATGTCCATCGATTCAACTTCTGTGGGAGTGTGAACTGTAAGTCCCACCAACCCATAGACAGCCATAGCCACAAGCATTGCAGGCACGGATGTAAGCATCATATAGCGTATGTGCTTGAAAATATTCACTCCGCAAGCCGATGATGCAAGAACCGTTGTGTCGCTTAATGGCGAAACTTTATCGCCAAAATATGCACCCGAAATCACAGCTCCTGCAATCCATGCGGGGGAAAAACCGAGCACCGTGCCAATTCCCATGAATGCAAGACCGATCGTGGCGATCGTGCTCCACGAACTGCCTGTGAGAACAGCCACAAGCGAACACACTCCACAGGCAACAATCAGAAACATGCGAGGATTAAGAACGCGGATTCCATAATCCATCAGCGTAGGAACAACACCCGAAAGCATCCATGTCGTTGCTACAGTGGAAATAAACACAAGCATCACAATGGCCGGAAGCAGTTGGCTGGCACTTCTTGCAAACCCAACACGCAGCCCGCGTCGGGTAAGCGAACCATGCAAGCGGGCTATAACAAGTGCCGAAGCCGACGAAATAAGCAGAGCCGGTGAGCTCCAGGGCGAAATGCTGTCTGCACCAGACACAACAAGAACTATAACAAAAATACCGAGCAGAAGCACCACCGGAGCAACAGCAAGATAGAGAGGGATGGAGCGCATCCCGTTGTTTGAGAATAACTTATCGAATATTTTCACCTTAGTTTTTTAAAACCCTTGTACGTTTGGAGATGTAAAGTTACGAATTAATCTCGACTTCCGATCCAAATCTTCGCAATCTTTAGCATTTTAACAATTAAACAAGACGATATAGGCAAATATTATACCACATGTGTTAATTAATGCAAAATATTTGCACTTTCTCTCTGAATATTATATCTTTGCATCCAATTACAACCGGGGCTGACTGGCTTTGACAGCGTGCAGAAGCGGTGTGTAAGCGTGCAGAGCTTTGTAGCCTATGCTCTTTAATATCAGGCTGCGATCAATTTTAAATGGCGAAAACAACTACGCTCTTGCTGCTTGATTGAAGCACAGTAGATCAGCTTAATCGCCGCAATAGTTGCAGCGACAAGACATCGCCCGACAGTCCTTTTTCCGAGACAGGTCGATCAGGCGGTGCAGGAATATCGGAAATAGGGAATCCGGAGCCTCGACAGATTCCCGAAGTTTTTGAGGATAAGATTGCGGTAGGTAGTTTCAGGCCGGCCTCAATCCGAAAATCAACTTGAAACTAAGCACGTAGAAAGCTCATTGATTCCACGTTTGGACGAGGGTTCAAGTCCCTCCAGCTCCACTATGTACTACCGAACTTCTTCGGACAAAAGAAGTCAAACCTCGGACTATCAAGTAGTTCCGAGGTTTTTTGTATCTAATCCTTTCGTTTCAGGGCCGAAATCAGATCGCAAAAAGACCGCAACAGACAGAAACCCGTTAGTAAATCGATGTCTGGAATATTCCTATTCAAACCTTTACTCTCAACTAAGAAACACTGTTTTTTTGTTTTTTAACACTTTAATTTCGTCTATTTGGAATGTTTTCAGTCTTTATAGTAGAGACCAAAGATAAAAACGTGAAAAAACCACTTGATATACGAACAAGGCAAATGCTTGGTGATGTGATTCAGAATAATCTCGATTACCTTGTCCGTTTCGCATCGATACGTGTAGGCAGTAAGTCAGATGCGGAGGATGTCGTGTATGAAGCTGTCAGAAGAATTTTAGAGACTGACCTTTCTAAAATTAGGCGAGACAGTATAAAGATGTATTTGTTCCGTATTGTCTACAATCTCTGTAAAGATTTTTATCTCACTTGTGGAAATATCCGACCGCTTTCCAAAATAGATGATGATATCCCGGATTCTTCAAATGAAGATGTTTTGGACCTTGAAGAAATTGAACGTCTTAACGGCATCCT
>CAMWNH010000054.1 GCA_947175605.1 uncultured Porphyromonadaceae bacterium
CATGCCTTCCTCATGCTGCGATATATCCATCTCTCACCTGTTTTTGGGTAAAATTATTCTCTCCCCATTGCTGCGGGCAAGCTCGTTATGCAGTTTCTGCATCGAGGCTATCTCCACAAGCAGATCTTCCATTTTCTCGCTGGAATCGCCCGCAACGGCATCCCTAAGCCGCCCTTGAAGCCTTGCCAGTTCTTTTGAAAGAACTGCGGCATGATACTCGTGCACGGCACGGGGCACAAGCATCGTCAACTGCTCCTGTTCTGTCTCCAGCTGCGCGTACTTGGTGTGGATCTTGCTTAGCGTATATTTCTCACACGCTAAGTCTGTGGCAAGCAGACGAATTGCATCGTCCGGCGACGAACATAATTGTCTCTGAAGATATTCCATGTCAAACTGATCAAGGCTATCCCATAGATCGCCGTCCAGTTTTGCCGTCAGAGCTGTCTCAGCCTTTTCGATTTCGCTGACGTTCTCAGCTGACAGACGGATTTTTTCAACCCCCTCGATATATGCTGCCTCCCGGACTGCCAAAAGTCGCTGGTACTCTTCCTCGTGCTCCAGCGGAAAAGCTTCACCGTTTGCTATCTCCACGATCTTTTCGAATGTCCGTTTCACCGTCGTATCCGTGAACTCCAACCCTGCACGCCCAAGCTCGCTGACAATCAAGCCCGCTACGCTTAGTGCACCCATCGAGCCATCTGTGGCCGAAGTCGCAACCTCAAGCAGTCCGTATCTCACGGCATACCGTAGAATCATCTTTTCGTACGGAAGCAAGCTTTTGTCAGCAGGAAGGCCACCTGAGCTCACCACAGCTTTTGCGGCAGCCTCAACCACCGCCGGGTCCGGCGTGCTGTCCGACCCACCCTGCTTCGTTTCTTCTTCCATCAGGGGGCGGATACTTTCTTGCGCACGTGCTCGTGCTGCCTCGCGCTCTATGGTCTCAAGCCGTGTAGCAACAAATTTCTTCAGCTGCAACGCAATCACATCCTCGCTCATCCCGAATGTCCTTGCACACTGTGCCACATAACTCATCCGGGTTATCTGATCATCTACCATTGCCACGGTCTGCAAAATAGTATTGATCACCTTGGCCCGCGCAGTCGGATCGTTGGGGGCTACATCTCGCATCAGGATATCAGTCATAAACGCGATAATATCCTGCTCATGTGTCTTCAGATACTCCTCAACCTCCGTCGAGGAATGGCTCCGTGCAAAACTATCCGGGTCATCTCCCTCGGGCAAGAGCAGTGCCTTCACGTTCAGACCCTCCGCAAGTATCAGACTTATTCCCCTGAGCGAGGCTTTAATACCGGCTGCATCGGAGTCGTATATCACGGTGATGTTTCGGGTAAAACGCATCAGAGCTCTGATCTGTTCCTGCGTTAGCGACGTACCCGACGATGCCACCACATTCTCCACACCGGCCTGATGCATGGAAATCACATCCATGTAGCCCTCCACCATAATTGCCTTATCCTTCTTGGCGATGGCACTTTTGGCCTGGTAGAGCCCGTAAATCTCTTTTTTCTTGGAATATATTATAGATTCAGGCGAATTCACATACTTGGCCACCTGCTTGTCGCCACGCATGGTTCGCCCCCCGAATCCGACTGTGCGCCCGGAAACGGTATGAATCGGAAAAATCACCCTCGTACGGAACCGGTCGTAACAGTCTCCTCTGTCGCTCCGCACGCATAATCCCGTATCAACCAGCGATTGTTCGCTGAATCCCTTCTCCCGTGCAGTGTTGTAAAGGTCGTTGGACTTCTCCACGGAATAGCCAAGATGAAAACGCTTCACCATGGCGTCATTTATTCCGCGCTTACGGAAATACGACAGAGCAATAGACTGCCCTTCAGCCGTCTCGGTAAGGTTGTGTTCAAAATGCTTGAGCGCGAATTCATTCACGGCAAACATGGACTCGCGGGCGGATGCTGCCTCCTTGTCTGCCTCCGAAACGTCATGCTCTACTACCTCGATATTATATTTTCTTGCCAACCAGCGCAATGCCTCGACATATGTCATCTGCTCATGCTCCATTATGAAGTTGACCGGCGAGCCGCCTTTACCGCAACTGAAGCATTTGCAGATATTTCTTGCCTTGTTTACAGAGAACGATGGTGTGCGCTCGTTGTGGAAAGGACATAAGCCTTTGTAGTTGGCACCCGAACGGCGCAACTTCACGAAATCGCTCACCACCTCCACGATGTCGGCAGTGTCAAGAATCTTATTTACCGTTTCCTGGTCTATACGACCCATAAAAACTCCTGTATGCTATTTTACTGATTGACAAAAGAAGAGGCCGACCAAGAGCAATATCGCTCTCCCGGGCCGGCCTCTGCAAGCTGTGATTCGGGATTTATGAGTGTTCGTACTTGAGCGTCAGCGAGGGCTGGTCGCAAACCTCTGCCGGACCGAAGTACTGGATAGGACCGGGATAGATGTAGCATGTGTTCTGTGCCCAGTCTTCACGCTGCGATGCAAACTTCATGAAGGGTTTGCCATCAAGACGGACGAGGGCCTTCTGGATCACAGGCTTGTCCTCTGCATTTCGGCGCTCCATGTTCATCATCATCGTGATGGGTATGCCACCGGCAATCCATTGCACGGCAGGCTTCACGAGGTTGCGGATCGACGACATGTAGCCTGTCACACCCGCATTAATGAGAGCAGCTGCGTTGTAGCCCAGCGAGTAGCAGTAGTCAGCATCGAAGTTCGACGGATCGGCGCAACGACCTTCATAACCGAAGAAGTGATGTAGGGCCGAGAACTTACCCTTGGCGGCCTTGAAGGCTTCGTTTTCTGCGAGATAGTTGCGTACCATCTCGCTAAGAAGCTTTTCTGTTTCGATCAGCGACACCTGTACGTTACCATGGGGGTCACGGTCAAGCATCAGCTGACGTGCAACAGCGGCGGGAAGCGAATTGAGGGCGGCCACGTTGTCGGCGTTGAGGTTGTCGAGGATAAACGCTGTGAGCTGTTCCTCATTCATACCCTTGACTTCTTCCTTATGAGCGCCGAGAAGTTCGTTAAGCTCGGCAATAAGCTTCTTGAACTCGGGAATGAATTCGATAAGACCCTCGGGAACAAGAACCGTACCGAAGTTGTTGCCTTCTGCTGCACGGGCCGTAACGATATCGCCGATATATTTCACGATATCCTTGAGGCTCATATTCTTTGCCTCGACTTCTTCGGAAATAATGCAGATGTTGGGCTGTGTCTGCAGTGCACACTCAAGTGCGATATGGCTGGCGGAACGACCCATCAGCTTGATGAAATGCCAGTACTTCTTGGCGGAGTTGCAGTCGCGCTGGATGTTGCCGATAACCTCGGAGTAAACCTTCGTGGCCGTGTCAAAACCGAAAGATGTTTCGATGAGGTCATTCTTGAGGTCACCGTCGATGGTCTTGGGGCAACCGATCACCTGCACACCGGCATTGATGCTCTTGTAGTATTCAGCAAGGATAGCTGCATTGGTGTTGGAGTCGTCACCACCGATAATCACGAGAGCGGTGATGCCAAGCTCGCGGCAAATTTCAAGACCCTTGTCGAACTGATCCTTCTTCTCCAGTTTCGTACGGCCGGAACCGATGATGTCGAAACCGCCGGTGTTGCGGTATTCATCGATAATCGGAGCGGTAAGCTCGATATAATTGTGGTCCACGAGACCGCCGGGGCCCATCAGGAAGCCGAAAAGACGACTGTCGCGATGAATCTTCTTAATTCCGTCGAACAGACCGGAAATCACGTTGTGACCACCGGGAGCCTGACCGCCGGAAAGAATCACACCTACGTTGACGGGCTTACCGGGAACGGGTGCCGTATTCTTTTCAAAACGGAGTTCGGGAAGACCGTAAGTGTTGGGGAAGAGGGCGCGGATGGCCTCTTGGTCGGCTACCGATTCCGTGGGACGGCCTTCAACGGCCTTTACGGGAGCTGTCAGCACAATAGGAAGTTTGGGCTGATATGCTGCACGAGCTTTTTGCAATGCGCTTTTTTTCATCTGTTTATGGTAGGAATGTATATAATGTTGGCTTAACCGTGCCGAGTTTAAGCACGCGCGCAAACACGCCGCTCATTTTTCGGCACACAAAGATAATAATTTTCTCGCAAAACCGGATTACTCGGACCGGAAAAAATTACGAAATATTATTATCCGTTTCGTCTACTGTGTCTTGGGCCAATAGGAGTTGATTCATTTCCTCAATGTAGTTCAGAATCGCGTCGCGTCCACGCTTGTCCTCACTCGATGTGCGGAATACAGGCGGAAGCTCCTCCCAACGCTCCAAAAGCGCCGTAAGATAGTCCGATGTCAGTTTTTTTGCCGCTCCTGAAGTGAGCTTGTCAAGCTTGGTGAAAACAATACTGAACGGGATGCCGTTCTCGCCCAACCAATCCATGAACTCGAGATCTATCTTTTGCGGCTTGTGTCTGGAGTCTATCAGCACAAACAGGTTGGTCATCTCCTTGCGCCCTCCGATATAGCCTTTTATCATCTTCTCGAGCCGTTCTCTATCGGCCTTGCTTCGGGCGGCATATCCATATCCGGGCAGATCGACTATCCACCATGAGTCATTTATCAGGAAATAGTTTATGAGCATGGTCTTACCAGGCTTTGAAGAGGTCATAGCCAGGGCTTTTTGTCCGGTAAGCATATTTATAAGCGACGACTTACCCACGTTCGAACGCCCTATGAAGGCATATTCATGACGAGGCGCGCCGCCCGGGCATTTCTCTACACTCGGGCTGCTCGTCACATATTTGGCTTGCGTTATCTGCATATCTACGTGTTTTATTGTAATTGTACTTCTTACTTAAAAAGGTTTATGAGAGTCGTTCTGTTCAAAGCCCTTGGCCTTAAATCAATATCAACATGACCTTCGGCATCAGTCTGCTCCACCACCCCGGCCTTAAGTAATAGTTCTTTCAGGTCTATGGCCGAGTAACTTCTGAAATCAAGAGCTCTGTCAACCCGGAAATTCTTGCCTCGGCTCACGGGTCCACGACCGGTGGAAAGAGCCATAAAATAGAATCGCCCGTCTCTGATAAAACCCGTAAGTTGTTCGGCACAATCAGAAATCATATCGGCCTCAAGCACGATATCCATAACGCGCACACCGTAATTCATACCCGAATACAACTCCTTCTGCACATCACTTCCATCGGATTCATGAATCTCCCCTGCGCCGAAGAATAGCCTGTATGTCGCACCTTCCTCCCCATGGAATCTGTTTACGTATATCATCCCGGACGGGACGTCCCTACGGAAATATATTATCTCCGATGCTTCAGGATCCGCGCTCGTCATATCTCCGGAGTAAACCACCGTTTCACCGGAAGAAACATAATCCTCGTTCCATCCTATTTTCTTATTTCCCTCGCTGAAAACAGCGGAAAGATCGAAGTCTTGTGCCCCCCACTCTTCGCGCCAATATATTCCCATGAAACAGGATTCTCCCATCCGGAGCGAGCTCATGAAAGGCACATTGCCTACAAAATTCTTCTCAGATGTAGGAGCGGCAAGGTCAATCTTATCAGAAAACAGCACCCATTTCCCCTCGACATTTCTGCGAAGGCGATCCACGATCTCTTTCTCGATAATTGCTGCCAGGCGATATGCCTGTTCCGTATCCATGGACGTTTTATAATCATCCCGCACATACGCCTTTCCGTTGCGGATGAGGAATAGAGCAGAGTCAGTTTCAGCCACGTGCATACGCAAATAGCCCAAACATCGTACAAGACGGAATGTTGAACGTTCATCCCGTGCAGCTTCTATCACTTCGTCGTCGCTCCATTTGCATGCCGTCAGGGCTGAAAGGATATCGGCCCTAAAAGGCTTCTTATAGCGCGGAGCCAGACGCCGAAGATAGTTTATATAGCTCACGGCCCTTTTAGAAAGTTCCTTATCTTTCGCGTCTCGGAATCCCTGCTTCAAGGCTACGAATATATGCTTAAAGCGATAAAAAATACTCGCAAGTCCTTCTGTAAGCTCCCTGGATAGTTCTCCTGCAAAAAGGAAGATACACAGTTCGGACTTACCCGCATTGGCTGAAAGAGTCCGAAGCAACTCCGGAGAGTTGATAATCAAACCATTTCCGGTCACGGCATATACTGCAAGCCTTAGAAAATCCAAAGGATCGTCCGGAAGCATTTTTGTTGCTGCATAAAGGGCACTCCTCGCTTCCTTATTCGGAATATCTTTGATATTAAAGCACTTCTCAATTTCCGGATCTTTCGAGTGCAGAATATAGTCGCTGATATAAAAGCACACTGCCTGCAAGGTCGCGTTTTTCAATGCGGGGCCATGTAACAACTCAACGCACATATCGAACATCTCACGGGGACTGACAGCACGGACAAGAGTGAGATTTTTGTACAACATGGCAGCCGGCGTGGGATTCTGAGTAAAGACGGGAGCGGAAAAATCCGTTCCATACGTGCTTGCATAATGTGCAAGCTGATCCAAAAACTGGTCGAACCGGCTTCGCTTCAAAACGTCTTCCACGTCTTTATAGAACGTGCTGTTATAGTTCACTTCAAGGCCTTGAAGTGCAAGCAATGCCTCTTCAGTACAGGCCGCCGGCTCGAAGTAATATCCCATGCGAACCGCAACTTCATTTACCTTGGCAGGAGACAGCATGCGGTCGTGTCCGGTTCGCACAACTGCGTTAAAGACAGGAAGGAATTCTCTTGTATAGTCCATAAAAAAAGCACCCGACGGGAAGTAAAAATACTATCAGTGTAAAAAGGAACTTCCTTGGTCCCGGTGCTGATGCAAATATACATCTTATTTTTTTATTACACAAATCAATTTTATAGGCTTTCTTCAACCCACAAATAATAAGTGCCCGGTCTTGCGGACCGGGCACTGTCGGGATATTTAGATTTGCTGAAAGAATTACCAGTTGTACTCGCCGGCAATCATGCGGAGCGAGGGGCAAGCCTGGTTCATGAACGTCACGATGTTGTTGTAGCGGCAGTTCACGTAAGTCAGGTTTTGGTCGAAGGATACATCCAGCGTGAGCAGCTGATTGTTGTTGCATATCAGACGCTGTAGGAATGTCTGGTTGGAAAGATTGAGGCTCTCGAGATCGTTGTAGGAGCAGTCTACATAGAGCAGCTGCGGGCACTGTACAACGGAGAGAGTGGTCAGATCGTTGTAGGAGCAAACAAGATCGAGAAGGTTCTCGCAATCACGTACACCGAGCTGCTTCATGTTGTTGTCCGAGCAGAGGAAGGTGCTAAGCGAAGGAAGACCGGAAACGATCATGTTGGAGATGTTATTGCTGTCGCAGTTGAGGTTCTGCAGTGCAGTTACGCCGGAGAGGTCAAGCGTGGAAAGCTTGTTATAACCGCAATAGAGCGTCTTGAGCGCAGTGCAATTGGAAACGCTAAGGTTCTCGAGACGATTGCTCTGACAGTTGAGATACTCAAGCGTAGAGGAGGATGCAAGGTTCAGGTCCACCAGATTGTTCGAAGCAATGTTGATGGTCTTGATGAAAGGCACAGCCTCAAGAGCAAACTCGGAAATACGGTTGTTGTTGAGGTTGAGCTTAACCAATGCGCCGCATCCGGAAAGATTTACTTCCGTAATCTTGTTACGGGATGCATTCAGCTCTGTGAGGGCTGCGTCATTGGCAACGGTAAGTGAAGTGATGGCGTTGCGGGAAACGTCAACAGTCTGAAGTGCGGAGAAACCGGCAAGATTCAGGGCGCCGCCCAGCTTCTTGTCGTTCCACTTGATGTCAGTCACGTGTCCGTTAGCGATAGTGATTCCTTCCCACGTAGCAGGGGCCTTGAGGTCGGTAATCTTAAGTGCCTCAGCATTAGTAGCTGCTTCCTTGGCCGGCTCGTTAAGGAAAGCCTGAAGCTGCTTCAATTCGTTCTTGTTTAGGTTCTGTGCAAACACACCTACTGTGGCGAGGGCGGCTGCAAGGAATAGTGCAATTCTTTTCATGACAATCTTTTTGTTGATGAATGTTATATTTTAGTATGTTGTTTCGTATTTACTTACTAAACACGATTGACCCTTATTTAGTTTTCGTGGATTGCTGATTTTTTTAGTCAAGCGAATCAGTCACAAAAAAGTAAGAAGGATATAGAAAAGGAAATTAAGAGAGCCGCCTTACCCTCGGCGGGCCGGGGCGGCCCTCTTTTTACTTTAATTCGAATTTTACTCTGCTATCAACGAGTCTGCTCAAGAATTTCGAGCATCTTGATAGCCGAGTCAGGAATACGCGTACCGGGGCCGAAGATTGCGCAAACACCGGCCTTGTAGAGGAAGTCGTAATCCTGTGCGGGTATTACACCGCCGGCAGTTACGAGGATATCCTCACGGCCGAGCTTGCGAAGTTCTTCGATAACCTGCGGAATCAGAGTCTTGTGACCGGCAGCAAGAGACGAAACACCAAGGATGTGAACATCGTTCTCCACAGCCTGACGGGCTGCTTCTGCAGGAGTCTGGAACAGCGGTCCCATATCCACATCGAAACCACAGTCGGCATAGCCTGTAGCTACAACCTTGGCGCCACGGTCATGACCGTCCTGGCCCATCTTGGCAATCATGATGCGGGGCTGACGACCCTCGCGCTTAGCGAACTCGGCACACATCTTCTGTGCAGTCTCGAATTCGGGATCGTTTTTCGTTTCGTTGCTGTACACGCCGGAAATAGTTCTGATTACTGCTTTATAACGGCCTACAACATCTTCGCAGGCATCGGAAATTTCACCAAGGGTTGCACGCAGACCTGCGGCCTTGACAGCAAGGTCAAGGAGGTTGCCCTTCTTGGTGCGGACACATTCGGTGATTGCTTCGAGGGCCTCTTTCACCTTTGCTTCATCGCGATGAGCCTTAACCTCGTTGAGGCGCTCGATCTGCTCCTTGCGCACTTCGGTATTATCGATTTCGAGAATGTCGATGGGATCTTCATGCTCAAGACGATACTTGTTGATACCGACGATGGTCTGACGTCCGGAGTCGATACGGGCCTGGGTGCGGGCTGCAGCTTCCTCGATACGCATCTTGGGAAGACCGGTTTCGATAGCCTTGGCCATACCGCCGAGCTTTTCAATTTCCTGAATGTGCTCCCATGCGCGGTGTGCGATCTCGTTCGTAAGAGCCTCGACATAATAGGAGCCGCCCCAGGGGTCGATAGCACGGGTAACCTGCGTCTCTTCCTGGATGTAGATCTGTGTGTTACGGGCAATACGGGCCGAGAAATCCGTGGGAAGAGCGATGGCTTCGTCAAGAGCGTTGGTGTGAAGGCTCTGGGTGTGACCGAGAACAGCGCCCATAGCTTCGATACACGTACGACCTACGTTGTTGAACGGATCCTGCTCTGTGAGAGACCAACCGGAAGTCTGCGAGTGCGTGCGGAGTGCAAGCGACTTGGGATTCTTCGGATTGAACTGCTTCACTATCTTGGCCCAGAGCATACGTGCGGCACGCATCTTGGCAACTTCCATAAAGTAGTTCATGCCGATAGCCCAGAAGAAGGACAGACGGGGAGCGAAGGAGTCGATGTCCATGCCTGCGTTCACGCCCGCACGGAGATATTCGAGACCGTCGGCAAGAGTGTAAGCCAGCTCGATGTCGCAGGTAGCACCGGCCTCCTGCATGTGATAGCCGGAGATGGAGATCGAGTTGAATTTGGGCATATTCTGCGAAGTGTACTCAAAGATATCGGCAATGATACGCATTGAGAACTCCGGGGGATAGATGTAGGTGTTGCGCACCATGAACTCCTTGAGGATATCGTTCTGGATGGTGCCCGCCATTTCTTCGAGCTTTGCACCCTGTTCGAGGCCGGCATTGATATAGAATGCCAGCACGGGTAGAACGGCACCATTCATGGTCATGGACACGGACATCTTATTCAAGGGGATACCGTCGAACAGCACCTTCATATCGTCGAGCGAGCAGATGGACACACCAGCCTTGCCGACATCACCTACAACACGGGGATGATCGGCATCATAGCCGCGGTGTGTGGCGAGGTCGAACGCCACGGAAAGGCCCTTCTGTCCGGATGCAAGATTGCGACGGTAGAAGGCGTTGGACTCGGCAGCTGTCGAGAAACCGGCATACTGACGGATGGTCCAGGGACGAAGGGGATACATGGCGCTGTACGGGCCACGCAGGAAGGGAGGAAGACCTGAAACATAATTGAGATGTTCAAGGCCCTGAAGATCCTCTTTGGTGTATATGGGCTTAACGGGAATGAGCTCAGGAGTGAGCCAGTCATTCTCCGTGGCAGCCACCGCTGCTGCGGGCTGTGCGGCGAAGGCGTCGGCTGTGATGTCAATATTTTTGAAATCGGGTTTCATATCTCTTACGGGGAATGATTTTATTTAAGAAGTTTGGCGTTGAACGCACGCAGAGTGTCGAGAACGTTGCAGCGAACATGGATGAAATTCGTGATACCATCCTTCTGGAGGTCTTCCATGCAGGCGGGAGCACCTGCGACAACAAATTCAGCACGACCGTCAAGGAGCTTGTAAGCTTCCGGAGCCAAAGTTGCATATTCATCATCGCTGGAGCAGAGAACAACCACGTCAGCGCCCTTTTCCATGGCGGCCTTTACGCCGTCTTCCACGGTCTCAAAACCAAGGTTGTCGATGATTTCATATCCTGCACAACCGAAGAAGTTTGAGGAGAACTGTGCGCGGGCAAGACGCATGGCGAGATTGCCAATCGTGAGCAGGAACACCTTGGGACGGTGAGCGGAGGCCTCAGTAGCAAGACGCAGAGCCTCAAAGTCAGTTGCGGCACGCTTGTTGAGGAGGGCATGTTCGCCCTTGCTCTCATCACCGCAGCAGCACTTGCACTTGCCGTCGTTCTTGATCTTGTCGGCAGCCTTCTCGTTGAGATTGGGATACTGGTTGGTGCCGAGTAAAATCTCCTTACGACGGGCAACGTCCTGATGTCGCTTCTCACAGGAAGCATTCACGGCGTCCTGAACAGAGCCATCAGCCACGCATGCGAAGAAGCCGCCCTTCTCTTCAACTGCAAGGAAGAGCTTCCAAGCCTCGCGAGCGATGGACACAGTGAGAGTCTCCACGTAATAAGAACCACCAGCGGGGTCAACTACCTTGTCGAGATGGCTTTCTTCCTTGAGGAGGAACTGCTGATTGCGTGCGATACGTTCGCTGAACGCGTCCGGACGCTGGTAGGGAACATCAAACGGAGTTACCGTCATGGAATCAACGCCTGCAACAGCTGCGGAGAACGCTTCCGTCTGCGAACGCAGAAGATTCACATGTGCGTCGTATATAGTCTGGTTGAAGCGCGATGTGATTGCGTGAGTATGCATCTTTGCAGCATCCTTCGAGCCCTTGTACTGCTCAACGATCTGCGCCCAAAGCATGCGCGCGGCACGGAACTTGGCAATCTCCATGAAGAAATTGGAGCTGATGCACATATTGAACTTCACGCGGGCTGCTACCTCATCGGCGGAACGGCCGGCATCGGTAAGACCGGTCATCCATGCAGCGCCCCAGGCAAGAGCATAACCGAGCTCCTGATAGATGAATGCACCGGCATTACCAAGCATCACGGAATCCACGCTGAGGCAGCGGAGATTCTTCACAGGAGCTACAATATCAAGCATCATACCTGCCTCGGCAACAGCAGCAGCCGCATCAAGCGAAGCGCCCTTGCGAAGTGCCTTGCGGAGAGGATTGAAATCAATGGAACCCTTGAAGCTGTCTTCCGCCTTATGTTCCTTGATATAGTCGACCAGCGCCTTGGCAACATCCATAACCTTGCTCATGCAGCAGGAAATATTGATTTCCACTGCCGGGAGATGGATACCCTTCAGAAGCACGGGAATATCTGCTGCATCGGCAACATTGAATCCAAGCGAGTTGATGCCTTTGTTAAGCACGTCGAGAGCAATCGCGTTAGCCTCCTCGGGAGTGTCAGCGATAATTTCCTGACGATGCAGCCACTCGTTGTCACGACGTGTGCCGCGAACATAAGGGAACTCGCCGGGTAGGCTCTCGGTGGTCTTTAATTCCGCAGTGTCTTCGGCGCGATATACAGGCTGTACATTGAAGCCTTCGTTGGTACGCCACACCAGTTTTTTATCGAAATCGGCACCCTTCAGGTCCGTTTCGACCTTTGCCCGCCATTCCTCATAGCTCACGCCGGGGAACATGTCGAACAACTTTTCTTTCTTTTCTGCCATTTTTTCTACTTTAGGGGTAGGGATATATGTTTTTGGTATATTTGCGGTTTAGATAACTTGGGGCAAAAATAAGAATAATTCTTCAAACTCCCAAATAAAATCCGACCTCTCTTTGTATTTGGAAGGAAATTTCTTTACCTTTGCGGAGTGAAAACCCGAATATCTTTTTTCCGATATATTGTATCCCTGATACTCGCTATGGCAGCGATATGCTCCGCGCCAAGTATTGAAGCTCAGGTAAACGCCGATCAAGTGATGCAGATTGGCAGAAACGCTCTTTATTTCGAGGACTATATGCTCTCGATACAATACTTCAATCAGGCCATAGTAGCCAAACCATACCTCGCCCAGCCATATCTTTATCGTGCGATCGCCAAGCTGAATCTCCAGGACTACCGTGGCGCGGAGGCCGACGCATCAAAGGCAATCGAACTCAATCCTTTCCTTTCGGATGCATGGGAAGTGCGCGGCGTTGCGCGTCAGAATCTCGGAAAAGACACGGATGCGATAGCTGATTACGACGAGGCGCTCACACTATTGCCTCACAATCGGCAGCTACTTTTCAACAAAGCCATAGCGCAAAGCGGCATCAAGGACTACGAAGGTGCCGAAAACACCTTTGGAGATCTCATACGCAATTATCCCGGATACGAGAACGCATATCTCGGACGGGCTCGTCTGCACATGGAAATGAAAGACACGGTTGCTGCTCTTGCCGATGTGGAGAAGGCCCTGAATATCAATCGCAATGCCGTAAGCGCATACGTTTTGCGAGCAGATATAGCAGCAAACTCCGGACACGATTTCGAAAGTGCCGAATCCGATATTTCCCAAGCCATAAAGCTTCAGCCCCACGAGCCATCGCTCTACATCAACCGAGCTTTCATGCGCTATCATCGCGATGATTATCAGGGCGCAATGGACGATTATGATTACGCTCTCACTCTTGACCCCCTGAACTCAATGGCTCTTTTCAATCGTAGTCTCCTGCTTATGGAGGTCAGCGCCAACGACCTTGCCCTTCAGGACCTCGACCGCGTGCTGAGCCTCGATCCGGATGACTACCGGGCACTTTATAATCGCGCAATCATCCATGAAGCCAAGGGCAATCTCAACGAAGCCGTAGCCGATATTACCCGTGTCCACGAACAATTCCCCGACTTCCCCGGGGCGCTTTTCCTACGCAGCCGCATATATCGTGGCAAAGGCGACATGAAAAAAGCGGAGCGTGATTATAAAGCGGCCGAAGCGGCGGCCAAAGCCCTTGTACCGGGTAAATATGATGACTACGCATCCTCCGCGCCATCCACAACCGGAAATAAATCTGCATCCGAAGGGGGCGACGGTAAAGAGACGGAAACTACCGATGCCGGAACAGCACGACGTTTTGCCTCGCTCCGAACCGTCGACAACACGGCTGATTTCCGCGAAGAGTATAACAACACGGCTATCCGCGGCCGCGTTCAAGACCGCAATCAGGCCGTCGAGCCCGAACCATATCTGCTGCTAAGCTATTATTCTTCTCCCACAGAGTTGAATAGCGGTACATTTTATCTTAAGGAGGCCGACGAGCTCAATGCCACGCGTTCGCTTCGTTTTGTCGTAGTGGTAACAAACCGTATTCCGACCCTTGACGAGTCGACCGTGGCACTGCATTTCCGCAATATCGACTATTATAATTCATACATTGCGGCCCACACTCCTCGTGCAGTGGATTATTATGGGCGCGCTATGGATTTCCTCACCGTTCGCGACTACCAGTCCGCCATCAAGGATATTGATCGTGCCCTCGCCCTTTCGCCCGACTTCGCTCTGGGATACCTTATGCGTGCTCAGGCCCGCTACGGCGAGATTGACGCCCGGAGTCGGGCTAAAGATATGACCGGGGGCAACGATGCCCGCATTACCGAAAGCCTGCGTATGAAAGCGCTTGACGACGTTCTGGCGGACATAGACATGGCTTTACGCCTTTCACCCGAGACTCCGGTCGCCTGGTTCAACAAAGGACTTGTATTATATGAGCGCCGCGATATGCGCGGAGCTATCGAGGCCTTCTCGCGTGCCATCGAACTGAAACCGGACTTTGGCGAAGCATATTACAACCGGGGATTCATAAAACTTGAAAACGGATTACGAAGCGAGGGCATTGCCGATTTAAGTCGCGCAGGCGAGTTTGGAATCGTACAGGCCTACAATATCATTAAACGCATAGACCGTTAATGCCGAATCACGCTGTGTATCAGAGCATAACCCATCTCAATCGCTCGTGAAGTGCGCAATCCTTTAACATTTTTTCATTAGCAACTTGCAAAAATCGAAGCAAAAATGAAATTTTTTGCAAAAAAATGCCGATATTTGCACCTGCAAAATAGAGTGGCTGCACACGTAGCTCCTCATAGCATGAAGAAATTGTAATCATTAACCACTTAAATCAAGACAGCAATGCCCAGCGGTAAGAAAAGAAAAGGCCACAAAATGGCTACGCACAAACGCAAGAAACGTCTCAGAAAGAATCGTCATAAGAAGAAGTAAGCCGCTCCTGGCGACTTCTCGCTTCTCCCGAAACGAATTCTGACAGTCCGGGACAGATTTTGCGCGCTCTACGCTCGCAAAGCAATACAAAGAACAATACTCCCCCACACCGACGGAGGTCGCGGCCTCCCGAATCGCAGTTCATAGCCCCCGTCTCTTACGGGATCTCAGGGTATCTGCGTCCCCGGGAAGTTTGTTCTTTGTGTTTTATCCCGCCCCGCCGCGCCGGCCCCCGGGGGCCCCCGGGCGGGTCTGCCGGCCTGCGCGCCCGCGGGGCGGCGGGGGGGCGGGGGGGGGGGGGGGGGGGGTGTGGAGAA
>CAMWNH010000055.1 GCA_947175605.1 uncultured Porphyromonadaceae bacterium
CTCTTGCCGCCTTTCCCGAACGTAGGGACGTGCCTTTGGCACGTCTCCCACGCCCAAGTGGCGCTCACTGTTTATTCATCTCTTGCCGCCTTTCCCGAACGTAGGGACGTGCCTTTGGCACGTCTCCCACGCCCTGAATCGGGGGTGTTTTTATTTCTGCATCGCCTTGCGCGCCTGCAATTCCCATGTACGGATACGGTCCTTGTACAGATTGTTGGCATTCATCTTGTTGATGTCCAACGCTGCATCCGAATTATCCTCCCAGCGGCGGCAGAAATACAGCACGTCATAGATTCGGCCTATCTGGTTGTGGCGCGAGAAAGCCAGCCCAAGAGCATAATCCTCGCCGTACGACGTATTCGGAACCTTTATCTCGCGAAGCATCGGAGTGTAGAACGCACGCGGAGCACCCAGACCATTGATGCGCAGCGCATTATTGCGGCCGTTTTCAGGAGTCCATTCCTTGTGATCGATCACGCCCGGAGGCAGCATCTGAAGGTTGATGTCAGTAAGCATATATGTGCCCACGACCATACCGCAGTTCTGCTCGTAGAAAGCCTTCACTATTTTAGCGAGCGTATTTTCGTCCGAATAGACGTCATCGCTGTCAAGCTGAACGGCAAACTTGCCGCATTCCGGATGGTTGGCACCTAAGTTCCAGCAGCCGCCGATACCCAGATCCTCGCGTTCAGGCACGAGGTGTATCAGGCGAGGCTCATTCTTTGCCAGTTCCTCAAGGATTTCAGTCGTGCCGTCCGTGGAGTGGTTGTCTATCACGATCACGTTGTAGGGGAAGTCCGTCTTCTGACTCAGCGCGCTCTTCACGGCATCAGCGATGGTGCGTTTGCGGTTGCGCACCGGAATGATTACGGAAGCCTCGTTGGCAAACTCGCCGGCGTTGAATTCAATCGAGTCGAATTTGGGTTCCAGATATGCGCCCACTGCTTTCAGGTGGTCCGTGCAGGCCTCTTCCATTTCCAGCTGCACACCGCGGTTCTTGGGATCAACATAGTCGAAGATCTTCTCGCCGCTCTTGCGGTTGTCCAGCGTAACGTCCGAATACAGATACTCGTTGATGTGCACGATCGGAGCGATTCGGCTCAGGCGCAGACGGAGATCATAGAGGCCGGCCGCCTTGAAGTCCTTGTTGATGCCCGAGGCTGCCTTCTTGAAGTCGGCGGTATTGAAGAAAAGTACCGAGCCGAAGTTGAAGTCGTCGCGCAGCGCACCTTCCTGATAGTCGATGACAGGAGCATTGCTCTTCTTGCCTTCGATGATGGTGTAGCAGTCGGAATAGAGCATGCCCGCATGCGAATCCTCAGCTATTTTCACGAAGCGGTCCAGTGCCAGATAACCGGGCTCGAGCGTATTGTATTTAGTGTAGAGCAGGATGTAGTCGGCATTAGCCGTCTCTGCTATCGCGCGCATCGTGGCCGACGAATTCAGTGCGTCGATCGTCAGGATGTCGCAGCCCTCCACGGGCTTTGCCTCTGCGTCCGTGCAGAGAAGGGTTATTTTGATTACTGCGGGAGAGGCCTTCAGAGCCTTCACCGTGGCCTTCACCTGGGCTTCGTCGCCGAAGGGAAGATAGCAGTGGATTGTCTTGTTCATCTTGGATATTTTGGAGCTTGGGTTAGAATTCTGTTTATTTTCCGGAAAGGAAATCCGTCACCTGGCGCATCAGGTGCGTGCGGCTGTCGCTGCCCTCTATCGTTTCGAAGGGGAAGCCTATCACCAGGGCGCGGTAGCTACCCGGGTTGTAGGCCGTACCCGCGATAAGGTTGTTTTCCGAGTAGCGCATGAAAGTTGCGCCGGTCTTGTCGTCGGCAGGGTAGAAGGAGTCGGGGCTCTCCACGGCGTAGATCTCGGGATTGCGCTCGTTCGAGAAGCGATAAACGCCCTTGCCCAGTGTCTTGAAGCGCGTCGGAACCTGATATGCTTCACCTGTCACCGATGCCTGACCCACACGCCAGTTGTAGCCCAGAACCTCTCTCGCGAACTTCTTGTCTGCTTCCGCTGTGGCCTTATCCGAGTAGGGATTGTCCCAGATGTCCGTTGCCACGTATGCGCCGCTCACGAAAATGCTTCCTCCGTCCTGCGTGTGCTCGCGCAGTCGGTCCTGAAGCGCCGACGGGAAGGCCTTGCAGTCTGTGCCGAACACGCCGCGGCCGCGCTGTATTTCTTTCTGTTTGCCTAAGATCAGGTCCACGATCACACCCTTGCCGCCCTTGACGGTGCCCGCCGTGAAGGCGTCCACGCCGGCCGAGGTGAAGGAGTATCCGCAGGCTGCCAGAGCCTCGCCGTGGATGGCTGTGAAGTCGAATGTGTTGCCTGCGATAACCTTATCCTCGAAATCAGCACGCGATGCACCAAATCCGGCGGCGTCATCATCCATCCACGGGATGTTACGACGGAACTCGAACTGATCGCCGATGTAAGAAATATCCTGAATATAAGCCACACCGCGGTCGCGCTGGTCGTAGAAGCCCGCGATGTCGCCCGCATCGAAGCGGTCGGGAGCGCTCACCCTCGTGAAGCCGTTAACGATCAGGGCCTTCGGCGCGTTTTCGCCGCCGTTGCGAAGCGCCAGAACCTCCGAGGGGAAGGAGGCGCCGCCGGCATTGGTAGCCACGATGCGGTAGGAGTGGATGGCATTGTCGCTCACGGTCACGTCCCATTCCGGTTTGTCCGTCAGCGCCACGCGGCGGAAACCGCGTTCGCCTTCCCTGCGCTCTTCCACGATATAGCCTGTGGGCACGGCGCTCGCTTCCTGCTTGTCCTCGGTCGGGAGCCAGCTCAGTGTGTAGTGTCCTGCTGCTCCGTTCTCGGCTATGGCGAAATTGCGCACAGGCAGAGGCTGAACCGTATATTCGCGTCCGTCGCGCTGGGCCAGGAAGCGGAGCATACCCTTGTAGATAGCGCGGGCCACCGTAAAGCGGAAACTCGGGTCAAGACCATAGCCCATGTCGGCGAAATTCTGGTGAGAGAGAAGCTCCAGAAGCATCGACGGAACCTGCGGCGAGCGGGCCTCGTGATAGCTCTTGTCCCACATTCCGCGGCGTGTCCAGTTGGGCTCGAATTGGGCGCGGACGTCTTCAGTGATTTCCGTCATCACCAGATCCGTCAGGTCGCGCGAGCTCAGGCGGCTCGAACCGTTGCCGAGAGTCTCGCCCACGGTGCAGTAGATGCCCAGTGTGCCGATGATGGAATCGTTCATGGTCGTGCCGGCATCCGTGTGGAAGGCAAAGCTCAGATCAACGGGAATACCCAGACCCTTGCGGCCGGGGAGCATCGACGAGCCCCCGGTCAGCCAGTTCACCCACAAGCCGCGGCTCATGTAGTCGTCATTGTAATCCTTGACATTGTTCGAGGCGGTGTAGACGCTGTCCGGTGCGCCTGCCCACTGCAGGAAGTAGCGTGCGCCTTCTACAAAGCGAGGATATCCGCTGCGGATGTATTCGTAATCAATTGAATCCAGAGGCTCCTTGACGATTCGGGCCACGTTGCCGAAGCCGCCGCCTATCTTCACGGCATCGGCCGTGATTTTCTTATCGGCATGCTCGCCTGAATTCTCCAGAACCACGATCGGTCCGGCCTGTTTGCCGGCCTTGAAGGGGAAGTGTCCGAGATATATCCATGTGCCGCCACCCATCTTCTGGTTCACGGTGAACTTGTGTGCCCCGTTGGCCGCATTCACGGTGTATTCCGCCTTGTCAGTGCTTTCCGGCAGAGAAACATAGCTCACGTACACGGCATAATCGCCGTCCTCGGGGATGTCCGCGCTCCAGTTGGCGCTTGCTGTGGCCTTGTCCTTGTGGCCCGAGAGGTTTGTCACGCGGGCCGTGCCCATGCGGAAAGGATTTTCCGTGTCGCGCAGCTCCTCGGCGTAATAGCGGAAACCGGAAGGCCCTGCCTTGCTCCATGCGTTGCTCTTGCCCGTCTCGTTGTAATCGCCTGTGGTAAAGGCCGAATCATCATTGTCAATGATAAGCTCGTTCAGATTCACGTCTCGCTCGCGAGGGCTCATCACGTAAGCACCGGCATTCTCAAGCATAGGCATCAGGAAAGGCATCACATAGCTCTGCGTGTAAAGGTCTTCCACTGTCTCGAAGATGCGAGCGCGCTGCCATTCCCAGCGGTTCAGCTTTGGTTCGAAATACCAGCCGTGGCTCTGCCAAAGTGCGATATTCGCACCATCCAGGCCGCGAGGTGCTTCCGGTGCGTCCACGCGCTTCACGAATGTAGTGCGCTCGGTGGGACCGAGATTCTTTTTCGGCGCGAAAAGCACCAGCTTGTCCAGATTCACCGACTTCTTGTTCACCGTGGCGTTAATCACAACCTTGTACTTCTTGTACTGGGGGCCCATGGCCTCGAGAACCTCGTTCTTGAGATCGCGCAAACTTTCGTAAGTGAAGGGGATATATGCCGTATTGTCGTTGCAGGATACGGTTATGGTCTTCGACTTCTCGTTCACGCTCACTTTTTCTGCACATACCTGTCCGAAACCGGTCGTGCCGGGAAGGTAGTTGCGCAAAAGCTTGGTCACGGCAGCCGTGCGCTGCGAGTTTGCCGCAGGTGCGCCATACACACCTGCAGGACTTAAAATTGCAAGAATCAAGCAAAGAACGATGCTCGCACTGATTTTCTTCATGGGTGATTGGTTTGTTTTCCCACAAAGATAGACTAATTTCCCGCCCCTTCCAAATAAAAATCAACAAAATTAGGAATCATTATGATTCGGATACATAATTTTGCAAACATCCGTCGGGCCATCTTTTTCCTGTGTCGAAGTCCGATTAGCGGGGGCCGGCTATGGACACTCTCAACTGCTCGGGTCGCAGGTATTTTGCCGCCATATTGGCCATTATTTCAGGACTTATTGCCGCTATGGCCCGCTCTTGTGCCTCGAAATAGTCGCGTGGTGTGCCCGTCACAAGCTCAAGCTGTCGATAGGCCATGACGCTCAGTGGCGAATCGAGTGTTTCCACAAGGCGCGTCATAGCCGTTAGTTTCAGTCGTTCAAGCTCCCGGCCTTCAGGCGGATTCTCTGCCATAAGCCTCATTTCCTTGCGTATCTCATCCTCGACCTCGCCCACATTATCCGAATTGCATTGGGCTTGGATCACAACCATGCCGTCCTCGTGCTGAGATGCCAGATACGACTCTATGTGGTAGGTAAGTCCCTTCTCCTCACGGATATTGGTCATAAGCCTCGAACCGAAATACCCGCCGAGCGCCATCACTGCCAGGCGCAGATTGATGAAGTCCTTCTCATCTCGCCGTATTGCCGGCACTCCCGCATAGATAGCGCTCTGCACGGCCTCGGGCATCTCTGTGAATACGGTTTGCGCTGGCTCCGGTCGCGGAATCTCCCGGCGCAGTTCAATTCCCTTGGCCTCGGGCTCGGGGGCATACAGCGAATTCAGGAAGTCCTTCACCGCTTCCGTCGTTCGCTTGTCGAGCGATCCGGCAAGATATGCGTGCATCCGCTCCGGTTTCACCAGCGAGCCATGAAACTTGGCGAGTGTCGCGCGATCCACGGTTTCGATCTGCTCAACTGTAGGAACTATTGCCTGATGATGCCCTGCTCCATAAATAAGCTGATTGAAAGCTGTTTGGGCTCGGAATAGCACCTTCCTTTCGTCCATACGCAATCGAGCCGCCAGAAGGTTCTTGAGGTTCTCGATGTCACGTTCCTCAAAATGAGGTTCTTCCGTCATGGCACGCAGAAGTGGAAGTATATCAGGGAGTTTGTGACTTAGAACAACAGTGCTCAAGCCCGTGTAGTGCTTCGAAGAGTGGGGCGAGAACGTGGCGCCTGCAAAATCAAGGCTGTCGGCTATCTCACTGCCACTGTATGGTCCTGCACCTTCCGAAACAAGGCCCGATGCCATCGTCGGTATATTGGAGTTGTCAACATCTGACTTTCCGCCCGGGAAAAGCAATGTCAGTTGCACGAGCGAGGCCGTTCCCCCGCTCAACGTATGAAAACTCACGCCGTTGTCCAGACGTTCTATACTGTCCTGTGGGAGCTTCCGGAAGCCGAAAGGCTTCACTTCAGGAGCTTTGCTGCGGTCTATCATGATTTCTTCTCAACAATCAGTTGTGCGTTTTCGAATCGGACCACTCTCACATGTGTGCCCTTGCGGATGTATTCGCCATCCGATACGGCCGGGAGTATCTCTTTGTCGATCACTATTTTGCCTGCCGGACGCATATCCGTATGCGTCACGCCTTCCAGACCCAGATACTTCCGCATGCCCATATCCACGCCCACGAAACCCTCGGAACTTTTCAGCTCTGTCATCAGTTCTGTGTGACGGCGTATGAGTTTGGGGCCGTGTTTGCCTGTAAGCCATATTGCGCCCAGAACAGCCAGAACCAGACCTGCAAGTATCGTGAAGAAGGCATTTACCATTCCCGTGAAGTCAAAGCCCGTCACGGCATCCGACTCCATTATCGCCCCGCAGAACGAGGCGATGATGGCTACACCGCCGGCCACCCCGCAGATTCCGAATCCCGGAATCACGAATACTTCGAGTGCCACGAGTGCCACACCGAGAATGAAGCAGAGAATAACCCAGGCCGACAAGGCGCCGCTTACGAACATGGGCAGGAAGAAGAGCACCGCGGCCACGATTGCCACAGCAGCCGCAAACCCCAGTCCGGGGGTATGCATTTCCATGTAGATCGCTCCTAAAATCAGAGTCACAAGCAGCGCCCGCACCGCGGCATTGCTCAGAAAGCCTAAAATGTCATCACTCAGCGAGGGCTTGTAGACGACAATCTTCGCATCCTGCATCTTGAGCTGCTCAAGCACAGAGTCGAGATTGGGAGCAATCCCCTCGGCATAGCCTTCGGCAACGGCTTGAGATGCTGTGAGCGATATGGATTCGTCCGGGCGAACCATGCGGTCGGCTATCTCGGGATTTCGTCGGGGCACGAGGCTATCGCCCTGCGCGGTTTTGCCGTGGCTCTCGGCCGTGGCGCGCATCATGGCACGCATGTATTGCTGGTACTTCTCGGGCATCGGTTCTCCGGCTCCGTTCACCACTGTGGCCGAGCCCATCGAGGCACCCGGACTCATGAACACCGAGTCGCAAGACAGCGCGATAAGCGCCCCAGCCGATGCTGCGTTAGGGTCGACGAAGGCTACCGTGCCGATGGGACAGCGACGCAGAGCTGCACGGATGCTGTCCGCTGCATCCACTGCACCGCCGAAAGTGTTCAGTCGCAGCACAAGAAGATCGGCCCCGCAGTCGGAGGCCTCCTTCAGTCCGTTTCGCACATGGCGGAAAGCCTGCATGTCTATTTCGCGTTCCAGCGGAAGCACGAATACGGTGGAGCCGGCGCCGTCAGCGCCGAAAAGCGATGTCACACTCGAGATGAGGGCGACAAGAAATATCAACAGCTTATTTTTCATCTTTTTTGAAATAACCGGGCAGAAGGCAGGCTCCGGCTCCGAGATAAATGTAGTAACTTAGTATCCGCCACAGCATTGCCAGTATTAGGGCTATGCCGAGATTGCCTATCAGATCGCCGTAGTAGTTGGTGAAAAGCCATTCGCTGATGCCGCTGCCGCCGGGGGTGGGACTGATCATGAGCACCACCCACACCACGAACTGACGCCCGAATACGAGCAGCCCCGATGCATCGGGCACAAAGCCCCAGAAAAGCGCGTTCACCACAAAATAGCGCGAGAACCACGACAGCACCGTGGCTCCGAAAATGCGTGCCCACCAGCGCAGGGGACGGTTCTTTACCCATTGCGAGGTAGCGTGCATGTTTGCTGCCGTAGTGCGCAGCGAGTGTCCCCATTTGCGTATGATGCGCCAGTGGCTCACGCGCTCGAGCACGCGTGAGGTCGCTTCAGGGCGCCCGAGAATGGCCATATACAGCACTGCTGTCCAGATGCATATTCCGGCGTATACCGTCCAGAAAACGGCTTTGACACCCGTAAGGAAACGGACATCGCCCAATCCCGCACCGCTGGCGGCATCGAAAAGCTCGGCCGTGGGAAGCAGGAGCACTATTATCGGGCAGAAGACAACAAAGAACAGTTCGTCTAAAAATAGAGTGCTTAGGGTCAGCGAGGTAGCGCGTCCCACGGCAATCCCCTCGCGGTTCAGGTAGAAGATGGCGAGCGCGCTTCCGCCAACCACGGAGGGCGTTACGGCGGATGTGAATGCGCACATCAGGTCCACACGGAACGAACGTTTCCAGTTCAGGTCTCCCGCACCGAGGGTGTGGAATCGCCAGGCAAGTCCGAAATCACGTCCTGCCGCGAACAAAAGGGCCAGACCGATAGCCACCCACGCCCTGCAGTCGAAATGCAGTTCGCGCCAGCTTTCGGGCGAGAAGTCGCGACTGAACAGCCACGCGCATACACCCAGGCCGATTACTATCGGCGCTATCGTCCGCAGCAGAGTTTTCTTCATTCGCCAGCCGTGAGGAACTCGCGCACGGCCTTTTCAGGGTCTGCGGCATTTGAAATCCCATTGCCGACGAGTAGCCCTGTTGCACCCAAGGCACGCATTTCCGCACCCTCGGCAGGTGTCTGTGCGCCCTGCATGACTATCGGGATGATGGCTCCGGCCTCGCGTGAGTCGATTATTATCTCGATGCTTTTATCAGTGGGGAGTTCCGCATTAAGGACGGCGTAGTCTATATCCATGGCCTCCAATGGTTTGATTGAGGCGGCAGAGGAAACTTCCACGCCGATAATGGCTTCGGCCCCCAGTTCCTCGCGTACTTTTGCAGGAGTAATACCGCAGCCACCGGTGAGATACACGCCATGCAGTCCTAATTCTCTGGCCAGTTCGGGTCGGTCTGTCAGTGTCAGGATGACTTCGGCCTCGCGGCACAGAGGCACGATTTCCGAGCATTCTTCACGCACGGCAGCATCGTCAAGGCCGTCGGTAGGAAGTACAATCCACTTGCAGCCGCCTTCGATGGCCATCTGTGCAAGTTCGGCCCTCGAATATTCCTCGGATGGAGTCAAAAGATATTGAAGCATAGAATTCTCAATTTTAGTTCCGCAAATATACAAAATTTTCTTCCAATAATAAAAACCCTCATTTTTGAGGATTGTTCGCTATAGGTTTAGTGCATGACAATGAACATGTTGGCCGCGGAAATACTCGTTTTTGAGTATTGTCGGGCATGCAGAGCGGCGGTAACTTTGCACTCAAAAACAAAACCCGATGAACCAAAGATTTACACACTTTTTCCTGCTTCTTTCCATGATCGCGCTTTCCCAATCATTTGCCTCCGCAAGTAATGCAGATCAAGCGGATAGCATCGTCATGGCGGATGTGAAAAGTAAAGTGTCAGCATGGGAGCGGCTGCATGTTGGCGGCTATGGAGAAGTTGCCATGACCCGAAATTTCTATAGCGACAGCTATCTGCGTTATTCCGAGCCCGAACGATACAGGAATGGTGGGAGCCACGGACGTTTTGATATTCCTCACGTGGTGATTTATCTTGGATATGATTTCGGCAAAGGATGGTCGTTCAGCTCGGAGATAGAATTTGAGCATGGCGGTCCGGAAGTGGCAGTAGAGATCGAAACGGAGGAAGCCGGCGAATACGAAACGGAGGTCGAACGCGGTGGCGAAGTCACACTTGAACAGTTCTACATCCAGAAGGAATTCTTGCCTTGGCTGAAATTGCGGGCCGGAATGCAGGTTGTTCCTGTCGGTGCTACAAACGCACATCACGAGCCGAACCAGTTTTTCGGTGTGTACAGGCCGGAAGGCGAGAACACGATACTCCCATGTACTTGGCATGAGGTCTCCGTATCGCTTAGCGGCCGCGCCGGTAAATGGTCCTACATGGCGATGTTCCTGCCCGGGCTCGATTCCGAGCGTTTCGGCAATCAATCCTGGATTCATGACGGGTCGGCATCGCCTTATGAGTTTAAAATAGCTAATAATTATGCTTTTGCAGCGAGATTGGTTAATTATTCTGTCAAAGGCTTGCGTATCGGAGTCAGTGCATACGTGGGAAATTCGTTCCGCAATACGCTCTATCCCACCGACTCAGAGAAGAATAAGGGCATTTACGGCACTGTTACTATTCTTTCGGCCGATTTCAAGTATGAGGGTCACAATTGGTTGATTCGCGGATTCGGCGATTGGGGACATCTCACGGATGCGGCACACATCAGCAAGTTCAATATCTCCATGTCGAAGAAGTCCACGTCCAAGCGCCAGGAGATTGCGTCCGATGCCATCGCTACGGGAGTCGAGGCCGGATACAATATTTTCGGTCTTATTCCGGGGCTAAGCAGCTTGCGTCAGAAGTTATACCTGTTCGGGAGATACGATTATTACGACTCCATGGCCCGCATGGAAAATTCCGCACCTTTGGGCTGGTGCGGAAGGCAGAAAATTATGGCCGGAGTAAACTGGTTTCCCATTCCCCAGATAGTTGTCAAGGCCGATTATTCATACGGCATTCTTGAGCGCAAGTATAATAACGAACCGTCGGTCAATATCGGTGTGGCATACGTCGGGTGGTTCAAGTGATGACAAGTAACCCAAAACACTATGATAATGAAACATTTCAAATTCTTCCTTCTCGCACTTGGCTCCCTGATGCTTGGAGCATGCAGCAATTCCGATGAACCGAAAGGCAGTGAAAACAGTCTTTCTGAAAAAGAATCATCCCTTAAATCTGCTGTAGAAGCATATGTCGACAATACCGTCCTGCCAACCTATCAGGCCATGGCCGATGCAGCTATCGAGACGCGTGACCTGTGCCTCGCTATGCAGGACAAGCACGCCCGGGGAGAGCTCACAGAAAGTGACATCAGAGCTGCCGGCGAGGCATGGAAACAGGCCAGAAAACACTGGGAACTGAGCGAGGCATTCTTGTACGGTCCTGCTGCCAACCACAACATCGATCCGCACATTGATTCCTGGCCGCTGGATAAGGCGGCGATGGAGAGCCTTCTGGGTCGTATCAGGAATGGGATGAGCTGGTCGCTTGAGAACAACGGCGGTTACGGACTTATCGGTTTTCATGCGGTAGAGTACATGCTCTTTCAGTTGAGCGCGGACGAAAACAGTTCGCGCGTGCACTCCACCGACTATACCCTCGAGGAGCTGGAATATCTCGCAGCTGTGGCAGAGGATCTCTGTCAGCAGTGCGTCTGCCTTGAAGCATGCTGGGCCGGACAAGACAATGTCTCAGCCGCCAAGCAGGAAATTCTTGATGAAGCCGAACTGGATTATGGCGAGGATTACGGCTGGGAAATGAAGAATGCAGGCAAGGCTGGTTCTCGTTTCAAAACCTACCAGGAAGCTGTCGAGGAGATAATTCAAGGCTGCATTGATATTGCCGATGAGGTTGGCAACACGAAGATTGGTCGTCCGCATATTGGGTCGTCCGATGAGGACAAGAACTACATCGAGTCTCCGTACTCCCTGAATTCGATCGAAGACTTCGCCGACAATATCCGCTCGGTGCGCAATGCATATCTTGGCAGCCGTTCAGGGGATGCCTCTGTGAGCGATTATGTGAAGAGTGTCGATGCATCTGCCGATGCCGAGGTGCGCGCAGCTATTCAAAACGCTATCGACGCAATCGAACGTATTCCTGAACCTTTTGCCAAGAACGCGACCGGTGCATTCGGCGAGGCTGCGATGAAGGCAGCCGGCGAGACGCTGGTCGACGCACTCGAGAAGGCAATGAGTGCTGTAATACGCCATTGACTAACAGTAATATAATAAAATGAATAACAATAGATTATACAAATCATTTTTGTTTGGAATGGCGATTCTGACGCTTGCTGCATGCTCGTCGGATCCAATTCGCGACGATGATGATCTTGAAGAAAGTTCGCTGCCGGAATGGTATTACTCCGGCGGTGAGCTTGGTACATCCTTCCTTAGCACTACCAACGCTTTCGAGCAGCCTGCTCCCGCGGTAGAGCGACAGGGGCTCTATCAGTCATTCAAAAATGGCGAGGCTCTGTTTGAAAAACCGTTCATGTCCAATCAGACGGGCGTGCGCGGCGGACTTGGCCCGGTTTATATCCGGACCTCATGCTTGCACTGCCATCCCAACTATGGCCACGGCACCCGAGTGCCTGAGGGACGTTTCAATACGAATCTTATCGGCAACGGCTGTCTGCTTGTAGTGTACGATCCCGCCACAGAAGGCTATGTTTCGTGGCTTGCAGGTATGCCGCAAAGTCATGCCGTAGCACCCTTCAAGGTTCCCGTGGATGAGTCAAAAATAACGGTCAGATGGCTAAGTGCCGTAGATGAGTGGAATAATACCTTCGCTGACGGCGAGGAATACGAATTGCAATACCCTGAAGTGGATATGCCTCCGAGCGCGATTTATGTTGTGAATCAGGGCTATCAGCTTCCCGGTGATTATGCCGTAAAGCTCGAATCAACAATCGGTATTTATGGCACCGGGCTCCTTGATGCTATCAGTGAAAGTGATATACTTGCTCAATACCGCAAGGAGGAGTCGGACGGACTGATGACCAACGGACTGAATCAGTCGTTCTATGCCGGTGGCGAGTGGCAGTCGATGTATGCCAACGCGCTGCAGGGCGATGGAGCCGGGTATGCACGGCGCTTCACATACGCGCTTTCGCGTGGTCCGCTCCAGGATGCAGCCGGAGCCAATGCGATATGGAATATAACCAATGTCACGCGCTCCGACCGTCGCTACCATTATCTTGATGCCGCCGGAACATATGCACTTTACTCATCGAAAGATCCTGAAGTGCAGGCCGGTTTCGAAGATTATGCCACACGAATCGATCCAAACCATGAGCATCCTGCATACTGGGAGGGCACGTTGGAAGAGCGTATATACGCTTATCTGACGGATATGAATCTCGATCCCGAAATGACTGATGATGAGTATACGGATTTCATGGTATGGCATCGCGGACTGGCCGTACCGGCCGTACGCGATGTGGATGATCCAGACGTCAATCGCGGCCGCGAACTGTTCGCGCAAATCGGTTGTGACTATTGTCACCGCCCGTCGTGGACAACCGGGCCGGATCGAATCGTGGATCCTGCCAAGTTCTTTACAGGCGACGAGCTACCCCGCTATCCCTATCAGAAGATATGGCCCTACACCGATATGGTACAGCACAAACTGTGCATGGAAAATGATATTCGTGGCGGATGGTGCCGGACGACTCCTCTCTGGGGGCGCGGTCTGCATCAGAAGGTTACGGGAAGTGCTACAGCCGACCGTCTGCACGACTGCCGCGCACGCACAACGCTGGAGGCTATCATGTGGCATGGATTCTCCCCACAGAGCGATGCACGCTATACGGTTGAACAATTCAGAAAGCTACCGAAAGCCGATCGCGACGCAATCATTAAGTTTGTAGATGCGATATAAATGAGACACAAGCCCTTTACTCTACTTATGCACATTGCCCTGACTGTAATTCTGGTTGGGGCAATTGTAACGCATTACTTCGGAATCCAAGGCTCTTTGTCCCTTAAAACGGATATGCCACCGGTATCGCGCTTTGATAAAAGTTCAGGTCCGGGAGAAGGTCTTTTCCCCTTTTCAGTTAGTCTTGAGGATGTGGAGATAATTTATTATCCTGCAACGACAACTCCGATGGATTTCCGTAGTGTGATGCGTATTGACGGCTGCCGGATTCCTGTTTCCATGAATAAGGTGGGTGAATACGAAGGGTGGAGGTTCTACCAGTCAGGAATAGGAGAGAATAGTTCGGTCCTGAATGTCAGCCGTGATCCCTGGGGCACGGGAATAACATACGCGGGTTATATCCTGCTTGGAATAGGGATGGCAGGCTTTTTCTTTCAGAAAAAAACGCTGTGGCGTGTGCTCCTGCGAAAGTACCGCAAGGGAGTTGCAGTATTACTCCTATCGGCTTGTCTGCTGCTGGCCGAGGCTGCTCCGGAGTCAAGGTCCGATATAGTGAAGCTGCACGCCATGCAGCGGCCTCTTGCTTCGAATTTAGGACGTGTTCTCGTCTATTGGAATGATCGTATATGCCCTATGCAGACGCTTGCTCGCGATGTCGCGGCTTCTCTTTATAATGGGCAATCTTACAAGGGTTTTACTCCTGAGCAGATACTGTCGGGATGGCTTTTCTATTACGACGAGTGGCGTAAGGATTATATGCTGCTGCATCCTGAGTTGAGTTCGGTTTCGCCGTACGAAAGGGATAAAAAGAACAGGAAACTGCTTGAGAAACTGGCCTTGATAGAGTGTCTTGGTAGTGGAGAGATATTCAGGATTTATCCTTATCTTGCTGCGGACGGGCATGTCGAGTGGCTGTCGCTGACGGGGCGGCGTCCTGCGGAAATGGAGCTCGAGCAATGGGTTTTCATGCAAAGAACAATGCCTGAAATCAAGATTTTAGTGTTGAAGGGCCATAATATCAGGGCTAATGAGAAACTGACGGAATTGATGGCTGGACAAAGGCTTTATGCCCGGGGCCTTTCCTTGCCCTCGGAAACAAAAGTCGATGCGGAACGGATCTACAATGACTATGCGCGCCCGATTTACGCGGCGATATTCGCCGCATGTATGGGGTTGATTACAATTGTGTTATCAGTATTATGGAATAGCTGTTCCAAAGTCCTTGGGCGAATAAGCCTGTTGGCCGCAATAATGGTGTGGGTGTATGTGGGGTGGATTATACTCATGTTGTGGTGGATAAGCGGGCATGCTCCTCTGACCAACGGTCCGGAGACGATGTTGTTCATGTCGTTTGTCGCGCTTACGGGAGCAAGCCTTTGCAGAGACCGGACAATCATGGGCGGATGTTTGCTGGTGGGAGCGATGTCGCTCTTTGTTGCGGCTATGGGAGGACGTATGCCTCAGATCGGGGCCATGATGCCTGTGCTTGCGAGTCCGCTTTTGTCCGTCCATGTCGTGCTTGTGATGATCTCGTA
>CAMWNH010000056.1 GCA_947175605.1 uncultured Porphyromonadaceae bacterium
CATCGTATTTCGACGCAAGGATACCGCTACTCTTATCCACAAGGCTAAGGTCGATTTCGCGTCCGTCGAGCCTTGCTGCCAGTTGGGCCGATGCCGGATAGGAGAAAATGATCGGTGCCGTTGTGCCGTCGCAGTCCTCAGGCAGGACTCCTGTGCCGGTGAGCCGTCTGTGTGCTTCGATATCTTCGGAAGAGTTCACGCATCCCGTCTGAATGAATTTCTGGGTCACCACAGACAGTCCTTTGCTGGCCAGGCGCTTTGCCAGCCACGCTGTAGCATATGTTTTCCCGGCATCAGTGTCTATTCCGGTAATGAATAATATCTTGTGTTCGTCGAGTTTGCTCATTTTTGCTTGCGGATTATCATGAATACCGGCATGTATGTCAGTCTGCATTTCCCGTCGGCCTCACGGGGGTAGCGTTCGATGCTAAGTGTCACGCGCTCTTTAGGCGAAAGAGCGTTTACACCGGTGTCCTTGAGATGGCGGAAGACTTTTACCGGATTTTCGAAATAAAGCGTTTTACTGCGTGTGTAAAGGTCAAGCACATCTCCTAATTCTGTTGCGGTTTTTTTCCATTCTTCTTCAGACATCAAGGGGAGAAAGATGCCGGTGGCCTGTGCAACCTCTACAAGATTGCCCTTTACAAATGTACTCACCGCCAATACACCGCCGGGACGCAGCGAGCGCATAGCCTCGTGCAAGAAGCCTACCGGGGAGTTGAACCATTGTATAGTCGATGCAGACACTATCAGATCGTATGTCGACTCGGCTGTTTCTCGTATCGCCGTCTCTGCATCAACGCATCGGAAGGTTGCCCCGGGTAGCGGACTGCTGTCCACGATGTCCCAAAGTTCGAGTGTGCCTTTTGCATTTTCTGTGAATGATACCAGCATAGTGGAAAGCATGCCTGTGCCGCATCCGAGTTCGAGGGCGTCAGGATGTTTCAGCCCGCCGGCATGTTTCTTCACGAGTTCGAAAAGCTCCTCGACAATCTCGCGCTGGACCATAGCATTTTCCGGATAGCTCGCTTTGCTACGCTCAAAGCGCCGCTCCACCGTGTCTTTGCTGATCACAAAGTGGTCCAGCAGATCCTGGAAGCAAGGGAGGTGAGGGCCGGAATAGAGGCTTATGGAGCGCGCATGCGTAGTCCAGGCTGCAAGCTGATTGTTGGGCGGGAAAATAGCATCGCCGTTGCCTATGACGGCATGGTCCCACTGGTCAGTACATTCCGGACGTCGTAAGGCAAGATCCCGCAGAGCTGTAAGCTCCGCCTTGAGTTCTTCGACGCTGCGAAGTGGTTCACAGCTTCTGAAGTCGGCATATGCTTTCGACCCTCCGCACATCCTCATTCTGAATTTTTCGACCGTGCGTTCGCACAATCCTTCGAGTGTGCCGCTGAACACTGCCTCCGGGATGCCGTATTCATTGTCCACAGGGTAGGGCGTGCCGTTTACTGCAAGCTTAAGTGTAATGCGGTCCTTCAAGCCGGGAATAACGGTCATTGCCACGAGAACCCCCATTGACCATGCAAGGAGCACAATTTCACGATAGCCTCTGACAATGTTATCAGGAAAACTTGTGTCGCGGTAATCCCACAGAACCACAATGTCGTAGCCGGGGCGAACAAGACTTTCGAATGGTGTCGCGTCCATGCCCCAGCCGGCAAATATCAGAATCAATCGTGGATTTCGTCCGGGAGAGCCCGATACAAAGGTATATTGCATAGTGCTGTATTCGATTTTCGTGTTGCAAAATTACAAAAAAATAAAACAAATTCGTAACTTTGTCCGTTCAACAACGATTAAACATTTTATGTCATATATGAAAAGCCTGATACGCACGGCTCTCGCACTTTTTGCACTGTGCTCGCTGTCGACACTTGTGCTTCGTGCGGCAGACCCCATGGCCACCAACTATACCTTCGCGCAATGCGAGGGCTCCCTTACGCCATATCCCTCAGACAAGATTAATCCGGCGGTTTATCCCGATTCGCTGATACCTGTATTCGTGAATCATGTAGGACGCCATGGCGCACGCTATCCTGCATCCGCCGCATCAACGCTTGCTCTGCGTCGGGCACTTGAACGGGCCGACTCGGCACGTACTCTTACGGCTCTCGGACGCAAGCTCCTCACCCTCACCGCAACTGTACAGAGCCTTAGTGCGGATCGATGGGGCGCGCTCGATTCACTTGGCGAGGCAGAACAGCGGGGAATAGCTACCAGACTGTTTTATAATTTCGGCGATATCTTCGCCGGGCCGTCGACCGCCCGCGTCAAGGGCTTGTCTTCATATTCTCCCCGCGCCATGATGAGCATGTATTGCTTTCTGCATCAGCTCGACAGGATGGACAACCGGATTGAATTCGCCACAACCACAGGGCGCGACAATAGTCTGCTGATGCGACCTTTCGATGTGGATAAGGACTATCTCGAGTTCCGTAAAGAGGCTCCATGGAAACCTGTGTACGACGAGTATTTTGTGTCGCATTGTCCTCTGACGGCTATCAGACGTGTGCTCGGTGCTGACTTCCCCTATGTCGACGAGGATGAGGCACGAAATCTGGCGATAAATGAGTATTACGTTGTAGCCGGTTTGCAGGCTATGGGACTCCGCTCCGAAATGGCTACATACTTCACGCGTGAAGAGGCAAATGCCCTATGGAGCTGTTTCAATCTCCGACAGTATCTCTGCCGTACGGCTTCGACCGTGTCGACCGTTCCGGAGGAGATTGCTTCCGCGCTCGTGCTTGATCTGATATCAACCACCGATGCATTCGTAACGGGTGAAGATACTTCGACACGTGCAGTTTTCCGCTTCGGACATGCAGAGACCCTGATGCCGCTTCTGTCGCTTCTGCGCTTGCCCGGATGCCGTTATCTTAGCAACTACTTCGATACGGTGGCCGGTTCGTGGCGCGATTTCGATGTCGTGCCCATGGCTGCGAATCTGCAGATCATACTCTTTAAGTCCAAGAAAACGGGGCGTTATTATGTGCGTTTCGATCTCAACGAAAAGCCTCTGAAGCTTCGTCAGGGCGATGATTCGTCGACAATTTACCCCTGGGGCGAAGCCCGTCGCTACATGATGAATTGTGTTCCTATTTATCGTAATATCTGATCGCATGGCATCACCTTCATTCTGGCTTACTATTCTGCTGCTTGTAGTTTCTAACGTGTTCATGACATTCGCATGGTATGGACATCTGAAGTTGCAGCAGACAGGTGTTTTTACTTCTAATACACCGCTTTATGTGGTCATTGCAGTTTCTTGGGGCATCGCTCTGCTCGAGTACTGCTGTCAGGTACCTGCCAACCGTATGGGCTTTCATGAGAATGGCGGACCTTTCTCTTTAATGCAGCTCAAGGTGCTTCAGGAGGTGATAACACTCGTTGTGTTCACGCTCTTTACCGTCGTCTTCTTCAAAGGGGAGGCTCTGCATTGGAATCATTTTGCGGCATTTGTATGTCTAATCATGGCGGTCTATTTTGTGTTTATGAAATGATCGCCCACAAATATCTTAATATGAAAAAAATCGCTCTTATTTTATGTGCTCTTGCCCTTTCTTGTTCCGCTTTTGCGCAGCAACCGGCCAAAGGATACCGTGGATTCGCTGACTGGAGCAATAGTTTTGCCGCCTATAAGTGGGCCGGTGATGAATCCAAGACTGCGCTTTGGTTCACGGGTATTTTCACCTCTCACGGCTATCAGTTCACTCCGAATCTTTTCCTTGGCGGCGGCGTAGGTTTTGAGGCGAGCACGAAAATGGGACTATGGACCGTTCCCGTATTCGCTCATCTGCGCACCGACCAGCAGTGGGGCGACTTTACTCCCTTTGGCGACCTTCGTATTGGCTATAATGTAGCTGATGGCGGAGGTCTGTATCTTTGCCCTTCCATCGGATATCGCTTTTATGCCGGCGGAGCTTTCGCAATGAACATATCTCTCGGCATGACACTGCGTGGTTCGAAGCGTGAGCTATACGAAGTGGGACATGTGGATGATAATCTTGATACACCTACTGTTGCCGTCCGGCACACCGACGGGCACAAGCTCAAGGCTATGTTCAATTTCCGGATAGGAATGGACTTTTGATACAAACGAAACGGGCTGCGCAACTGCGCAGCCCGTTTCGTTTTCGGAGTAATATATATTACCACATCGGGGTGAAGGGTTCAGATTTCTTAAGATGCGAATTGGCATCGCCATGGAAGTCCAGACGTCCGGGAGCAGACGTGTCAAGCTTCAGGACAGGAGCACCGGGATTGAGACGCAGACGTCCCAAATCAATGTAGAAGGCGCTCTGATTGTCGGCAAAACGGAAGTAGTATTTCCCGCCGGTCAGATCTGCAATGGACGTCCACTGTGTAGAAGATACGTTGGGTTCGCCCTGAATTTCGTATCCGTAAGGAACTGTTACATTTCCCATGATGCTGTTAAGTGAGCCCCATGCTTCCGGGTATTCGAAGTTTGTAGGAACATGGCTGATGAAGAAGGAGGCGCGCACATAGCGGTCGGCGCTACGGACAGTTCCTGGCAGCATATTCACTCCGTTCACGCCCTTCCAGTAGTTGTTGATGGCTTCCATTGCCTCGTGTTGGGGATCATTGGTAAGTACCTGCAGGTCGCGACCCTTGAAGGTGCGGAGCTCGCCGCCGTCGTATTCCAGCAGAAGAGTTGTGCCGGTTTTGTCGGTCAGCGCCCAGTGTAGAAGTGATACCGTCCCTCCGTCGAAAGACTTTCCGAAGATATTGAACTGATTCTCCTTCAGCCACGCGTCCGCTTCGTCAACAGTTGCGAAGTTGTCGAGGAAGTAGCTTACGAGAACTGCGAGGCTCATCACAGGACTTTTGTCGTCCGGGCCCAAAGCTTCCTTATATATTGATCCTTTGCAGAACAGGCCGTTCATCACCAGGCCCTCCTCATTCATGCCTTCCGTCACACCGCCGTCATAACCAACAGCAAGCACTGAGCCGTACTTCGATGTCCATTTCAGCATCGGACCTGAAGGCACGCTCTGTTTCTGCATACCGCGCGGATATACGTAAAGATTCGTAGGAATAGGTGTTCGCCAGTCAAGTGTACGACCGACTAAGATAATCTTGTTTTCATCGCCGAGGTAGACAACACGGGAGCAAGCATCGGCCTTCTGAGCCGGAATGGCAACGGCTGCGCCTGCTATCAGCGCCACGCCGAGAATGTTCTTTAGGTTCATGATCTATTGTAAGTTGATTAGTTGCGGAATATCTTTTTGATATTAACGCGCTGTCCATGTCTAATGTTCGGAAGAAAATACTGTCCTGTGCTTTTTTATCCTCAAGCAGCATAAATTATTCGCGAAATATGGCTATATTTGCTTCCGAAATGGACTACAAGGATCTCAAAGACAAGTATAATCACACGTTCCGCAAGCAGAAAGTACGCAATCCTGCACGCTACAGGTTGGATTTTATAAAGGAAAACACCTTCAACCGGCTTTGGAGTGTGCGCATGTCGCGTACGCGCATGTGGCTTGCCACGCTTGCCTTTTTTGCTGCGGTGGGGGCTCTTCTTTACGTGGTCTTCGCTTTTACTCCGGTCCGTCGTCTTCTGCCTATGAAAATCGAAAAGGATATCCGGGCCGGATACATAGAGACATCCTTGCGCCTTGATTCTTTGGAGAATATCATCGACAAACGATCGGTCTACAATGCCAAGGTCGCAGACATTCTTGCGGGTCGTCCTGTCAGCGATTCCGTCCCTCCTATGCCTGCAGCGCCTACGGGGCAAGATTCGGCCGCAATTGCAGCACGAGAAGCGGAAAAACAGTTTATAAAGTCCTACGAAAGTACATCGCGATATAATGTTTCCGTTCTGGCCCCAATTGCAGCTGAGGGCATGGACTTTTCCTCTCCGGTGGGAGGCATGGCGTCTCTGACACGTGAGACTCCGGGGCCGGCTGTTGAGCTTTTAACCGGGAGGGCTACACCTGCGACGGCAGTCTATAAAGGCAATGTAATTTCGATAATTAATTCAACTGATGGCCTTTCTACAATCATAATCCAGCATCCCAACGACTTCATCAGCGTGTATGGAGGGCTCAAGGAAGTGTTTGTAGAGAAAGGCGAGGCGGTGAGCCGAGGGGCGCGAATAGGTCATGCCGCAGCTCCTGAAGGTGTGCTTAGCTTCGAACTTTGGCATAAGGGCGCAGCCCTGCGACCGGATGACTATATCGCCTTATAGCACCTGAATGCGTCCCACTTCCGTCGAGCATTCTCCGATCTGGCCATTGAACTGAAGTACGCCGGTCTGGACCTTGATAAAGTCTATTCTGTCGAGATCTGCAGGCTGTCCATCCAGAGTCATGGCTGAAGATATATCAAGAGCCGACGCATTATTGTTGTTAGGCTGCGAGTCGGCATAGCCGGTATAGCATTCCTGTGTATATTGGCCGTTTTCAAGACGGATACCGTTGGCCGGAAGCATCACGCCATCGTATCGCAGCACGGGGGCCTTAAGCCATTTGGGCATATAGCTGTGCGGATGAAACTCCGGATTAGTTGTCCAGTGCTGTATTTCACTTCCAGGGCCGCTCACATTCAGATCGAATGTGTCGTCGGTCAATTGGCGCTCGGAATATGTCACGACTGCAATTTTTGAAGCCTCCGATGCCGATCCGCGCAACTCATACCATATGTCGTCAGGCTTGCCGTTGCCGTTGCTGTCCTTCATCACGAAAACCACTCCGGGCTCGCTGCTGCCGTATTGCACACCATCAATAACCGAGGAGTAGTACGCGTTTCCTACAATTCGGAAATCAGCTCCGCTTTTATTGGCGATATACTTCTCCGTCTTATAGATGATAGAGCCGCCCCAGCTGCCGAGCGTCACCAGTTCTCCTGCGTTGATAGCTTTCTCAACTTTGTCAAGCATCTGAGCGGCTGTCATGCCTTCCTCATATTCGGGCATTTCGTTTACAAACTGGCCCGGAGCAGGATTGTATTCGAGAATTTTTACACCGACGTATCCGCTCGGAGCTTCAGGTTTTGTTTCTTTATTGTCCGGAGCATCCTGGCTGCATGAGGCGGCGAGCAGACCGCCCGAAAGGAGTATGGCTGTTATTCTATATTTCATGATTCGGAATTTTATTGCAAAAATAGCTATTTTTTTCCAAGAATGTGTAACTTTGCATAGTATATGAAGGTTTGTGCTGTTTTAAAATCCTTTTGGCCAAGTTTGATCACACTTGCTGTCATTCTTTACGCTACGCTATCGCCGAATCCGGCCCTGGCGGAGGATATGCCGCCCATACCTCACCTCGACAAGTTGATTCACGCCGTGATGTTCGGAGGACTTTATGGCGCTTTGGTCTTCGACGTATATAGGAAGCGAAAGTCTGAAAATATTCAAGCATGTCCGGACCGCCGAATTATGCTGTTACTTGCCGCAGGGGTTGTTGCATTCAGTATTCTCGATGAGATAATGCAAAAGGAACTCACCACTAACAGGAGTGCTGAGTTCCTTGATTTGCTTGCCGATTGGATCGGCGTGTGTGTTGCTTTCTTTTCCGCGCCTCCGGCAGTACGCGCCGTGCTACGGATTGAAAAGTAAGATCTTTGTTATTCTTCTATCTCGACAGGTGCATTGCTGCGTTCGAGCGTCATAATGGTTTTGCCGCTCTTGTCCATAAGCACGGCTGTATCGGGCGTCGACCCTTCAGCTGCGGTATAGGCGCTTTCAAGCGCTACCATGATAGCACGCTCTTGCACCGTCTTGGGGCATCCGCGACGGGTGATACCCATATTTGAAATGTCTATAGCGTTAGGACGCTGAGGATCAATATAGATTGTTCCGTTTACGAAGTTGCATCCCGTGTTGCCATGGAGTTTCAGTTCGCGAATATCGAAAAATGCGGTGGCTTCCTCATCATCGATCTTTACTCCGTCGGCCATAGTAATGCGCCAGTTGCCGTTCAGGAATTCCATATTCTTTTTGCGCAGTGTCATCACGGGCTTACCTGTGGTGGTTGTGAGAGTAAGGAATGAATCGGCACCTATGCGATAGATCGGTGTAGTGTTGAGTTGCGATTCGTCATTGATGGCTGCATTGAATGCGGATTCATACTTAGCGTCTGCACAATACATCAGTGTTGTCGCCACATGGCTGAAACTGAGCTTTCCGTTCTCGAGCTTGAAATAGCCGTTCATGGTATTGCAACCATTATTGGCATATAACCGGCCCGTCTTCATATCGAAGAAAAGATAAGGCACATCATCTTCTTCGGTTACGGTCTTGGAACCGATGGTCGCAAGCTGCCATTCCCCGTTGATATCCTCACCGCTCACGATTCCTGCAGTTTGCGTATATCCCACAGTGGTGTAGTTTGCAGCTTCCTGTCGCAGACCTTCAGGTAACTGGCCTTTCTTTTTTTTATCTGCAGGCATGGCCATCGCGCTGCCCGCTATCAGCATCAGGGCAAATGCCCCGCAGAGAATTTTTTGTTTCGTCATATTCTATTTCAGTCTTTAGGTGTTTGAAGCGTTCGGTGCGTCTTAAATGCACCCGATATACATCTATAACGCATGCCGACCCATAAAAGTTATATTCGGAGGGAATGTTCTTAAAAAAAAGTTGTACCTTTGCAGTACGATTCACAAAGAGTCGTCTGTATATGCACTGCGAAATTCGCGATTTTTACTTCAGCCCGAGTGTCCGCAACTGGGGCTTTCTCGAAAATTGGAAAAGCACGGCTTCTTTCTGAAGCTTCATCCCGGCTTTTTGAGCCCTCTTTTCTAATTTCTTTTCCCTAAATTTTTTTCATCATTATGACACATCTGCGAATGCTCGCAGTGCTGCTTCTTGCGGTACTGTCGGGCGCGGGGCTGTGCTCAAAGGCTCAGGAAACCCTCTCTCTCGAGGAACTCTTCCTTATAGCCGAGAGCAACAGCGCCTGGCTGCGGCCATCCCTCACTGCAGTCAGGGAGGCCGATAAAGCCGTCAGCGAAGCTCGCTCTGCCATGCTTCCCGATATTAATCTTGACCTCTCCGCAAGCTTCATTGGCGACGGCTTCACAACAAAACGCAACTTCTCCGACTATCAGAAGGCCCCGATTCCCCATTTCGGCAACGGCTTTTCCCTCAGCATTGAGCAGCCGATATACGCCGGTGGCGCTATTTCCGGTTCTATTCAGCTTGCTGACCTTCGTTCCACAGTTTCAAGGTTCGAATCCGAGCTTTCTCGCGACAATATCCGTTTGCGTCTTGCCGGTTTTTACTTGGACGTGTACAAATTTACGAATCTTCGGATGGTTGTCGACCGAAATTTAACCGCCGCTCGTCAAATTTTGTCTGAGATGCAAGCTCGTTTTGACCACGGAACAGCTCTGTATAACGACATTACGCGCTACGAATTACTCATATCAAATTTTGAATTGGAGCTTTTACGTATCGACAACACCCTGTCTATTCTCAACTCCAATCTCGTCAGCATAGCCGGACTTCCACAGGGCACGGTAGTTGTCCCTGATTCAACCATACTTTCGAGGGCGTTACCTTCGCAGTCGGAAGCTTGGTGGCAGCAAACATCCTTTGATAATTCCCCTGCACTGGCCGTGGCACGCAATAGTGTGGAGATCTCGCGCCGTGCCGAAAAGATTGTCAAGGCCCAATCTTTGCCTCATATCGGCCTTAGGGCCGAGTGGAACATCAATGGCCCGATACTGGTCGAGATTCCCCCCGTAAACCGCAACCTCAGTTACTGGTATGTTGGCATTGGAGTAAAATACAATCTGTCTTCCTTATTCAAGAACAACAGGTCCATAGCTCGTTCACGCATTGCAACACAGCGTTCCGAAGAACAGTTCGAAGTTGCTCAGGATAATCTCGAACTCGATGTGCGCGAAGCTCATATTCGATATCTCGAAGCATACGAGGAACTCAAGTCCCGCGACAAGGCTGTTGAACTTGCAACACGCAACTATTCCGTGACGGCTACCCGCTATTCGGCCGACATGGCTCTAATCACCGACCTCCTCGATGCTGCCAACGCCCGCATCGATGCCGAGCAACAACTCGTCAACGCTCACATCAACATCATTTATTCCTACTACAAACTTCTTTTCATCTCCGGACTGATATGAAACATCGCAATAAAAAAATCCTGTCGTACATAATTTCAATTCTTGTAGTCCTTTCTGCTGCATTTTGGGTTTGCTCGCGCTTCATACACCAGGGTCGCGTCGAATTCACCGACAATGCCGAGGTCTGCCGCCGCATAGTTCCCGTCAATAGCCGGGTACGAGGCTACATCCGCGAAATTCGTTTTACCGATTTCCAGCCGGTCAAAAAGGGAGATACACTTGTCATCATCGATGATTCCGATCTGCGTTTGGACCTTGCTCGTGCAAGTGCAGACTACCAGAATGCTCTCGCTGGTATGGACGTTGCGGGCAGGTCCGTGAATTCAGCCAACGCTGAAGTATCTGTTTCGGATGCATCCGTCCAGGAAGCAAGAATCCTCATGGAGCTTGCTGCTGCAGATCTCGAACGATACAAATCTTTGCTCGAAAAAGATGCCGTCACTCGTCGTGAATTCGATGCCGTTGAAACCGACTATAAAGCCAAGACCGCCAGATGGCAGATGCTTAAGAATCGCACCGAAGCCTCCACCTCGGCAGTCGATCTCAGCCGCAGTCGCATCTCACAGTCTCAGGCCGGTATCGATTTGGCTAAAGCACTCCTCGAAACGGCAGAACTCAATCTTAGCTATTCCGTCATCCTCGCTCCTTGCGATGGCTATACCTCGCGTAAGGACATTCAGACAGGCCAGCTCGTACAACCCGGCCAGACAATGCTTGATATTGTGGATTCCGGAGAAATATGGATCACCGCCAACTACAAGGAGACACAGTTGCAGCATATCGTACCCGGTAGCCCGGTAGATATTCACGTGGATGCCGTGCCTGGCGTTCTATTCCACGGTGTGGTTCGCTCAATTTCCACAGCCACAGGAAGCAGTCTCTCGCTTCTCCCGCAGGATAATTCCACCGGAAACTTCGTAAAGGTTCGCCGACGTGTCCCTGTCCGGATTGACTTCACTGCACAGAACAGCGAAAACGATCTCGAACTCCTCCGGGCCGGAATGAATGTTGAATGCGAAGTACGCTATTGAAATGTCGGCCCATCATGTACCATCGGGTTGCTTCGACATTCCCGATATTCCTAATTGTATTCCTCGGCGCTTGAAGCCATGGTTATTTATCTTCTTTGTCCTCGTGGTGCAGTTCTCGGGCGGGATTTATCTGGCTGCGGCATCCGATATGGTCGGAACGACCGCTCTGATGCAGGAGGATATTCTCATGGCAGGTTATGCATCGCTCGTGGGCATGGCAATTAATTTTGCCGTGATGTTCCGCATCAAATTCCGCTTTTCCAATCGAGTCCAGTTACTCGTATCTGGGGCCGTGTTGATTGCCGCCAACATCATTTGTGCCTATACTACATGTGTGCCGCTGCTCGTGGCCACATGCTTCATCGCCGGATGGTTCAGAATGCAGGCAACCTTTGCTTGCAACTCCACAATTCAGCTATGGCTCACACCCGTGCGTGATATGGCAATTTTTTTCTGCTATGTCTATCTCGTTGTGGATTCCGTGATACAGCTTAGCGGTATCGCCACGGTCTATACTATTTTCCATCTCGACTGGATGTACATGCACTGGATAATGACCGGATTGCTGGCTCTCATGATGCTTCTCGTTTTGCTTCTCGTTCGTCCGGTTCATGTGCCTCTGCACATTCCTCTTTTAGGTATCGATTGGATCGGAGCCGGGCTGTGGGCTATTGCAATGTTGTGTTTCACCTTCGTTTGTGTATATGGTAATTACTTCGATTGGTTCGACGCACCGGAAATATACGGAGCATCCGTGCTCGCCCTTGTTTGTGTTGGCATAAACCTATGGCGTGCAACCTTCCTGCATCATCCCTACATTTCCTTTGCAGCGCTCACGAATCGCAATGTCATCCGAGCCACTGCCGTCTATCTCGTGTTTTTCACTCTTTTGGCCACCGAGCACGTATTTGAACATGGCTATGCCGCCACCATTCTCGGTTTTGACGATACTAATCTCATCGATCTCAACTGGTATGTTTTCGCCGGCATAATAGTGGGCTGCGCCTTCACATATTTCAGCTTCGCTATTAGGCGCTGGCGATACAAGACCATGACCATTATAGGTTTCTCGCTGGCCGCGGTGTATCTTGCTGACTTTTATTTCCTGATAGACTATGGAGTGGAAAAGGAAGCGCTCTTTTTGCCTCTCTTCTGTCGAGGCTGCGCTTCTGTGATAATCTCGATTGTTTTCCTTACTTCGATTGTACAGAGTGGACTGCCGTTTCAGACCTTCCCACAAGCCCTTACAATCAATGGATTCACGGGAGCACTTATGGGCGCAACCCTGAGGCCGGCGCTTGTGGGCGAATGGCTGCGATCGGTCATGGCAAGAAACTTGTCAGTGGTTAGCGAACGTTTCACATCCACCAATCCCGCATCCTTCGGCCTTTCGATCGGCGAACTCTATGGCACATCCACGAAACATGCCATGGTGCTTGCCATGAAGGAAATATACGGGTGGTTGCTGATGGCAGCCATAGACTCACTGATTGTACTCTCTCTAATAAACGGCCCTGTGCGCCCCCACGCTATTTTCCCTAAGTGGCGTACGATCCGTCATACATTCAAACGTCTTTTCGGTTTCGAAAAGCCTCTTCCGCAAAGCCGTTGCTGACAAACTGCAATACTCCGGGCATCCCCGTTATCCAGTAGTAGAAGCAGTGCACACCACTTCGCATACGGAAATCGATGGGGATGCCCTTTTCTTTCATATTCAGGAAAAACTCTATGTTACCTTCATAAAAAAAATCGCTGTCGCCGCAGTCAGTGTACCAACGGATGCTCTTAAGCCGTTCTACGGTTTTGCTATCCGCATCTCTTACGAATACCGATGGGTTGTGGTTGAGCAGCGACTGTGCATAAGCTTCGTCAGTACTTTTCAGTTGACTCTGTTCCGGTTTGCCGACAATGCCGCTTATTGCACAAGCGCTGCCGTAATACTGCGGATATCGTTGCGCATACGAAATAGCCGCTTCACCGCCCATTGATACACCGCAGATCGCACGAAAAGCTTTGGAGCCAATTGTGCGGAATTCGGTATCTATGAGAGGCAGGAGTTCCTCGTAGAAATACCTTTCGTAATCCCAGCCATCAACCGAGAAATAGCCTAAGTGACGTCCCAGATGACGCTCGTCTTCTCCACTTGCATCCGGCATTACCACGATCATCGGAAGTACCATCTTCGAGCGTATTGCATCGTCCAATATTTCCCGAATATGACCTATGCGCGACCACGTCTCGCTGGTCCCGCCGGCCTGGTGGAACAGATATAGCACAGGGTAGGGGACATCCGTTTTGTCATAGTCCTCGGGGAGGTACACCGTAAAAGGTTTGTCGCACCCGAGCGCATCACTGCTCATGCTACATATACACAGCTTTCCGCCGGGCACACGCATGCCGTTTTCGATTATTCGTTTAGTCAGTAGTTTTCCCATACATTGACTTAACGATCGGAGCATCATTCTTGTTGAATGGGATGAGCCATATTTCGCCTTCGCCTGTCTCCATAGCAAAGATATTGCCGTTGAGCAGACGAAGGAATTCGGTTATCTTCGCCGGATCATTATCGGGAAATAGAGCCTTGATAAACTGTGAGTTCTCAGCCGTGTAATATGGCTTGAACTCGCCCTTGTCCATAAGTTCGAATGCTTTATCCACGCGAGATGCAAACCCCGGGTACGCTTGTGAATCGTAGCGGCGTCGGGCTGCTTTTTCGTTCACGTAGTCTGCAATGTCGCTACTTATTACCTCCCGATCGATTTTCCTTATGAGCTCCGAAGTACGTTTCAATGTATACTCGATGCCATCCTTAAGCATCTTTACATCGCGCGCCTTGATTCTCTCCGGCATAGAGGGATCTTTAAGATGCTCGACTATAACATCAATTTCTATATTGCGGTTGCGAAGATTCAGCTTTAAGTTCTGAATGGACGAACACATATCCGGATGTGCTATGAATGACTCGGGATACAGGACATCTTCATTAAGCTTAAGTTTCTGTAGATGTTCTTCCGAGGGATAGTGTGTGTTATACCTGTCCCTTAAGCGAGCCTCGAGAGCATACAGGACCATAATATTTCGGTATGTATGGCGGAATATATCCTTCAATAAATTCAGTTGGATCTTTGGCGTGATGCGCATCGTGTTTTTCTGCGTACGCTCCTGCGAACTCCAAGTAAAAGCAGCGAATATCAACGATATGACGGCTACAAGAAGAGCAAGCCAATCCCACTCCTGAAGTAAAAGGCCTTTGATTAAGTTTGTTATCTTTTGATATACAGCGTCAACGGTACAATATAAGATAAACAAAGTCAATGTAATAGCCGCACTTCCACCGACAGCAAACTCATACGGGCTCGGATTCTTTTTCGCACAGAGCACTGATATTGCAAGCGAGCCGGCAAATAATGAACCGCTTATCCATCGGTTCCTTGTGAGATAGAATACTAACAATCCGATAACGATCAGCAATACAGCAATAATCAATAGTGAATCCCCACTGAAAAATTTATTAAGCCACTGCCTGCCTTTAGAAACTGTCTGTTTCCTGGAATTATTCCCGGCTACATTCGTATTATTTCCATTCATGGTGTAATAAATTTAAATACATCTGAAACAAAGGTAGTAAATTTCAATCAATCCTACAAAATTCCATCAAAACGACTCGTCGGTATACAAT
>CAMWNH010000057.1 GCA_947175605.1 uncultured Porphyromonadaceae bacterium
CTGTAGGGACGTGCCCCGGCCCGTCCACAACGCCCACGCCCGTCAACGCGCCACACCCCCCCGGGCCCATCCGCGAAAAATCGCCTGCAAAATTTTTGTTCAGGCGGCGAGCTTCAGCGAGCCGGAGGAGCCTAAACCTTCCTCCCCCTGAGCCAGCAGCCCTTGATCAGCGGCTCCGTGTATGCATAAGGCAGATAGGCAAGGTCCGGCAGCGCATGCGTCATGAAGAAATTAGCCTCGCGTCCCGGCCCCAGCGCCCCCACACGATCGCTCACCCCCATGGCATAAGCCCCGTTTATGGTCGTCGCATTCAATGCCCGCTCCGGCGAGAGCTTCATCTTGATGCATCCCAGACTCATCACCATGCGCATATCCCCCGAGGGCGACGACCCCGGATTGTAGTCCGAAGCCAGCGCAAGAATGCACCCCATGTCCGCCGCCCGACGCGCCGGTCCGTAAGGCAATCCCGAGAAGAAAGAAGCCCCCGGCAGCATCGTGGCGCAGGTATCCGACTCCGCCAGCAGGCGCAGCTGCGCCTCGCCCGCATTCTCCAGATGGTCCACGCTCAGCGCCCCCGCAGCCACGGCAGCCTCCGTGCCCCCGCTCTGCGCCAGCTCATCGCCGTGGATTTTCCCGCGCAGACCGTAGCGCGCAGCAGCCTCCAGAATCCTCGTCGTTTCCTCGGCCGTGAAGAACCCGCGGTCGCAGAAAACATCCACATAGTCCGCCAGGCCCTCCGCCGCAACGGCAGGCAGCATCTCGCCGATCACCATGTCCACATACTCCCCCTGCCTTCCCGCATATTCGCGTCCCACAGCGTGCGCACCTAAGAATGTCGTGCGCACCGTGGCCGGAACCATCTCGCGGATCCTCGCCGCCACGCGCAGCATCTTCAGCTCGTCGGCCGTGCGTAGCCCGTAGCCGCTTTTGATCTCGATAGCACCCGTGCCCGCACGCATCATCGCCTCCACGCGCTCCATCGCGCCCGCTAACAGCTCATCCTCCGAGGCCTCGTGCAGGCGGTCCGCGCTGTTCAGTATTCCGCCCCCGCGCCGCGCTATTTCCTCATAGCTAAGACCATCGATCTTGTCGCGGAACTCACCCTCGCGGCTGCCCGCGTAGATCACATGCGTGTGCGAGTCGCAGAAGCTCGGAAACACCCAGCCTCCGCGCGCGTCCATATCCCCCTCCTCCGGCGCAGGCATCGCCTTGCATGTGCCCATGCCCGTGATGAGCCCCGTGTGAGGGTCGAATTCCAGCCATGCGTGCTCCGGACTCTCCACGCAGTCCATCTCCGCGCCGCGGCGCAGACGCATCGTTCCCTCCGCGTCCGCGCCCCAGAGGCGTCCTATGTTATAGATCAGCATGTCGGCGCAGGAAGTCTATCGAACGTTCAATCAGCGGCGACATCACCTCATCGTTCACGATGAAAGGTACCTCCGAGCGGTAGGCCTTGTGCCATTCCTCAAGCGCAGGCGATGTCTTAAGCGGACGGCGCAGGTCCAGGGCCTGACAGGCATTGAAAAGCTCTATGCCCAGGATGCGTTCCGTATTTTCAACGATGCGGCAGAGCTTCGTTGCCGAGTTCGCACCCATGCTCACGTGGTCCTCCTGTCCCTGCGACGAAGGAATCGTGTCGCAGCTCGTAGGCCAGCACAGACCCTTCGACTGGTTCACCACCGATGCCGCCGCATACTGCGGAATCATGAAGCCCGAGTTCACGCCTGGATTAGCCACCAGGAACGAAGGCAGCCCCCGCGAGCCCGAGATAAGCTTGTAGATACGGCGTTCCGAGATGCTGCCAAGCTCCGCCATGGCCACAGCTAAGTAGTCCATCGGAATCGCTATCGGCTCCCCGTGGAAATTCCCCGCCGACACTATGATGTCCTCCTCCGGGAATATCGTCGGATTGTCCGTCGGGCTGTTTATTTCTATCTCGATTACATGGCCCACATAGCTCAGTGCATCCTTCACCGCGCCATGCACTTGCGGCATGCAGCGGAAAGAGTAGGGGTCCTGCACATGCTTCTTGGGCTGGCGTATCAGCTCCGAGCCCTCGAGCCATCCTCGCACGGCGCGGGCCGTAGCGAGCTGTCCCGGATGCGGCCGCACAGCGTTCACCTCATCGCCGAAAGGCTCTATACGCCCGTCGAACGCATCCAGCGACAGCGCTCCTATCTTGTCGGCCAGAGCGCTTAATTTCCGGGCCTTCAGTATCGCCCATACCGCATGCGAGCTCATGAACTGCGTGCCGTTCAGCAGCGCCAGACCCTCCTTCGACTTCAGGTGCACAGGCTCCCAGCCGTACTCCTTGAGCACATCGGCCGCATCGCGGATCTTGCCGCGATGCTCCACCTGCCCCAGTCCCAGCAGAGGCAGACACATGTTGGCCAGAGGAGCCAGGTCGCCCGAGGCGCCAAGCGACCCCTGGCTGTACACCACGGGTGTCACACCCTCGTTGAAGAAGTCCAGAAGCCGCTGCACGGTCCCGAGCTGCACGCCCGAGTTGCCGAACGACAGCGACTCCGCCTTCAGCAGCAGCATGATGCGCACGATTTCCGTGCGCACACGCTCCCCGAGCCCGCAGGCATGGCTCTTCACCAGATTCTCCTGCAGGCGTGTCAGGTCGTCCTCGCCTATCGATATGTTGCACAGCGAGCCGAAGCCCGTCGTAATGCCGTATATCGGATGCTCGCAGCTTGCGATCTTGTCGTCCAGAAAGCGGCGGCAGCGCTCTATCAGCTCCTTGCTCTCCGAGCTCAGCTCCAGGCGCATGCCCTTGTCTATGATTTCCCCCACACGCTCTATGCTCAGCGGCGAAGGCGATATGTAGTGCGTCATTTTTCGCTTGTTATAGAGTTTATGATTTCATCGTCCACTATCGACGGTAGCGTTACGCGCAGCCCCGGCGTCCTCGCCATTTCGCGCTTGATAGCATCCATCGCTCCCGCGTTGCGCGCCCACGAGCGGCGTGCTATGCCGTTGTTAACGTCCCAGAGCAGCATCTCGCGTATGCGCTTCTGGCTCGACTCCGAGCCGTCTATCACCATGCCGAAGCCGCCGTTGATCACCTCGCCCCAGCCTACGCCGCCGCCGTTGTGCAGCGACACCCAGGTCGCCCCGCGGAATGCGTCGCCTATCACATTGTGCACGGCCATGTCTGCCGTGAACTGCGAGCCGTCGTAGATGTTCGAGGTCTCGCGGTAGGGCGAGTCCGTGCCCGACACATCGTGGTGGTCGCGGCCCAGCACCACAGGACCGCTCAGGCGTCCATCGCGTATGGCATCGTTGAAGGCCAGCGCTATGCGCGTGCGGCCCTCCGCATCAGCGTAGAGTATGCGTGCCTGCGAGCCCACCACAAGGCGGTTGCGCCCCGCCTCGCGTATCCAGTGAAGGTTGTCTGCAAGCTGCCCGCGGATGTCCGCCGGGCAATCCTTCATCATATCCTCCAGTACCTCGGCCGCGATGCGGTCCGTCTCTTCCAGGTCCTCGGGCTTGCCCGAGGCGCATACCCAGCGGAAAGGCCCGAAACCGTAGTCGAAGAACAGCGGGCCCATGATGTCCTGCACGTACGAAGGATAGCGGAAGCCATCGCCCTCGGCAGCCATGATGTCGGCGCCCGCGCGAGAGGATTCCAGCAGGAAAGCGTTTCCGTAATCGAAGAAGTACATCCCGCGCTCCGTAAGCTTGTTGATGGCCGCAACCTGACGCCGAAGCGATTCCTGCACACGCTTCCGGAACTCCTCGGGGTCGTCGGCCATAAGACGCTTCGACTCCTCGAAGCTTAGTCCGGCAGGGTAGTAGCCTCCCGCCCAGGGATTGTGCAGAGAGGTCTGGTCAGAACCGAGGTCCACGCTCACGCCCTCCTCCGCCAGCCGTTCCCACAGGTCCACGACATTGCCCTGATAGGCCAGTGACACGGCCTCGCGCGCCTCGCGCGCCGCCTTGGCACGTGCCAGGAGCTTGTCGAGATCGGTATAAACTTCATCCACCCAGCCCTGATTGTGGCGTGTGGCCACAGCCTTAGGGTTCACCTCGGCTATGATGCTCACCACTCCGGCTATGTTGCCCGCCTTGGGTTGGGCACCGCTCATGCCGCCCAGTCCGGCCGACACGAAAAGCATTCCACCCAACGAATCAGCCCCGGGAGCCAGGCGCCGGCGTCCTGCATTCAGCACCGTGATGGTTGTACCGTGCACTATGCCCTGCGGACCGATGTACATATAAGAGCCTGCGGTCATTTGCCCGTACTGCGACACACCCAGTGCGTTCATCCTTTCCCAGTCGTCCGCCTTGGAGTGGTTCGGAATCACCATGCCGTTCGTCACTATCACGCGCGGTGCCCCCTTGTGCGAGGGGAAAAGACCTAAGGGATGGCCCGAGTACATCACCAGAGTCTGCTCGTCTGTCATCTCCGAAAGATATTTCATCGTCAGCAGATACTGCGCCCAGTTCTGAAACACTGCGCCGTTGCCGCCGTATGTAATCAGCTCGTGAGGATGCTGCGCCACACGAGGGTCCAGATTGTTCTGTATCATCATCATGATAGCCGCCGCCTCGCGCGAGCGCGCAGGATACTCCTCCACCGGCCGGGCATACATCTCGTATGTCGGACGGAAGCGATACATGTAGATTCGCCCGTAGTCGTGAAGCTCCTTCAGGAACTCGGGCGCCAGATCCTTGTGTAGTTCGGCAGGGAAATAGCGCAGCGCGTTGCGCAGCGCCAGCTTCTCCTCGGCCGGCGTCAGTATCTTTTTGCGGCGCGGAGCGTGGTTCACCTCCGTGTCGTATGGGCGTGCCTCTGGGAGTTCGGCGGGGATGCCGGCGCTCACGGCCTCGCGGAATTCTTTATTCGTCATTGTCCTTGGTCTTTCAAAACTTGAAACATTTCATCACTCGGGCTTCGGCCTCGTTGGCCTCGGCTTCGAGTGAGGCTGCCTCCACAAGCAGAGGCGCTGCTGAGGCCTTGTCCTTGAGAGAGGCCGCGTTGATGCGCACGTTCAGACCCGCGCCGAGTACTGCCGCGCGGGCTGCAAGCGCGCCCACACAGGCGTCGCTCACGCTGGCCGGATTGCCCGTCTCGGCCATCCGCTCCAGCAGCGGGAACGTCTCGGCCGCCGCACGCATCGTGCGCAGGGGCACCTCGGCCGCATAGAGCGTCGCTGCCTCGATCGCTTCGGCGCGCGCTGCCTTCTCCTCCTCGCTGCCCTTGGGCATCTGGAATGCCGCCATCACGCGGTTGAAGGCTTCCGTATCCTCGTCCACAAGTCCGCGCAGCGTCACAAGCAGGCGCCGACCCTCTTCAGCGGCATCCGAGAATTCCTCCCAGCGCTCGTCCCAGCCGGCCTTGTGGGCCGAGAGATTCGCAACCATCGTTCCCAGGGCTGCCGCCAGTGTGCCCATGTAGGCCGCAATGGAGCCGCCGCCGGGCGCCGGGCTTTCGGATGCTGTCTCGTCCGCGAATGCACGCAGACTCATGTCGGTGAGGCGTTTTGCCGCCGGCTCGGCATCCTCAAGCATGTATTCCACAACCTTCTCGCGGGGGTTGAAGGGCCCGAGCTGGTCAAGACCCATCGACTTGACGGCTATACGGATTATCTCCTCCTCGGGAATGCCGGTCGAACGCTGCTGCATGCGCAGATAATGCTTGCCCGCGTCAATCAGCGTGCGCTTGGGCACCAGGCCCACGATCTCTGCACCCGTCACGCGCACTCCGCGCGCCGCTGCCGCACGGCACACCTCGTCGAATGCCGTGTGAAGCGGCGTCTTCGATATGTCCGTTATGTTCATCGACACCTGTGCGATGCCGTATTCGTCTATATACCATCCTATCGCCTTCGTGCCCTTGAGTGTTCCCGGGAGCATTATCGTCCGCCCCTCGGCGTCAGTCATGGGTTTGCCGTTGGGCTTGCCGCCCTCGCGTTTGGGGCGTCCCTTCTCGCGCACGTCGAAGGCTATGGCATTGGCGCGCCGCGTGCTCGTCGTATTCAGATTGTAGTTCACGGCAATCAGGAAATCGCGGGCGCCTACGGCTGTAGCGCCTGTCCGAGCCGTCCCTTCGTCCCATGCGCGGTCGCCGAAGTCTGCACCGTCCTCGCCTTTGCCCAGGCGTTCGGCCAGTCCCTCGTATTCCCCCTTGCGGCATACGGCCAGATTTTTGCGTTCAGGGCGCATGGCAGCCGACTCGTAGGCGTATACGGGGATGTTCAGCTCATCGGCAATGCGTCGTCCGAGCTTGCGGGCCAGTTCTGCGCATTCTTCAAGCGTGATTCCGGCCACGGGAATAAGCGGAAGCACGTCCGTCGCACCCATGCGCGGATGTGCGCCGTGATGCTTGCTCATGTCTATTAGCTCCGCAGCCTTCTTCACGGCCTTGAACGCAGCCTCTGTCACGGCTGCAGGCTCGCCTACGAAGGTCATGACAGTGCGGTTGGTGGCCTCGCCCGGGTCTACGTCAAGCAGACGCACGCCCTCGCTCTCGCGGATAGTCTGCGCAATGGCCTCGATTATGTTTTTGTCGCGTCCCTCGCTGAAGTTAGGCACGCATTCTATGATCTGTTTTTCCATGGATATTGATTGGTAGTCTGTGGTTAGCTTTGTCTGCGGTTTGGCCTAAGGCTTATTGGTTCAGAGGCTGCCCCTCGTAGTCGAAGTAATCGTATGTGAATTTCCCGTTTTTGAATCCCGTTGCCGCTTCTATTCGGTGCGTCTCCCGGTTTTCGCCGCTCACTTGCTTGTCCTCCCCCATGAGATAGAGCCCCATGTGGTGCATCGGAGGAAGGATGCATCGGCCGTCCCTGCGATAGACGCCTTCCTTCTGCGTGCCTGTCCCGGTCGTGGGGTAGGTAGCTCTCCAATAACGCGCTTCGTATGGGTCGTCCCAGAATACCGGCCAGCATTCCTTAGCGCCGTGCGGAACAATCAGCGTGCCGTCAAGTCCGTAAACAGCCATCAGATCTCCTTTTTTCACGATAAAGCCCATCGGAGCAGTGCAGTCGCCGTACTCGCCGCTGTGGCGCATGCTCAGCATGGCATGGCTTTCAAGACTCGTCGGATCGCTGTAATACTTCTGCCGGTAGATGTTGATGTCATCGCACTCCTGCATCGGCACGAGCTCGCGCCCGTCCATGTCCACCACACCGGCCTTCTCGCCCATGCTTAGTAGCACGTATTCCACCGTGTCCGCCTGCGTCACCTTGCCCTGTGGCGTATCAAAGCTGTGTTCGAATATCTCGGCGTGCATCTCCAGATTGTCTGCGGCAGGAATGCTCAGAGGGCGGAAATCCTCGTCCATCAGCTCTATCACATCGCCGCGGACATTGATGAAGCCGAATCGACGGCCCTTGTCGCTCACTGCGAAAAACAGATCTCGGATACCTCGTTCCGCAGGCATAAGCTCCTTCAGTTGCTCGTCGAACACCATCATCAGATCGTCCTTCCGGTCAATGCCAAGATAGTGGCGTCCATTCACATCGAACGCATACACCGTGTCGTACAAGCCCTGCATGAGGACTTTACCGTCGAGACTCAGTGTCCTCGTACTGTCCGAATACACTTCCACCTTGTAGGTCGTCGATCCTACTGTCACATCGTATTCTCCGGTGCGGTTTACTCCTCCCGTGCAGGACATCAGCAAGGTCAGGCCTGCGAGTATTGTTCCGGCAAGTCTTCTCATTGGCAATGGTGTTTTATTTTCCGAAAATGATGTTATAGCGGTTAAGCAGATTCAGGAAGCGGAGCTCGTTGCGGAGGTCTCCGGGATTCAGCCAGCCTTCCGTGGCGTCCGCCCACAGATGGTAGTTGGCAAAACCCAGTTCAAGTGCTTTCTCCATGCATTCCAGCGCGCGGTCCGCTTCGTTGGCCCGGGCAAAAAGGCAGGTGGCATAGTAGTGGGCCAGGCCGTCGGAATCCGTGCCGTTGCGCAGGATTCTCTCCATCCATGCCAGGGCATGCGCCTTCTCGCCGAGTTCGAGGAGCGCGAAACCCTTCAGCGAGCGCACATCTTCCGGACCGTACACGTTGATGTCCGTTGCCTGGTTCAGAAGGCTCTTGGCTGTATCATCCAGCTTGAGATAGGTCTGCGAGACCCATGCGCGCAGAAGCAGCGGCTGCGGATTTTCCATATCGTTCATCACGGCCTCCCCGAACGAAGCCGATGCCTCGGCATAGGCCCCCGTGGCCACGCGCGCCTTGCCCATCGCTGTCAGGCATACGCTGTTCGAGGGATCCACGATCAGGCCTGCCTCCGCTGCAGTCACGGCCCCTTCGCCGCGGCCCAGTGCCCGGAGTATGTCGGAACGGACGGCAAAGTAGCCGGCCTGCCCGCGTGTCATGCCCAGGGCTGTGTCTATGCTCTCGAGCGCCTCCTGATAGCGCCCCAAGGCATACTGGCATTCAGCCATCGATGCATAGATGCCGTGGTAGTTGTAGAGGCCCTTGTCTATTATGTACTTATAGTCCGTCAGCGCCGCCAGAAACTTGTAATGGCTCTGTGCGATCATGGCTCTCAGATAGGGGAACATGGCGTTGGTCGGCGCGGACTGCATGGCGTTGGTCAGCCCGGCAATGACGGCCGCATAGTTTGTGTTGCCGTATTCCAGAAGCTCCTTTAGGGCATCGTTGGGCCGCTCGTCGTTCGTGCTCAGCGCAAGGATCAGATCGTCCACCGCACCGTTGTGGTCGCCCATGAGCTTCCGCACAGATGCACGGCGCACGAAGGTGTCGCCGTTATTCGGGTCTATGCCCACAGCCTGTGCAAGCAGCTCGTTAGCAATGCCTAAGTTATTCTGCTTCACGGCCACGCGAGCCTGGCCTATGTAGCTTTCCACGCTGCGCGGATTCAGCGTACGCAGGCGCTTGTAGTCGGCGTCGGCGGCCGCATATTTCCCCAACATATACTCCGTGTTGGCCTTCTGATACACGATGGCATAGGAGTCAGGAGCCATGAGATAAGCCTCCGTCAGATCCTTGAGCGCGTCCTCGTGGCGTTTTGTCTGGTTGTAGATGTCGGCGCGCAGGAGCAGCATCTGCATCCTTGTCCCGGCGTCCTCGCCCTTCGAGGGTGCATATTTCAGTCCTTCCGTGAAGTCCTCGATCGCCCGCACGTAATCATCGTGCTGGTAGTACTCATTGCCGCGACCCAGAAGTGCGTTGTAGTTCTGCGGATTCTCCTGAATCTCCTCTGTGTAGGCGCGTATTGCCGCCCGCGTCACAGGATTGTTTATGCTCCCCTGGGCAGCCCCGTAGATTGAGGCGCCTGCAAGAAGAAGCATCGAAAGTATAGTGCGTAGTTTCATATCTTTAGTTCCTTTGTTTTTCGTGATTCATTCGTCTCCGCGGCATCACAGCATCCGTTGGTTGATTATGTGCACCGTATCGGCTCCCACCAGGGCCGCCGTTTCCGTGCGCAGGCGGTTGTCGCCCATCGTCACGGCCAGGAAGCCGGCCTTCAGCGCGGCATCCACTTCCTCGGGCGTGAAGTCACCCTCCGGTCCCACAAGTATCGTCACGTCGCTGCCGGGCTCGTATGCCTTGGCAAGAAGCACGCGCTCCGTGGCGCTGTCGCAGTAGCCTATGAACTTCTGGCCCGGCTCGCTGCCGCACTCGCGCAGGAACTCGTCTAAGGCCATTGGCCCCGTCACCTCCGGAAGCACCGCCTTCAGCGATTGCTTCATGGCCGAGACAGCGATTTTTTCAAGCCGTTCTGTCTTCAGCTCCTTGCGCTCGGAGCGGCGGCAGCGCACGGCCACGATGCGGTCCACGCCGATTTCCACAAGCTTCTCCACCAGCCACTCCATGCGGTCCAGATGTTTGGTCGGAGCCACAGCCACGGTGATGCGCGGTGCCCAGACCTTGGGCTGCTCGCGGCAATCCGTGATTTCGAGCTCTGCACGTTTCGGATGGGCCACGGCAAGACGGCAGCTGTAGATGTGTCCCCGACCGTCTGTCGCCTCCAGTTCGTCACCCTCGTTCATGCGCAGCACGCGCACACAGTGTTGCGAATCGCTTTCCGGGAGCCGCGCCTGGCGCATTCCCGGTTCGAGGTCCGGACAGTAGAAGCGTATCATTCTCGTGGGCTTGGAATCAGTTGGCGGTGTTTAAATTGCGTCGTCTTGTGCCGCTGCTGCCTCGGCCTCGCTGATCTGTACCTCGCTGCCATGCGGATCATGGTCCTTGAACAGGAGTAGGAACAGGATGGCGATGACAAGGGCGTATGCTGCAAAGATAAGCCACGACGTGCTCCAGCCTGCTATCTGGGCCTCACCCTCGGGCTGTGAGAATACGAAATGCGACACCACGGCCTGTGCGCCCAGCGTGCCTAAGGTGGCGCCGATGCCGTTGGTCATGATCATGAACAGGCCCTGCGCCGACGAGCGGATCTCGACACCCGTCTTCTGGTCCACGTACAGCGAGCCCGATACGTTGAAGAAGTCGAAAGCCACACCGTAAACAATCATCGACAGGATGAAGAGCCATACGCCTCCGCCGGGATTGCCAATGCCGAAGAATCCGAATCGAAGAACCCACGCGAACATGGCCATCAGCATCACCGTCTTGATGCCGAATCGCTTAAGGAAGAAGGGTATCAGCAGGATGCACAGCGTCTCGCTCATCTGCGAGAGCGAAATCAGAGCGTTGGCGTTCTGCACACCGAATGTATCCGCATATTCAGGCAGCTGGCCGAAGCTCTGTATGAAGGGGTTGGCGAAACCGTTGGTTATCTGCAGCGAAACACCCAGACACATACTGAACAGGAAGAAGCCCGCCATCTGCGGATTCTTGAACAGCTTGAAGGCGTCGAGGCCCAGCGAGCTCGCAAGGCCCTTCTTGCCACTGTTCTTGGCCACCGGGCACTTGGGCATCGTCAGGGCATAGACCGTGAGACACAGACTCAGAACGCCCGAGCATACGAGCTGCATGGCCGTGTTCTGGAAGCCCGTGAAGTTCACGAAAAGCATGGCGCAGATAAAGCCCACAGTGCCGAACACGCGTATCGGAGGGAAGTGCTTCACCGAGTCAAGTCCCGCCCCCTCGAGCGCCGAATAAGCCACAGAGTTGCTCAGACCTATCGTAGGCATGAAGAAGGCCACGGAAATGGTATAAAGCGTAAACAGAGGCGTAAAGGCAATCTGCTCGCTCTCAAGTCCGTAGATGCCGGCCGCAAGCATGCTTAGACCCGCAAGAAGATGACACAGGCTGAGAACCTTCTGAGCCTGAATCCAGCGGTCGGCAACGATGCCAACGAGCCCGGGCATGAATATCGACACGATACCCTGCACGGCGTAGAACCAGCCGATGTGATCGCCCATGCCGTTACGGGCCAGATATGCGCCCAATGACGTCAGGTAGGCACCCCAGACGCCGAACTCCAGAAAGCCCATAGCAGCGAGGCGGCATTTCAGCGGAAAGTGCGAGCCGCTGCCGGCTTGGTGCGTTGTCTTGTTCATTTTTCGTTTTGTGATGTGTTTAGGATTGGTTGTGTATTCAAGGTTTTATTGCTTAATCGCGCTCGCGCTCTCCCCGCTTGCGGCGGAGGATGCTGTCGATTTTCGCGGCTTCTTCATAGTCTTCATTTTTCATGAGGCGTTCCAGCGTCCGTTCCAGCTCCTCGATGGTGTAATTCTCGGGTTTGGCTGCCGTGCTCCTTCCCCCGCGGATTTCGTTCTCGGGTGCACCCTCGTTGGTGTTCTCGTCCTCCATCGCGCTTTCATCCACGCCTTCGTCCGATACGGATTGAGGAAGCACGAATCCGGCGCTTTCCATCACTTGCTCGCTGGCGTAGATTGGCGTGCCGGTGCGCAGGGCCAGCGCTATGGCATCGCTGGTGCGCGAATCCATCGTCACGCTCCGCTCGCCGTTTTCGTCCTCGAATGTCAGCTCGGAATAGTAGACGCCGTCGTCGAAACGCGTAATTTCCATTTCCACGAGTTGTACCCCGAACGCATGGGCAAAGCTCACGAACAGATCGTGGGTCGTCGGACGCTCTGTCTGCACATCCTCCAGCGCCATGGCTATGGCCTGTGCCTCGGGGCGCCCGAGCACCACAGGCAGACGTCGCGATCCGCCGGCCATATCAGCCAGTATCAGCACATATGCCTCGCCTCTGATCTCAGCCGACGAAAGCCCCAGGATGCGGAGTTCGGTCTTCTTGCTCATATCTTTTTGTCCTCGCTGAATCGCATTATTATTCCCGAACCGATACACAGCCGAGCCTCCTCGTCGTAGATGCTTGCGAACTGCCCCGGAGCAATCCCCTGGACTTTCTCGTCCGATTCGAGCATGTATTCGCCTCCCTCGCCTAAGGGCGTTCCGGCCACGTGGCGGAGCGTTCCGTGCAGAAAGTCAGGCGTATGTCGGTTCTTGAATCGCACCCGCACGCCCTCGGCGCTGTCTGCTTTCGCACCCCATGGGTCAAGCGTAATGAAGTGCATCTCGCCCAGACGCATCAAGTGTCCGTATTGCTTCTCCGTGTCGTATCCGTTGGACACGTATATCGTGTTCGTGTCCGTATCCTTTCCGACCACGAACCACGGTCCGCCACTCAGCCCCAGGCCTTTGCGCTGGCCTATGGTGTGGAACCAGAATCCGCGGTGCTCGCCGAGCACCTTGCCCGTCTCCAGCTCCACGATCTTGCCGGCACGTTCGCCCAGGTGGCGGCGTATGAAGTCGTTGTAGTTTATCTTGCCCAGGAAGCAGATTCCCTGCGAGTCCTTGCGCAGAGCGTTGGGAAGTTTGGCCTCCAGGGCCAGTTCGCGCACTCTCGATTTGGGCAGATCGCCTAAGGGGAACATCAGATGGCTGAGCTGTCCGTAGCTGATCCGGCTCAGAAAATCCGTCTGATCCTTCACCGGGTCCACGGCAGTCGCAAGCCATTCCCGTCCCTCGGCATCGGTGGCTATGGATGCATAGTGCCCCGTTGCCGTGCGGTCGAATTCATGGCCCCAGCGATCCTCGAAATAGCCGAATTTGATTATCTTGTTGCACATGATGTCGGGATTGGGCGTGAGGCCCTGACGCACCGTGCGCAGCGCATATTCCATCACGTTTTCCCAATACTCCTCGTGCAGCGATACCACGTCAAAAGGAAGTCCGTAACGGTGGGCGATAAGACTGCACATTTCGATATCCTCTTCGGCCGAGCAGTCGCCCTCGTCCGTGTCAAGCCCGATGCGGATATAGAACAGATGTGGGTCGATGCCTCGCTCCTTGAGGAGGTGCACCGTCACCGCGCTGTCCACGCCGCCCGATATCAATGCAGCTACATTCATTTGCCCGATAGCTTCTTACGCATGTTCACGTTCGCAGCCGCTGCCATTATCTGGTCCACGCTCACGTTGCGCGACACCACCGTGCCCTTGTCGTCAAGCAGATAATTGGTCGGAACTGTCGTTATGTCGAAATACTCGTCCGCATCAGGCATCGTGCCCTTGATCCAGCGTGCGGGCATCGTGGCTGCCTTGGCCTTCCATTGCTCGTCGGGCTCATCGGCGTAGATCATTACTACTGCCATCTCGCCTGCGTCGGTCAGCTCGGCCAGATGCTGGTCAGCCGCCAGACGGACAGTGGCCAGCGTGCAATCCGAGCAGGTCGGATCCACAAAATACAGCAGCACGCTCATGCCCTCGACGTCACGCAGGCGGCGCTTGTTGCCCTCAAGATCCGTGAAGCTCACGCTTTCCGGAACGCTTGCCCCTATTGCGCTGCTCTCCATCACTTGAACCTGGCGCGTAAATCGGGCGCGGTCGGCCTTCGAGAGCTTCTTGTTTGTGGCGACAGCCTGTGCAAAAGGCAGATAGATTTCTTCCGAGCGGATTTCCGATGTATCAGAGTAGACCAGTCCCTCGGCAAGCTCCGCCAGTGTTCGGAGGTTGGCCGGATTCTTGGAAACCTTCGTTATCAGGGCGTCCAGAGAGATGTGCACAGTGTCAGCCGTGGCGTAAGGCATAAGGTTGAACCAGTCATTCAGGGCATTACTCAGCTTCTGACGGGCGGAAAAGGCCGTCGTCAGATTGGCTTTGTCCCAGAAGTGATAGACAAGATAGTTGCAGCGTTCGCTTAGAAGCACCTTGTCATTAGGAACTTCGGGATATTTGAACAGTTCGCCGTCGGCGCCGCGGGCCGAAAGTGCCGCGAAACTCACTGCGAGAAAAAATAAAAATCTATATATCGGCATGATGTTGCTCCCTTTGCGTTTCATTCTGCAAAAATAGCAAATTCCACCGAACAAGTCAAGACTTCCACCCCTTTTTGTCCAAGTCCTTCCGCCTTGCTGTCAGAGCAGTTTCTTAAGTTCTTCTACATCGGGGAGAGCCTCCCGTAATTTCTTGGGCATTTCGGAATTAAGTCGATACGTAGCAACACCCATTGGTTTGGCATAATCCTGAATCACATATTCAACAAAGTCCTTGTTTGCGTTCTTACATAGAACAATACCGATGGAAGGGTTTTCGTGAGGCTTTTTTACTTTATCATCAAGAATTCGAAGATATGTCATGAGTTGTCCAAGATAGCCCGGCTTGAAATCTCCTGTCTTTAATTCCACGACAACAAGACAGTTAAGCTCTCGGTTGAAAAACAATAGGTCCGGGAAGAAATCTTCGGCGAATGCTTCCAAATGATATTGATTGCCGACAAACGCAAAGTCATGCCCAAAGGTCATGATGAATTTTTTGATATTGTGAATTGTCTCCTTCTCTACAACCCTTTCATCAATATCTTCAATGTCACGTTCTCCAATTTCCTCGGTATTGATGAAGTCGAGAAGGTACTCGTCCTTGAACATGTTGAGAGCTTGAAT
>CAMWNH010000058.1 GCA_947175605.1 uncultured Porphyromonadaceae bacterium
TTTGATGGTGGAGCTGATTATTACTTTTTTGGTGCCTTCATCCTTCGTTTTCTCGGATACAACAACCCTGGTAATCATTACATTGCCGTCACGACCGATAGTGTAGATCTCTGTACCGCTTTGGTCCACGATATACTTCACGGAGCCACGATTGTCTACGTAAGCGCCACGAGGAATGGCATGTGCCGCTGCCACTGAGCCCGTCAGTAATGCAAGAAGAAGTAGTATTTTTTTCATATTTCGTTTTTATTTAATTGGTTTATCCTTTTCGTATAGCCTCTGTTCGCTCGAATGTTCTATACAGCAAAGTTAGAAACCAATTATTTGTCAACGAACATCTTATGCGTGAAAATAATTCACGCATGCGTTTGTAATGTTTACGGCTCTAAAGCGCTTAAACCGTATCTGAATGGTTCTCTGTGTGAATACGTGACATTTTTTCTTTGGCAATCTCGACAGCCTTCTGTAGCTTTTGCTCCAACAGCTTCTTATCTGGAAGCTTGGTCAGATATTCGGCCACGCGGATATTGCTTTCATGGAGGTGCATCAATTCAATATGTTCTTCGTTTTTACCGGTACAAAGAATCAGACCGATTGGCTTGTTTTCCCCATCAAGCATCTCATATTTTTCGAGCCATCGTAAATAAAGTTCCATCTGGCCTTTGTAGGACGCTTTGAAATCGGTTAATTTTAAATCGATTGCCACCATACTACGCAGGCGGCGATTAAAAAACAGCAGGTCTATATAATAATCTTCGCCATCAACGGAAATTCGCTTTTGTCTGGCCATGAACGCAAAATCATTTCCCATTTCAGTTATGAATCTTTGCAGTTCAAAGACAATTGCTGATTCAAGATCTTTTTCTGAGTAATCCGATTCAAGTCCAAGAAAATCAAGAATGTATGGATCGTGGAAGACGAGGTCCGCCGACATTTTACGTTCATTTCGTAGCAGTTCAAGATCATGTAGTATCAATTCTTCTGGCTTCTTTGCAATCGCGGTCCGTTCATAAAGCATTCCATCAATCTTAGACTTCAATGCGCGTTTGGACCAGCGTTGGTCCATCGCCATTGTCAAATAGAATTCTCGCTTTAGCTCGTCATCAATTGAGATAACCTGTAGGAAATGAGACCATGACAATTGTCGCGCCAGCGGCGCGACAATTTGAATATCAGGAAATACTGCAGCAAACTTCATCATTTTACGTAAGTTTTTGCTGTCGAATCCTCTACCATACTCTTCTGTCAGCGTCTTAGCTATTGTATCCACAATTTTCCTGCCGTATGTAGCGCGCTCTCCACAAAGTACGTCACGGTTTATTCGCTCGCCAATATGCCAATACATTAAGGTTATACCGGCATTGACCGAAGCTGCAACTTGTTGGCGCGATTGTTCAATGACATTTCTGATGTCATTTACAATCTTGATTTCTGCAGCATCATATATCTGATCCATAAGCAGCTGAGGGTTAGAGGTGAGAAGCTTGCAACTGGAAATGAGAAATCACTTGTACTGCTCCGCAATCTCCCGCACGGCCAGCAGCATTTGCTCCATCTGAGGCGTCAGTTCCACGTGGCGACGCGCCATCACGCGGCGTGCGGTTTCGAAGAAGCGGCTCATCACCACATCGTCGCTTCCCGAATGTCCTCCCTCCGTAAAGGAAGCGACGAAATTACGCGGGAAGCCCGCGCCGTGGATATTCACACCCACACCAACCACCGTCGCCGTATTGAACATCGTATTGATGCCCGCCTTGGAGTGGTCGCCCATGATCAGACCGCAGAACTGCAGACCCGTCTTCAGGAAGCGGTGCGACGGATAGTTCCACAGCTTCACCGGCGTATAGTCGTTCTTCAGGTTGGACGCCACGCAGCCCGCGCCGAGATTGCACCACTCGCCTATAACCGCATTGCCTAAGAACCCGTCGTGAGCCTTGTTGCTGTAGGCCTGGAAAATCACGTTGTTGATCTCACCGCCAACCTTGCACCATGGTCCTATTGTCGTGTCGGGATAAATCTTAGTGCCCATGTTCACAGTCGAGTGCTCGCATAAGGCCAGAGGTCCCCGAAGCATCGAGCCCTCCATGGCCGTCGAATCCTTTCCGAAGTACACCGGACCGCCGGTCGTGTTGATGAAGCATCCGTGCACCTCGGCCCCCTCCTCGATAAACACCAGACCCGCATCGCCTATCACCGTATTGTCCTCCGGCAGCGCCTGCGAGCGGCGTCCCGCTGTCAGCGCTTCGAAGTCCGAGCAGATCGTGCCCCCGTTCATCAGGAAAAGATGATAGAGCTGCGTCACTGCGCGCACACCCTCCTCATCGTCCTCGCCATAGATCTTTTGCGAGCTCTCCACCGGGCCGCGGCGCGCTATCAGTGTCGGCGCCTCCCCCTCCTCAGTCAGCGCGTAGAGCGCTTCACCGGGCTGTAGTGCATCTGCCGCCTTGGCCAGTTCCGGATCCGGAATCACATGGCCTGCAACATGGAGCGTATCCGCAGCTTCCAGTATTTCGGCCCCTGCGCCGAATAGCGGGCGAAGATAGTCCTCCGAAGGGTTGAAGGCGATTTCCGCATTCAGAAGCCGTCCCCATTTCTCGGCTATGGTGTCGATGCCGCAGCGAAGAGCACCCACGGGGCGCGTGAAAGTCAGTGGAAGAAGCGATGCATGCACACGGGCATCATCGAAGACGATTACGGTTCTTTTCATATTCAAATTCTTGCTTTCTGCAGCAAAATTACTAAAATTACATGGCCCGACCGCCATATTTGCGACGGCCGTCGTTCCCTTAACAATTCTTAACTACATAAAAATTCAGGGCGAGGACATCGTCGATCGACGTCCTCGCCCTGTCATGAGTGTTGCGTATTTCTTACTTGAAGCTGATGAGCTCGATATCGAAAATCAGCATTTCGTTAGGACCGATACCTGCTGCTGGCTGGCCCTGATCGCCGTATGCCAGATTGCCGGGAATGTAAAGCGTGGCTTTACCGCCCTTGCCTACAAGCTGCACGCCCTCGCCGAAACCGGGAATCACGCCCGATACGGGGAAGGTTGCCGGCCCGCGGCCCTCTGTGCTGTCAAACACAGTGCCGTCGATGAGACGCCCGGTATAGTTCAGCGTCACCTGCGACTCGGCAGTCGGGTGCGGACCCTCGCCCGGTGCGAGGATTTCGTAGCTGAGGCCCGAAGCCGCAGTCATGATGTTGGGGTTCTCCGTCTTGCTCATCTGCATGAAAATCTCAGCATCCTGACCGTTCTGGGCCGCAGGGCTGTCTGCTTCCGCAGCCTCTGCTTCAGCCTCAGGCGATGCCTTGGCAGCCTCGAGAGCCTTGCGGATCAAGGACTGGAATGCCTCGCTGGAGGCGGCGATGTCCGTCTGCGTGATGCTGTCGCTGCTGAATGCCTTCGTGAAGGCCGCAAGAACCTTGGTGCGGTCCATATTCACGCCCTCGTTCTGGATGTGCTCCATTTCCGAAAGCATCTGTATAGCCATCTGCATGCCTATGAGCGTGCCCTTGCTGCCGTTGCCCGAGAATACGAGCTTCACACCCTTCATCAGGTCCTCTTTCGAGGGTGCATCCTCGCTGCCGCTGAACTGCTGGTAGTCGCCGAGGATTATATTGCCGGCCATCGTGCCGTAAGCCGTAGCCGTGGAGTCGTTCAGAGCGCTGTTCGTCTTCGAGGCTCCTTCCTGTTTGTCGCAGGCCGTGAAGGCCAGCGACAGGAGCACGGCTGCGCCGGCTCCGAGTAGAATCTTTTTCATTTCCTATAATGTTGTTATATCGTTTATTCTGCGTCAATTAGGTCGATCACGAAGCGGAGCGTGGCACCGGGTGGAATCTTGCCCGGAACACCTTCCTCGCCATAGCCGGCCGAGGCTGGGATGGTAAGGACATACCGGCCGCCGCTCTTCATTTTTCCCGACAGAAGGGCCTCGGTCAGTCCCTCGGCCAGGTCTGATACGGGAAACGCCAGAGCCTCCTCGTCGTCATATACCTCGTCGAACACCGTGCCGTCCGTCAGCGTGCCCTTGTAGCGCATCATGGCGATGCCCTCCTCGGTGGGGCGCGCTCCCGTGCCTTCCTTCAGCACCTCAAGCACCGTCCCCGTGGGCAGAACCACGACCCCGGGCTGGGAGGCAGCTTTCGCAAGCGCCGCAGCCTCCACCGTCGCATCAGCTGCCGGCAGTGGCTTGGGAGCCTCGGACTGCATACGCTTGTAAGCCTCGGTCAGGTAGTTATGAGCATCCACCGGATTCATCCCCGGGTCCTCGCCGTGAAGATACTGGCTCAGCGCCCGGATAAACTGACCGCGGTCAATCGGCAGTCCCATCGCAGCCTGCGAGCTCAGAAGCTCGTTGGCCGCATCGCCTATAAATACGGCCAGCGCCGTCGACGTCGAATCGGCGGCGGTAGGCGCTATGCTGTGCTTGTCGGTGGGCAGCGCCGACGCCGTCATCGACAGCGCCGCCAATGCCACCGCCACAAGATGCTTTCCCCGCATCATTCCTTAGGGTTGACCTTGAGAAGGGTTACATCGAAGATCAGCGTGGCGTTCGGGCCGATAACGCCGCCCGCACCCTGCGGACCGTAGGCCAGAGCTGACGGGATGAACAGACGGTACTGGGCGCCCTCCTTCATCAGCTGCAGAGCCTCTACCCAGCCCGGAATTACCTGGGTCACGCCGAACGTGGCGGGCACGCCGCGTTCTTCCGACGAATCGAATACAGTGCCGTCGATGAGCTTGCCCGTGTAGTGCACGCTCACTGTGTCCGAGGCCGTGGGCTGTGCGCCATCGCCTTCCTTCAGCACCTCATACTGCAGGCCGCTTGCTGTAGTCTTCACCTCGGCGCGCTTGCCGTTTTCAAGCAGGAATTCCTCGCCGGCCTTGGCGTTCACATCGGCCATCTTCTTGGCTTCCTCTTCCTGCTTTTTCTGCAGTTCCATGAAGAACTTCTGCACCTCTTCCTTAGCCTCGTCGAAGCTCATGCGGGGTGCAAGACCGTCGAATACTGCAGCCACGCCGTCGGCGAAATCCTGTGCGTTGATCTGCTGAATGCCGGATGCACGGAAGTTCTGTCCCATGCTCATGCCCAAGGCGTAGCTCAGGCGGTCAAAATTTTCTGTTGCCATAGATATATCGTTTTATGTTTGTTTCTTAGTTTCGGTTCATCTTTCAAGTTAAACACTTTCCGGCTCCGTAGGTTCAATCCTTGCGCAAGGCCTTCAGCCGCGAGCTCACCGCAATCTTGCGGTAAACCCATGCCGCCGTGAACATATACACCGCCGTCAGAATCCACAACGCTATGTAGTTGGTGCTCTCCTCGGCCAGGGTCGCCCCGTTGTTGTTTATGCTGATGAATCCGTCCACACCCCAAGTGGCCGGGATCAGATCGCTTATCCACAGCCAGAATCGGTTTGTGGCATAGTGCGGCCACGTCAGTCCCGACAGGAACAGGAATATCACCGATGTGAACACGATGATGATGAAAGCCGATTCGCGTTCCTTCATGAAGTAAACCAGCGTCAGGCCCAGGAAAGCCGACGAAAGCAGTAGCGGCAGCAGAAACAGCAGATACTGCACCGGCGAGCCATAGTGGGGCAGTGAGAACATCTCGGGCACGATGCGCGTGATGTACACCACCAGCGGTAGGTAGAACACCGTATAGCACAGCGTCTTGCCCCAGATGGTTGCCCACGGGCCCGCCTCGTTCACGGCCTTCGGGTCCAGTCCCTGAGGGTCGCGGCGGCGACGCTCGCGCGATGTGCCGCCGATGAGGCAGATGCCCAGAATCATGCTTTGCTGCAGGATGAGGATGATGATACCCGGGATGACGAACGATGCGAATCCCTGTTCCGTGTCGCCCAGGAAATGGCTTTCGCTCTTTACGGGTAGGCTCAGTTCGCGGCCGGCCGCAAGGGCCGACAGCGGAGTCTCGTCGATGCTTACCGGCATCAGCTTCGAGCTCATTTGCATCTGCACATCCGTCATCGCCGCCATTTCCGAACGGAAACGCAGCAGCAGACTCATGTCAGCGTAGAATGGCACATGTGCCTGCTCCCCGCGGCCGATCTTGCGGGTGTAGTCGGCCGGTATTTCCAGCACGCCGTAAACCTTTGTCTCGGCCATCATTTTTTTAGCCTCTCCCAGATCGGAGGCATAATCGTAGACCTCCAGTGCCGGAGTCGCATCCACCGTGCGCACCAGCTCGCGCGACTCCTTCGTGCGCGAATTGTCCACAACGGCTATCCGTATGTTATCCACCACCTCAGGATTGTACACCAGCGTGTACGCTATCGGGTACACAAGCGGAAGAGCCACAAAAAACAGCAGCACGCCCATATCGCCCAGCACGAGCTTCCATTCATTGCGGAAAACCCGTCCCGTCATGCTTAGCCAGTGGCACGTCTTGCGGAAAAGTCCCATGCTCCTTGTTTTGTTTAAGGCACATACACCGGATGCTCCAGAGCTTTCTTCAGACGCTGGGTGCCAAGCGCGGCTACGACCGGGAAGGCCATCAGCGCCACAAACCACCAGCGCACGAACCACACGGAGTAGCCGTTCAGTGCGTTATTGATATAGATTAAAAACAGATAGCGAGTCGGTGCAAGCCAGCTGAACACGCCCACAGCCCCGTACATGCTCTCTACCGGGAACGAAAAGCCCGCGAACGAGAAGGTGAGGATGCCGAACAGCGCGCATATGCTGAACGACAGACGCGGATTCGGCAGAAGACACACGATAAACAGTGCCAGACCCTGATTGGCCACGACGAACAGCACCATGCCTATCCAAAGCCACAGCAGCGACCCATGGCAGGGGAAGTGTCCCACACCGAAAAACAGCCAGAGGATCATTGACCCCACGGCGATATAGATTGCCGTATGCGGCAGCATCTTGCTCATCAGAGCCGTAGGCATATGCCCACCGCATGTCTCCAGCCACTCCGGCGACGTCCCGTCCTTGATCTCCATCGTTATCGAATAGACCGTCATCAGCAGTATCATCAGCGCGAACGCTCCGATTGCGAACGAAGGTGTCAGGTAGATGGAATAGTTCATCCAGGGATTACCCAGCTCGTAATTGTCGATGCTCACAGGCTGCAGCATCCCGGCCATAGTCTGTTCGCCCACGCCCAGGTCCTGCAGAGCCGTCTTCACAACCCCGCCGCTTACGCTCACGGCTATCGTCTTGAAGCCCTTGAACGCCAGGGTGCCCGGCACGAAATACGTCATGTTCGTGTAGTAGCTTAGGGTAGGTGTCCGCAGGCTCAGCGCATCCTTCTGGAAGTCGGCAGGAATCACGAAAAATCCGAAGCTGTCTCCGCGGCGCACCTGAGCCAGAGCCGCGTCATAGCTCTCGGCCTCGCCTACCAGATCGATCATTTCGTTCGAGTTGAGATTGCGGATCACCGAGCGCGACAGAGGCGTATGGTCCAGATCCACCACCATGGTCGGGACACGTCGCGGCAGACCCTCGCTCAGCAGGCTCATGAAGGTCACGGCCACCAGCACCGGCACAAGTATCATGCCGAACAAGTAGGCCCTGCTCCTGCCCATGCGTCGGAATTCCCGCCGCAGGCCTGCCATGAATCCCGTCTCCGGTTTCTGTGTCATAGTGTTTCTGTTTTGGAGATTCAAATTCGTTTATCGGTCCGCCCCCTTGTGGTGGTAGAGCACCGACATGCCCGGACGCAGACCCTTCACTTCCTCGGTCGGACGGGCCTTCACCTGGAACGTGCGCGAATCATAGCTGCCCGTAGCCTTCGTGGAGTGCCACATGGCATAGCTGCCCATGTCGCGGACATAGTACACTTTTGCCTTGATTTCCTTATTGCCCAGCGCCGGAACCGTAAGGGTTATTTCCGTGCCCGGCTGCAGGTCCTGAAGAATCTCTTCACGCACATTGAACGTAATGTAACGCTTGTCCTCCAGCAGCAGGTTCATCACCGGTGCTCCGAGGCTTATCAGCTCACCCCTCTCCGGGTAGATTACGTCGATAGTACCGTTGTCGGTAGCCGTCAGATAGCTGTCCTGAAGCAGGGCTTCCACCTGATCCACGCTGCCGCCTGCCGCCTGCACCATCGCTGCGGCGCTTTCCTTGTCCTCGCGCTGTGCGCCCTGGCGCGCCATCGACAGCTGGCTGGCAGCTGCGCTGCGTGATGCCACGGCGGCATCGTAGGCTGCCTTGGCCTCATCGCGCTTCTGCTCCGACACCACGCCTTCGTTGTAGAGTCGCTCCAGACGCTCGTATGTCTTCTTCGTTATGCCCACGGCGGCCTCTGCCTGCGCAAGCATGTCCGCGGCTGCCTGCACGATCTGCGAACGCGTGCCCGCGTCGATCTTGCGGTTCTGTGCCGCAGCAGCCTCCTGCATGGCTTCTGCCTGCGTCAGCTGTGCCTCCACTACCGACGAGTGGATGTGTACAAGCGTATCTCCGGCCTTGACCGTATCGCCCTCTTCCACATAGATGTGGGCCACGCGTCCGGGCAGCTTGCCCGAGATGCGCACGGTCGTGCCTTCAACCTGGCCCTCGATGATGTCGGCCGGGCGGTTCATGAATAGAAATCCTATGATGGCTATCGCAGCCACTGCTGCAACCACCACCAACAGCGTCACCATCAGCGTGCGGTTGGCCTTTTTCTCGGCCGACAGGTCCGGAGTTGCCGAGGGATTGGGTTCGTTATTTGCCATGACTTATGTATTTCAGTTTAGTTTATGTAGAGTAGTAAGATGTTTCCTTGTGTGTGCGGGTCAGTCGGGTCAGGGCACGAGCGTACCGAGCGACTTCTCAAGATAGGTCTGGCAGAGGCGCATGTCTATTGCAGCGTCGATCTGCTCCGAGTGGGCCTTCAGCCATGCCGTCTGAGCCTCCATTACATTGTCCGTCGTGGCCATGCCTTCGCGGAAGGCCAGACGCGCCGTGCGCAGGTTTTCATCGGCCTTGCGCAGGTTCGAGGTCGTCATATCGTAGGTCTTCTGGGCCTCCTTGGTCTTGAACGCTGCCTGATTCACCTGCAGCTCCACCATGTCCTTGGCATCCTCCAGCGCCAGTCGGCGCGAAATCTCATCGCTTTCCGCGGCCTTATACTTGTTGTAGTTGCCGCCCCAGTGCCAGAGGGGGATAGTGAGCATGGCGCCCACCGAGAACCCGCCGTTCACGCGCTTCTTGAAGCCGTCGTACATATTCGGGTTCGAGAAACTGTACGCGCCCACCACCGCAAGATTCGGAAGCATCGAGGCGCGGGCCACGTTCTTCTGCTGTCGCGCTATCTCCACAGCCTCGTTGAGAGCCTGCAGATCCGGACGCCGCGCATAAACATCGTTCATGTCGTAGCTGTTGGCCACAGGTGCCGATTCGTAGGCCCCTGCAGTCTCTTCGAGTGCCGTGCCTTCGTCGGCCAGAGGGAACACCGTGTTCACCGGCAGACCGCAAGTCTGCGCCAGAAGCATGCGCGAGAGCGTCAGGCCGTTTTCAACCTTCACCAGATCCACCTGAGCCGAATTCAGCTTCACGTCCACCGTCAGCGCGTCCGAGCGCGTGGCCACGCCCTCGTCCACCATCAGGTGCACATTGTGGCTCAGCGAGTCCAGCAGGTTCACGTAGCTCACGGCCAGCTCGTGCTTGGCCTGCAGCGACACAACCTGCCAGTAGGCCGCGTCCACGGCGTAGATCACGTTCTCCGCCCCGGCGTCGTGCATCGACTCCGCAAGGCGTTTTGCCGCCTTGGTCAGGCGGTTCATGGCCACGATCTTCCCGCCCATGAACACGGGCTGCGTCACAGTCACCGCGCCGAAAAACACATTGTGGATGTCGAAGGTCATGGCCTCCTTGGGAATCAGCGCCACTGTCGAGGGGATGTATTGGCCGTTAGGTCCCTTCACAGGCATGCCTGTCTGGGGATTGGTCACGAGATTGAACTCATACGTTCCCTTGGCCGGATCGAATGTCTTTGTCGGCAGAAGCTGGTCGGAATCGAAAATGGATATGTTCCGCTGATTGTACATATAGCCCCCGGCGAAATCGAATGCCGGAAGATATGCGGCGAAAGCCTCCTTGTTCTGATAGCCGGCCTTCTTGACGGCCTGGCCTGCAATCTGCAACTGCTTGTTGTTGGCCAGAGCCATTGCACGGCACGAATCAAGGCTCACTGGCTCGGCTGCGACCGCGGACTGGCCCCGTGCCGGAGCCACGCATGCTGCACCGAGCAGCAGAATGGTGAGAAGTCTGTTTGTTGTGCTCATCAATGGTTTTTGTTGAAACGTTGTGTATATCCTGGCCCGGCCCTTTCGGGAGGCCCCTTGATATATAAACCTCCGGCGGACACAGATTGTTCCGCCGGAAGTCTTTTTTTTATGCCCCCTTTGTCGGGGGCCCGATTATTTCACCTCCCAGGTCTCGCCTGCGAGAATCATGTCGCGGAGACTGTGGAAGTTCTTGCGGCCCTGTACTTCGGCCACCTGCTCTGCCACAGCCTGGTCGTATGTGGGCGCTTCCACATCGCGGATCACACCTACAGCCAGCGGAAGGCTTTCGCCGTCCATCATCGCCAGCTGCTGATGCAGGAAGTTCGAAGGCGTGTGGGCGTCATGCACCAGCACGTCGTCGAGCGTATATCCGTCCTCACCTATGGTCACGGCCTTCAGCAGGAAGCCGTCCTGCACCAGGCCCTTGTTGCCCTCCTTGCCGAAGATCATCTTCTCGCCGTGGCGCAGATGGATGGTCTTGTCGGCACGCACCTCCTTGTCGGTGATGGGATTGTGGATGCCGTTGTTGAATATCACACAGTTCTGGAGTATCTCGGTCACGGCCGTGCCCTTATGGCGTGCGGCTGCCACGAGAACCTCCTGCGAGGTCGCAAGTTCCACGTCTATACTGCGAGCAAAGAAGTTACCGCGCGCGCCGAACACCAGTTCCGCCGGAATGAATGGATCCTCCACCGTGCCGTATGGGCTCGACTTGGAAACGAAGCCGCGCGAGCTCGTCGGTGAATACTGGCCCTTGGTGAGGCCGTAGATCTTGTTGTTAAACAGGATTATGTTTATGTCGATATTGCGCCGTACGGCATGGATGAAGTGGTTGCCGCCGATGGCCAGGCCGTCACCGTCGCCCGAGATCTGCCATACGGTCATCTCCGGATTCGCCACCTTGAAACCCGTGGCGATGGCTGCCGCGCGTCCGTGGATCGTATGGAAGCCATACGTGTTCATGTAGTAGGGCAGGCGCGAGGAGCAGCCGATGCCGGAGATTACGGCCGTCATGTGCGGAGCCACACCCAGCGTGGCCATTGCCTTGTGCAGCGTGTTCAGAATTGCGTGGTCGCCGCAGCCCGGACACCAGCGCACCGACTGGTCGCTCTTGTAATTCGCGGCGGTATATTGTGCTTGTGTTTCCTGTGTCATTGTCGTAGGGTGTAGAGGCTTAGCGGTTTATGATTTCTTTTGCGCGCGCTTTCAGCTCGCTCACCTGGAAGGGCTGACCCTGAATCTTGTTGATGCGCTCGATGCGCACATCGGGGAACTTCGCCTGCAGATAGTCCGCGAACATGCCCGTATTGAGTTCTGCCACAATCACGCGGCGATACTTGCGCAGCACATCGCCCGTATTGGCAGGCAGAGGGTTGATGTAGCGGAATTGCGCCATAGCCACCTTCTCGCCCTCGCGGCACAGTTCTTCCGCCGCCGTGCGGATGTGGCCGTAGGTGCCACCCCAACCCACAAGAAGGGTTTCGGCATCGTCATGACCGATGACCTCCAGAGCAGGTATGTCCTTGGCGATGCGCTCGATTTTTTCACGGCGCAACATCACCATCTTTTCGTGATTCACGGGATCGGTGGAGATTGCTCCCGTCACGGCATCCTTCTCCAGACCGCCCAGACGGTGTGTGTATCCCTCGGTGCCGGGAATAGCCCAGTAGCGTGCCAGTGTCTCCGCGTTGCGGTCATAGGGGCGCCAGCCCTCCGTGCCCTCGGGCACGTATGGGGTGCGGATTTCGGGGAACTCGTCAGCCTCAGGCACACGCCATGCCGACGAGCCGTTGCCGATAAAGGCATCGCTCAGCAGGATAACGGGCGTCATGTGCTCCACGGCTATGCGGCAGGCCTCGAATGCCATGGTGAAGCAGTCAGTGGGCGACGCCGGAGCCACAACGGCCACGGGCGATTCGCCGTTGCGGCCATAGAGCGCCTGCATCAGGTCCGTCTGCTCTGTCTTCGTGGGAAGACCGGTCGAGGGGCCGCCGCGCTGAACGTCGATGACCACCAGCGGAAGTTCGGCGATTACAGCCAGACCGATGCCCTCGCTCTTGAGCGCAAGGCCCGGACCCGATGTGGATGTCACGGCAAGATTACCTGCATAGCTGGCCCCGATGGCCGAGCATACGCCGGCTATCTCGTCTTCCATCTGGATGGCTTTGACGCCGAGGTCCTTGCGCTTGGCAAGCTCATGTAGGATGTCCGTGGCAGGTGTGATGGGGTAAGACCCTAAGAACAGCGGGCGTCCGCACTTTTCGGATGCCATGATGAGGCCCCACGCCGTTGCCGTATTGCCGTTAATGTCGGTGTAGACGCCCGGTCGGGGATTATCCGTATCAATGCGGTAGGTGCTCACCGTGGCGTGTATGTTGTTGCCATAGTTGTAGCCGGCCTGAAGCACCAGCGCGTTCGCGTCATAGATGGCCGGCTTCTTGGCAAATTTATTCTTCAGATGGCGCAGGGCTGCCTCCAGAGGACGGTCGAAGAGCCAGCATACAAGGCCCAGCGCAAAGATATTGCGGCACTTGAGCACGCTCTTGTTGTCAAGACCCGTTTCAGCCAGGGCTGCACGCGTCATGGAAGTTACGGGCACTTCCACGATCTGTGCCTTTATGCCAAGTTCCTCAAAAGGCTTGTCGGTTTCGAACAGAGCCTTCCGCAGGTCGGCTTCCTTGAAGGAGTCGATATCCACGATGATCACGCCGCCGGGTTTGAGGAAACGGTAATTCTGTTTCAGGGCCGCGGGATTCATGGCGATGAGTACATCGCAGGAGTCGCCGGGGGTGTGAACACCCGACCCCACGCTCACCTGGAAGCCCGAGACTCCGCTTAGCGACCCCTGTGGGGCGCGGATTTCGGCAGGGTAGTCCGGGAATGTCGACACAAGATTGCCGAGGCCGGCCGATACGTTGGTGAAGATATTGCCTGCAAGCTGCATGCCGTCGCCGGAATCACCCGAAAACCTGACTACAACTTTATCAAGCTCGCGTACCTTTGCTTTTTCCAACATGATGGTAGATAGGTAGTTTAAGGTATGTAATGTTATTGGTTGCTGATTAAGCGGCCTCCGGGCCGTAAAACATCTGCAAATTTAATACAAAATCGCGGAATTACACGAAAATTCCCGCCCCGAATTTCTTTAATTTAGAGCGGGAATTATCTTGTGATATATTTGATGAAAACTTATTTGGCTGTAGTATAGAGATATTAAGAGTGGTGCATTTTTAGTGATGAGTTTTTTGACATTGAGTTTGTCTTTCTCCGGAATAATATCCCACCAACATAAGAATAAGAAGAGATATTAATGATATAAAACCTCCGACTTTTAGACCTTGAGGAAGATAGCTAAATTTAATGTCATGCTTTCCTTCGGGGACAATAATTGCTGATAGGCCGAGATTTACCTCGTAGATTTTAGTCGGTTTCCCATCAATATAGGCCGAGAAGCCAGGATCTGCTACAACACTAAAGAAAACTACTTCAGGGTTGGAAAAATCTGAGTTGCAAGTAAATCCTTCGGATGTACCCATGAAGTTACTTACAGTCTTGTTTTTTCTTTGATTCGAAAGGCTGTCTAATTTAACGGAGACATCAATTTGTCCGGACTTCAAATACTTGTCGAATAGCTCAATATCCTCACTCTTTACGACAAGATTGTCGAGTAGTAGGAGGGGAATATCTATCGATTCGTTTTGTTCGATATATGGTTCAATTTCATTGTCGGTTATATAGTTATCATAGGTAAATCCAATAGGAATATAATTCAGATTTTTAAATAAATCATAGTGTTTCTCTTTCTAGATCATGGATAATCCTTCAGG